>NZ_JBEXYF010000059.1:0-19568 GCF_040630775.1 Nocardia sp. NPDC005745
ATCGATGACCATCGACATCTCCACCGCCGCCATCTCATCGCGCTCATCCCTCGGCTCGGGCATCGACTCCGGCGACAACGACAACGCGCGCCTGGTCTTGTTACGACGAATCCGATCCAGGCACGCGTTCACCACGATCGCATGCAACCAACTACGCACCTGGGACTCCGCACGAAACGCCCCCGCCGTGCGATGCGCCGACAACAACGCATCCTGCAACGAATCAGCAGCGTCCTCACGCGTATACGACGTACGCAACGCCGTCTGCCACAAATGATCGTTATGCCTGCGCAGCAACTCGGCGAACGCATGCCGCCGACCACTCACATGCGCCTGCAACAACTCCACATCGGTGCACTCACCGAGCACGAGGAAACGCACACGGTCATCTGCGGTTCTCGGCCTCGGCACGCGGGCTGAGGAGGACCCCATTTCCTTATTCCGACAGTTCAATTCCAGCCCCCCTTCCGCAATTCGAAGTCATCGCCTCCCAACTGGTTTCGAGCCAGGGAAGGGGCATATCGGTTCGTCGGAGGTACGTCGAATCCGTTGTGACTGCGTTCTTTTCGTACGCGTGTCCGAGCAGCGACGCATAGATACGCAGCATTCGGGCCGGCGCATCGGGTTGTCAACGAGGCGGGTGTAAACAACTTGTGGACAACGACCGCCTCCCGATCCCGACAGATGCCGGTTAGCCTCACTCCACAAGCTCACGCATCCCTGCCAGAGGACCACTCGCTATGAACAGCCCCGCACCTACGCCCGCCTCCGGTCGAGAGGATTCGACCGGGGATCTGCTCGGCGGAAGGACCGTTGTGGTCACCGGAGCCAGCCGGGGCATCGGCCGGGCGATCGCGATCAGGTTCGCGGCGGAGGGCGCGAACGTCGCGATGATCGCCCGGACGCAGGAGCCACACCCGAAGCTGCCCGGCACGATCCATACCGCCGCCGCCGACGTGGCGGCCGCGGGCGGTGACGTACTCCCGCTGGTCGCAGACGTACGCGACGACAAGGCGCTGGCCGATGCGGTCGATCGCGTCGTCGAGCGCTTCGGCGGCATCGACATCCTGGTCAATAATGCCGGATCGGTCGATCTCACCGGCGCCGAGCAGATCGGCATGCAGCGCTACGATCACATGCAGGCCGTCAACCTCCGCGCCCCGTTCCTGCTGTCCAAACTGGCCCTGCCGCACCTGCGCACCTCGGCGCGAGCCGGGCGCAACCCGCACATCCTCACGCTGTCCCCACCGCTCAACATGAATCCCGAGCACGTCGGCAACGGCGTTGCCTACACCGTCTCCAAATACGGAGTCAGCATCGCCACCGTCGGCTTGGCGCACGAATTCCGGTCCTACGGCATCGGGGTGAACTCGCTGTGGCCCCGGACCAAAATCGACACCGCGGCGGTGCGCAATCTGCTCGGTGGCGAGGAAGCGGTTACCGCGTCCCGCAATCCCTTCATCTGCGCCGATGCCGCCCTACTGGTCGTGACCAGTCCCGCGTCGACCTACACCGGCCAGCTTCTGCTCGACGAGGATGTCCTCGCTTCTCACGGCCGTACCGACCTGGACCGGTACCGGGTCGTCCCCGGCACCGGTGCGCTCGCCAACGACCTCTTCATCGACGCTTAGACCACCAGGAAAAGCTCGGCATACGCGTACCAGAGGGTTGACGCCTACCTGACTCACAAGATCAACTTTTTCAGCACGTTGTCGAAACGCCGCACTAGGGTGAGGGTTTTACGATCCGAGTCACCACCGTCGTACACGCACGTCGTGTTGAGGGAGCGCCCGTGGCAAACGAAATCAGAAGGCCTGTCCACCAGTTGCTCGGCGAGCTGATGAGCGCGGAGCGGGAGGCCGCCGACCTGAGCAGAACACGAGTCGCGGAAGCTTGCCACGTCTCCCGGCAACTGGTGCACTACTGGGAGACCGGCGTGCGCGTACCGGACGGCGAGGCGCTGCGGCTGTGGTTCGAAGCGGTCGGCGTGCCGAACTGGAAGCGCCAGCGGTTCATCGCGGTGATTCAGCGACTCCGTTCCTTGTCCGCCAAGGCGCCACTCGAAACGCTCGACTGGTCGAGCGTGCCACCGGTCTGGACCGATGAAGATCAGACCGGCCTCGACCGCATCCTCGACCCGGCTTGCTGCCACGATCGCATAACGTTCGACCTATAGGTTGCAACAGACCTTTTCTCGATCGCTTTCCAGGACTCACCCCGGCGCCGCCGGACGCCGAGCAACCAGCGAGTCTCATCGTCTGGATGTTCACCGATCCGCTCGCGCGCAAGGTCATCGCGAACTGGAACCTGCGGGCCCGGCTCATGGCCGCGGCGTTCGGGACCCTTGCGCCCGGAGCCGTGCCGCAGCGCCGGATCGACGAGATCGTGCAAGCTTGCCAGATCGAACCCGTCTTCCTCGAGATGTATCGCAGCACTCCCACCGATGACGAAGTGACCAATCAGCGAGTGGTGCTGTGGGATCCAGACCGCGAGGAGTTCGTGACGCATCTGATGCGCGCATCCATCTTCAAATACCCACCCCGGCCCTGGGATCAGTTGGTGCTGCAGGCACCGGCGTGACGCACCGGTGAAGCACCGCGCCTCGGCCTCACGGCACCGGCGGCCCGGAGCCGAGATCGACCATGCGGTGCAGGATCGCGGGGGCCAGGGCCAATTCGAATTCGGTTCCGCTGCTCTCGAAGACGAACGCGAGGTAGTCCTCGCGCGGTACCGGGGCGAGGCGGACCGAGCATTGCTCCCCCACGATCACCCAGCCGCCGACGGTCAACCGATCGGACATCGCCCCTCCCACCCTTCGACACTTCCGACAAGTGGACTATGCCAGTTGCGGCAGCGGGGTGTCAACGGCGGGAATCGGCCGTTGAGCTGGTGAAATACTCGTGCGGCATGATCCACCGGCCGGGCGGGTGGACGGTCTCGCGGTACTCGAGCGGGACGCCATGAGCGTCCAGACCGAGGCGGCGCACGACCAGCACCGCCGCCGGGTGCCGAAGCGTGAGGTGGCGGCGTTCGTCGTCGGTGGCCAGCCGGGCGCCGACGCTCTCGCGCACGACGGTGAGAGCGCGTCCGGTCGCGTCTTCCAGATACCGTGCGACTCCCCCGGGCACGGCCTCGGATTCGAGCAACAGGGGTACGGTTTCGGCGAAACCTCCCGGATACCAGCAGGTGGCCAGTCGGGCATATCCGGATATGTCCTCATGCGACGTCTTTCGCACGATCACCGAACTGCGAGCGGGCAGGCCGAGCGGCTCGGTGACCTCCCGCGGCCCTTCCACCACTCCGGCTCGCAGCACGGTCACCGACCGGCTCTCGGGCGAAGACGGTCCGTACCGGGGCGCACTCTCCCGCAGCAGCACAGGCTGTTCGGCCACATAGGTGCCCGATCCGCGGCGGGACCGGACGATCCCCTGCTGGCGCAACGTATTCAGCGCCTTGGCGGCGGTGGGCCGGGCCACCTTCCAGCGTGCGGCGAGCTCCCGCTCCGAGGGCACCTCGGCGCCGGGCGCCAGCTCACCGCATTCGATCAGCGCACGGATATGACCCGAGATCTGCAGGTATTTCGGGACTACGTCATCGTTTTCGGCCACCGGTCGCCTTCCCCTGCGGACACCGCCCCTCGGACCGCTGGTCAGTGTAACAACGGCGGATCCGAGTACCGGGTGCTCGGCACAAGCACATACCGAGCCGGTCCGCCGCGCTGAACCGAGCGGTAAAGTGCGGATCCAGTACAGCGCGGTACGAACAGGACCGAGCGGAAGGGGGCTTCCACGTGGCGGTACCCGATACCGGACAGGGGACGGCGCGAGAGCTGTACGCGGCGGCCATGGGCGCGGGCGGGGGCGAGAAGTTCGAGCTGGACACGGCGGTCGCGGAGAATCTGGCCGCCGCGTGCGACAAGTTGGTCGACGATCTACGTCGTGCGATGGCCGGGGAACACCTCGTCACCGAGGTGACCGGCTTTCCCGACCTGCCCACCGGGCACGGCCTGTCCCGCGGTTTCGCCGCGAAAGGACGGCAGTACCTGGACACCCTGGCGGCGTTCCAGGAGACGGCGCTGCTGTTCAAGGCGGCGTATCTCGCCGCGGCCAACCGGCTGGCCGACGCCGAGGCGGCGAATCAGGCCGCGCTGCGGCTGATCGCCGAATACCTGGAGCCCAGTTGAGCACGCACCCGCGCGCCGGGACCGACTGAGGGGGACGACGGATGGCAGACTCCGCGGCACGTGCCGCCGCCGACGACATCCGGCAGGAGCTGGCCGGATTCGCCGACGGAGCGACCGATCCCGCCTACGCGCCGGATCGGGAACTGTTCGGCGCATACACCCATCAGCAGATCTGGGATCTGGTGCACGAAGCGCTCGACCCGGCGGCGCTGGGCCGGATCGCCGAGGCATGGCAGGCCAACGCGGCCGCGGTGGCCGAGGCGTTCCAAGCCTTCTCCGATGCCACCAACCGGGAATTCGCGCGCTGGTCCGGCCGCGCTGCCGACGCCGCTGTGGGCGCGACCAGGCAGTTCGTCCGCGCGGGCGGGGACGCGCAGGACGTGTGCCGGGCGGTCGCTCGGCTGATGGAGTTGAATAGCGATGCCGCGCAAACGGTCCGGGGCGCGATCGCGCCGCCGCAGCGGTATCGGCCGCTGGCGGACCCGGCCGCCGAAGCGGTTTACGGTGGAAAACGTAGGATGGAACACGATAGTGCGGCGGCAGACATCGAGGCGGATGTCCGGGACACGATGACCTACGTCTACACCCCGACGATGCCGGCCACCGGCGACCGCGTTCCCCGATTCCCCCGGCCGCACCAAGGTTCGGCCGCCGACAACGCATCCGGCGATCCGAATTCCGTCCGCGGAGGCGGCGCACGGTGAAATGGGTGCTGACCCCGGACGAATTCACGCATGTCTGGACGAACGAAACGAGCCTGGACCGTAGGCCATACCCGGTCAACATGGTCCCCTCGGCCACGGCGCGGACCGAATCGGAGTACCACGCCTTGCGTTTGCCGCAGCGCTTCGCCCGGCAGGCCGAGCCCGACCTGGCCGCCGCGCTGGTGCTCTGCGCGCGCAACGACGCGACCACCATCACCGTCTCCGGCGAACGCTCCGCCCTCGCGCGCAATGGGAGCGAAAGCGAGACCGAACGGATTCTCGCGTTCGCCGCGGTGGTGCACAACCACGCGGGCATCCTGGTCGCCACCCCGGACCGGGTGACCGTACAGATGTGCCATGCCCGTGCCATAGGCGAACGGCTGGTGCAGATCATCGGTTCGGCGCGGCCGGGCAAGCTCGCCCCGATGCGCGAGCCGCAGGACGCCGTGCTCAGCCCCGACCGCACCGAGCCGTTCGTCACCAATGGCCATCGCGGCGCGGCGAAATTCCGTCAGACACTGCGCAAGCCGGTGGACGGGCGCGGTTTCATCACCGTCACGGTGGAGCCCGAGAACCCGATGTCTCCGCCCACCCGCCATCGCACCTGGCTGGACTTCACCGGCGACGGTCGCTACCTGCTCACCACCGCGCACGATCTCGCCCTCACCCCCGTGTCGGACGAGGAGTTCGCCACCCAGCTGCTGCGGCTCGCGCAAGTGTGACCGGGCCGAACTGCCGCGTGGTTAGGGTGGGGCTATGCCTGAACAGTGGACGGTGTGTCCTGCCGAGGCCATGAAGGCCGACGGCTTGCGAGTAGCCGAGCTGGACACCTCCGGGACGCCGGGGTTCACCGGCGGCAAGAAGGCGGGCGTCGCACTGCTCGCCGAACGCAGCCAGGTGCTGTCGGATCTCCAGGAGAAGCTGTACGCCAACGGCCGTTCCGGCGACCGGCGCAGCGTGCTGCTGGTCTTGCAGGGCATGGACACCGCGGGCAAGGGTGGCATCGTCCGGCACGTCATCGGTTCGGTCGACCCCCAGGGCGTCGATCACGCCGCGTTCGGCGTGCCGACGCAAGAGGAGCAGCGCCATCACTATCTGTGGCGCATCCGCGAGGCGCTGCCGCGCGCGGGTCAGCTGGGCGTATTCGATCGCTCGCACTACGAGGACGTGCTCGTGGTGCGGGTGCACAACCTGGTGCCGCCGACGGTGTGGGAGCCGCGCTACGACGAGATCAACGCGTTCGAGCGGGAGCTGGTGGACGAGGGCATCACGCTGGTGAAGGTGGCCATGTTCGTCTCGCTGGACGAACAGAAGAGGCGGCTGGCCGAGCGGCTGGAACGCGCGGACAAGTTCTGGAAGTTCAACCCGGCCGACATCGACGAGCGCGCGTACTGGCCCGCCTATCAGGAGGCCTACCAGGCGATGCTGGACCGCACGTCCACCGAGTACGCGCCCTGGCACGTGGTGCCCGCCGACCGCAAGTGGTTCTCCCGGCTCGCGGTCACCGAACTGCTGATCGCGGCCCTGGAACGGCTCGAACTGGACTGGCCCTTGCCGACGTTCGACGTCGAGCAGCAGAAGCGGCGCCTGGAGCAGGCCTAGGTCACCGCGTTGCGCCCTCGGCTCCGCGGCCGCTTCGGGCGGGATCCGCGAGTTCGCCGCTTACGCGCGTGCCTGCTCAGGGCAGCTGCCGGACGATACGCGAGCCGGGACGGTGGGGCGTCCAGCCGGTGTCGGCGATCCGTCCGGTGCGCACGAATTCGCCCCAATAGTCCCGAGTTCGGTGGCCGAGCGCGTCGATCTCCGCCGTGGTCAGGGGGGCGAGCATCGGAGCGTCGTGCCAGGTGTCGCCGTCGGCGTACAGCAGCGGCAGATCGATGCAGTGGCAGGCGCCGTAAGAATTCTCGGGATGAAGCTGTCCCACGCGGTAGCAGTACACCCGCGCCCCGGCATCGGCCAGTTCGTCGGCGAAACAACCCCTGCTCGAACGCCTTTCGCCCGATGAGATGCTGTACCGCCGCGTCGAGCCGCGCGCCCGTCACCGGCAGTCGCCGTAACCTGCCGAAAACCGGATGCGGGCCGCCATAGAACGCTCGCGACTCCTCCGCCGTGCACCCGAGCACCACCGGCAGATCGGTGGCCGCGTCTCGTACCGCCTGCCGCCAAGCGTGCGGGTCCGGCAGTGGGCCGGCGTCGGCTACGGGCAAGAAGGGCGGGGCGGGGTTCAGCGCGGCGGGCCCGGCCACCCTGCGGACCGTACGTCCCTGCGCGGCGAGCAGGTCGGGTACCGGAGCGGTGCGCGGATCGGCGTCGAGTTCGGCGAGGAACATCGCCCCGACCCGCTCGGCCCTCCGATGGCTCTGGAAGCCGACGCCGAACGGTGCGCTCTGCACGATCGCCTGGGCGAACAGCCGCCTCGCTTCCGCGATCCCCAGCAGCGCGACGACCGACTGCGCGCCCGCCGACTGTCCCGACACGGTGACGCGTTCCGGATCGCCGCCGAACTCGGCGATGTGCTCCCGCACCCACCGCAGCGCAGCGATCTGGTCGCGCAAACCGAGATTCCCCGCCGAGACGCCCGGTGCGCGGAGGTAGCCCAGCACGCCGAGCCGGTAGCTCACCGACACCACCACGATGCCGGTCTGCCGCACCAGCCGGTCCGCGTCGTACAGGTTCCATTGCCCGCTGCCCGCGAGATAGGCGCCGCCGTGCAGCCACACCAGCACCGGACAGCTGCCCGGTTCGGCACCGACCGGGGTGGTGACGGTGAGGGCGAGGCAGTCCTCCGATTGCTCCAGGGCCTCCGCCCGCCCCATCACGTCCTCGAGCCGTCCCGGCAACTGCGGTGCGATGGCGTACCGGCGCGTCGCGTCGTACACCCCCTCATGGGCCTCGACCGGCTGCGGCGCGCCGAACCGCTCGGCCCGCGCGTAGGGAATCCCGCGGAACACCGCGACCGCACCGCGGGCCTCGCCACGCCAGCGTCCGGACGCCACCACCTGCTCCATGTCACTCCCGCCTTCCATCGCAAGTCGACTTGCGATGGAACCACGCATCGAACCGCGCTGACCATATCGCCGCCGGCGTGATTCGATCGGTATCACCGGTGGCGGGACAAATGTTTCGGAATCTCTCAGGTAAGCCGACGATGATGACCACTGCGGGCCGATCACGCGGGCAAGTGGCTTGCGCATCTACGATCGTGACGGCAGGAATCGTCCGGCGAGCGAAAGGCGTGGTGAGCGCACGGTGAGCAAAAACCAGGGTGGGAAGTCGAACCCGCTGCTGGCGGCGGAACGCGCCGACCGCAACCGCAAGATCTTGATCCAGGTGGCCGTCGCCGCCGTGCTCGTCGCGCTGATCGCGGCGATCGGCATCGGTATCGCGGTGAAGAAGGCCCGCAACGACGATCCCGGCCCCGCTCCGTCCATCGCGGCGACCGCCACCACGAACGCGGGCGCAGTGCCCGCCTCGATCACCGACAACGGCGCCGTCCGGATCGGCAAGCCGGACGCGAAGGTCACCGTGCGCGTCGTCGCCGACCTCCAGTGCCCCGCCTGCAAGGCCTTCGAGGCGGCCAACGGACAGGTGCTCGAGGACGCGGTCGCCAACGGCACGGCGGTCGTCGAATACAACGTGATCGCTTTCTTGGACAAGGCCTCTACCACGCGGTACTCCTCGCGCGCGGCCAACGCCGCCTACTGCGTCGCCGAGGCCGACCCGTCGAAATACCAGGCCTGGCTGAAGACGATGTTCGCGCAGCAGCCGCCGGAGGGCGGCGCGGGTCTGTCCGACGACCAGCTGGTCCAGATCGCCAAGAGCGCGGGCTACACCGACGACGCGGTCGCCCAGTGCATCACCGACCACAAGTACGACAAGTACATCCAGTCCAACACCAAGGAAGTGCTGGGAAGCGGCATCCAGTCGACCCCCTCGGTGTTCGTCAACGGCAAGAAGATCGAGTCCAGCCAGGACATCTTCGGCCCCGGCGCTCTCGCCCCCGTGATCAGCGCCGCCGCGGGGCAATGATCACCGCGGGGCCCCGAGCCGCCTGGGTCCTGTTGATCGGCGGGCTGGCCGGCTGGCTGGCCGCGGTGGCGCTGACCGTGGAACGGTTCAAGCTGTTCACCGATCCCGGTTACACGCCGTCGTGCAGCATCAACCCGATCCTGTCCTGCGGGTCGGTGATGGTGACCGACCAGGCCGCGGTCTTCGGGTTCCCCAACCCCTTGATGGGCATCGTCGGGTTCACGGTCGTCGTCACGCTGGCCGCGCTGTCGGTGGCCGGGGTCGGCTTCCCGCGGTGGGTCTGGGGTGGGCTGTGGCTGGGCAACCTGCTCGGGCTCGGCTTCGTCTGCTGGCTGATCTTCGAAAGCCTGTACCGGATCAACGCGCTGTGCCCGTACTGCATGGTGGTCTGGGCGATCATCACGCCGCTGCTCGCGGTGAGCACCGATCAGCTGTGGGGGCGTTCCCGTGGTCCGCTCGGCGTGCTCGCCGAATGGCGCTGGACGCTCGTCGCGCTGTTCTTCGCGGTCGTGCTGCTGCTGGTGTTCCTGCGCTTCCAGGATTACTGGCTGTCGCTGGTCTGATCCGGATCAGTTCGGCGGGCCTGCGACCAGCGCCACCG
This sequence comes from Nocardia sp. NPDC005745, assembly GCF_040630775.1. Lineage (NCBI taxonomy): Bacteria > Bacillati > Actinomycetota > Actinomycetes > Mycobacteriales > Nocardiaceae > Nocardia > Nocardia sp. NPDC005745. Next base: position 9,518 of record NZ_JBEXYF010000059.1, read on the forward strand.
GCACCGTGCGCCGCCCACTCGCGCCGGTGATGCCCAAACGAATGGTGTCGTTGGGCTTGTGTGTGTTCAGCGCACTGCGCAGGGATTGCGCGTTGGTGACGGTGCGGTCGTCGATCGAGGTGATCACGTCACCGGCGGCCAGACCGGCGACATGGGCGGGCAACCCGTACAGCGCCGCGTCCACCCGGGCTCCGGTACCGACCGGCAGTGCGTTGGAGACCAGCACGCCGAGAGTGGCCGTGGGCCCGATGTGCACGGTGTCGGTCGGGGTGCCGGAGCGAATCTGATCGACCACCCGCATCGCGGCGTCGATCGGCACCGCGTAGCCGTTGGCCGGGTGGTCGGCCGCCCGCGCTCCCTCGCCCGACGCCGCCGCGATGACGCCGACCACGGAGGCCTTCCGATCGACCAGCGCTCCCCCGGACTGTCCCGCCGTCACCGCCGCCGCGACCTCCAGCATCCCGTTGAGCGCTTTGCGCGACAGATCGGCGGCGTTGACCGCCACGATCGCGGTGTCCAGGTCGGTGAGGGGGCCGTGCACCGCGGTCGGCGTGCCGCCGGTCCCGCCCGCGTTGCCGATCGCCAGGACCTCCTCGCGCACGCGCAGTCCGGCCGACGTGCCGATGGTCGCGGTGGGCAGTTCGGTGGCCGCGGCCAGGTCGAGCAGCGCGATGTCGGCCTCGGCGTCGTAGCCGAGCACCTCCGCGTCGTAGACCTTGCCGTTGCCCACGTCGGTGACGGTCACGGTGTCGGCGCCCTTGACCACGTGATGACTGGTGAGCACCTCGCCGTCGGCGGTGAGGACGATGCCGGATCCCGCCGCGCCGGGCCCGGACCGCTCGGTCGAGGCATTGATGTTGACCAGCGCCGGTCGCACCGCCGCGGTGACGAGCCCGAGGTCGAGCGGCTCGGGCGGAGCGAACGCGACCGGGGCCGCGGTCCCGGCGGGGCCGGGCCGGTCGCTACCGGCCGGTTCGCCGCGATATCCGAGGAACGCGGCGACCGCGAGCACGAGGGTGACGACGAGCACGAACACCCGGCCACCACGCGGCGTGCGCCGCGCTCCGGTCCACTGTTGCCGTTCTTCGTCCATGGCACTCCCGCCTCGGCCGAACCGCTCACCGAATCCATTGTCGCCGGAGAACGCCGCCGAAGATCATCGATCCGGCGACCGCGCCAGAAAATGTGCCGTGATCGGGTCTTTTCCGTGTCACAGTTGGCAATCGCACCCATGCGACGGTAGGCATGTCCTCATGAGCACTGCCGCCGCCTACGCCCTGTCCACCCCTGATGGCTCGTTCGAGAAGGTCACGATCCAACGCAGGGACCTGGGCCCGCACGACGTGCTGATCGACATAAAATTCGCGGGCATCTGCCACTCCGATATCCACACCGCCCGTAACGAGTGGGGCAGAACCCGCTACCCCTGCGTGCCGGGCCACGAGATCGCGGGCGTGGTCGCCGCGGTCGGGGCCGCGGTGACGAGGCATCAGGTCGGCGACCGCGTCGGCGTCGGCTGCATGGTCGATTCCTGCGGGGTCTGCGCGCCCTGCCTGGCCGACGAGGAGCAGTACTGCACCGCGGGCGCGACCATGACCTACAACAGCACGGTCGACCCGGCGGTGCAGCCCGGCGGGCACACCCTCGGCGGTTACGCCACGCAGATCGTGGTAACCGAGAACTTCGTCGTCGCCATCCCCGAGGGGATCGGCCTGGATGTGGCCGCGCCGCTGCTGTGCGCGGGCGTCACGCTGTACTCGCCGCTGCGGCACTGGAACGCCGGACCGGGCAAGAAGGTCGCGGTCATCGGCATGGGCGGGCTCGGCCACGTCGGGGTGAAGCTGGCTGCCGCCATGGGCGCCGACGTGACCGTGCTGAGCCATTCGCTGAGCAAACAGGACGACGGCAAACTCTTCGGTGCGAGCGCCTACTACGCGACCAGCGACAAGCAGACCTTCCGCGAGCTGCGCGGCCGATTCGACCTGATCCTCAACACCGTGTCGGCGGACCTGCCGATCGATGACTACCTGCGGCTGCTGAACCTGGACGGCACCCTGGTGATCCTCGGCCTCCCCGACAACCCGATGAGCGTCAAGCCGCTCAACCTCGCCGGGTACCGCCGCTCGCTGGCGGGCTCGATGATCGGCGGCATCGCGCAGACCCAGGAGATGCTGAACTTCTGCGCCGAGCACGGCATCGGCGCCGAGATCGAGCTGATCGCCGCCGACGAGATCGACGGCGCCTACGACCGGGTCGTGGCCAGCGACGTGCGCTACCGGTTCGTCATCGACGTCTCGACCATGTGAGCCTGCTCGCCGTACCGGCGCGGCCCGCGAAGTCCGGCCGCGAACCGGTCGCGGCGTGGGTACCTTGGCGGTGTGTCTGTGCAGGATGACGACGAGACGCCACCCGCCGACGGCGCCCCCGGCATGCCGCCGTGGCTGCCGCGCGCGTTCCTGCTCGCCGCGGCGACGATCACCGGGCTGCTGGCGGCCTTCTGGGTGCTCGAGCGGCTACAGGGCCTGCTGACGGTCCTGCTGGTCTCGCTGTTCCTCGCCTTCGCGATCGAGCCCGCGGTGAACTGGCTGGCGCGGCGCGGCATGCGGCGTGGTCCCGCGACCGGATTGGTGTTCCTCGTGCTGGCGGCCCTCGTCTTCGGCTTCCTCTGGACGCTGGGCGCCCTGCTGGTCGAGCAGGTCACCACCTTGGTGAAGAACGCCCCCGAATACGCCGACCGCGGCGTGGAGTGGATCAACCACACCTTCCATCAGGATCTGTCCAGTACCGACATCCAGAAGTACGCCACCGACTGGAGCTCGACCCTGGAGGGCTACCTCACCGGGTTGGCGGGCAACGTGTGGGGCATCGGCACCGCCGCGCTCGGCGCGATCTTCCAGGGCCTCGGCATTCTGCTGTTCACCTACTACTTCGCCGCCGACGGGCCCAGGATCCGCACGGCCGTCTGTTCGCTGCTGCCGCCGCGGCGCCAGCGACACATATTGCGCGCGTGGGACATCGCGGTGGCGAAGACCGGCGGTTACATCTTCTCGCGCGGGCTGCTCGCCCTCGTCTCGACGCTGGCGCACTACGTGATGCTGCGGGTACTCGACGTGCCGTCCGCGTTCGCCCTCGCGCTGTGGGTCGGCGTGGTCTCCCAGTTCATCCCCACGGTCGGCACCTATCTCGCCGGCGCGCTGCCGGTGATCGTCGGGCTCGTGCACGGCCCGAGCACCGCGCTGTGGATTCTCGGGTTCATCGTGCTCTACCAGCAATTCGAGAACTACGTCCTGCAACCGCGCATCACCGCCTCCACCTTGGACATGCACCCGGCCGTCGCGTTCGGGGCGGTGCTGGCGGGCGCCGCGCTGCGCGGCGCGACCGGCGCACTGCTTGCCATCCCGGTCACCGCGACGGTGCAGGCGTTCGCCGGTGCGTACATCCGCCGCTACGACGTCCCCGCGGATGTGGAGGCCGACATCGAGAGCACGGGTCCGCCCAAGCGGCGCCGAAAGTTCGCAAGGCAGTTGACCCTCCGCTTGGCGGGCCGTCACAACCCGCCCGCGGAATGAGTCCACGCCGGTGACCGGCGTATCCCACGCCTTGGGTAGCCAGGGATCGCGCGCCGATGTAGAACTTCTCGGAAACGATTCGCACCACTCGGTGCCGAGGCTGGATGGGAACAATGCTGAAGCGGCCGCCGGACCTCGCCTTCGACCTCGGCAAGATGCACCGCAGGCGCAACGACCTGGCGGCCGCGCGCGAGGCGTTCCAGATCGCGATCGCCTCCGGTCATCCGAACTGGGCTCCGCTGGCCGCCGCGGAGCTGGGCGGGCTGCTGAGCGCCTCGGGTGACAAACCGGCCGCGGAAGGCGCCTACCACGTCGCGGTCGACTCCGGCCACGAAGACGCGGCGCCGCGCGCGGCCTACAATCTCGGCCTGCTGCTGGCCGAGCGCGGCGACACCGCGGCGGCCGAAGCGATGTACGAGCGCGCCGCCGCGTCCGGCCATGCCGACGCCGCACCACGGGCCTGGATCAATCTCGGCTACTCGCGGGCCAAGCGCGGCGACTCGGACGCGGCGCGCACGGCCTACCAGCACGCCATCGACGCCGGACCCGGCGATATCGCCCGGCTGGCGCTGTCCAACCTGGCCTACCTCCTGCGCACCGAGGACGACCTCGCGGGCGTGAAGGCCGCCTACCGCTCCGTGATCGACGGCTGGCCCGGGGACCAGGCGCTGATCGTCGCGGGCGATCTGGTGCAGCATCTCGGCGAGGCGGGCGATTGGGCGGGGGCCAGGGAAGTCAGCCGGTCCATGGCCGAATCGGACGATCCCGCGGTCGCCGCGCGGGCCAGCTTCGAGGTCGGGGTGTTCAGCGAGCGGCTCGGCGAACCGGACGTGGCGCTGGCGGCGTTCCAGCGTGCGCTGGATTCGGCGGATGCCGAAGCCCGCTCCCGGGCGGCGGCCGCGCTCGCTCCGACCTACCACGAGCGCGCCGCGACCCTGCTGCGCGAGACGGACTGGGCGGCGCTGGAGCACGCCCACGGGTCCGCGAGCGACGCTCCGGCCATGCTCGCCGATCTGATCGGCGCGGATGTCGACGACCAGGTGCGCGGGGTCGTCTTCCTGTTCTCCGCCGTCCTGCATCAAGGGTCGATCTACTCCGTCACGGCGCCCGCCGCCGAAGTCGTGCTGGGTGCCCTGCTGCACGAGCGCACCGAGGTGACCTACGCCCGCGCCTGGCTGCGCGAGCCGCAACCGCTGCGGGTGGAACTGCTCAACTGGCTGCACGAGGTGATCGCCACCGCGGCATGGCAATCCGCCGCCGAGGACGACGCCGAACTCTCCCCGGCCGACCGCGCCGCGGCCGCGGACTGCTTGGCGCTGCTGCCACATGTGCGGGCCGCCACGGCGGCCGCGCTGGCCGTCACCGAGGCCGACGCGGTGGCCGACGCCGCCACCGACCTGCTCGCCACGTTGAGCGCGCTGCCCGCCGTCAGCGGGCGATCGCGCTGAGCACCGCGGCGACCGACTGTTCGGCGAGTTCGTCCGTCAGCGGCAGGTGTCCGAACAACGCGCGGTAGTAGATCGGCGCGGCGACCGAGTCCAGCACGAAATCCACATCGATGCCGGGGTCCACTTCGCCGCGCGCGATGGCCGAGCGCAGGGCCGTCGCCGTGGTTTGCCGTCGCGGTTCGAAGACGGTGGCCAGGAAGTGGGCGCGCAACCGCTCGTCGCCCGCCAGGTCCGCGACCAGCGCGGGCAGCACCCGGTGCAGCGAGGTGTCGCGCAGTGCGGTGACGAGATCGCGCATGGCGCGGGTCAGGTCGGCGCGGAGGTCGCCGGTATCCGGAGCCGGTCGCAGGCCGAGCAGACCGGCCACCACGTCGACCACCAAGTGCCGCTTCGACGGCCACCTACGGTAGATCGCGGGCCGGTGCAGGCCCGCCCTGCCCGCGACCTGACCGATGGACAGGTCGGCGTATCCGACCTCGTCGAGCAACTCACGCGCGGCGCCGAGCACCGCGGCGTCGATGCGGTCGTCGCGGGTTCGTCCCGCCATCAGAAGACCGGGCGCGGCATCAGGACGACCCGCCAGCCGTCCGGATCGGGAAAGGTCAAGCCGCCGTTGTCCGTCCAGTACGGGTTCTCCGCGGGCACCGGTTCGACGCCGAACTCACCGAGCCGCTGTGCCACGTCGTACATGTCCGACTCACCCGCGAAATAGAGCACCAACAGGTTCTCCTCGCTCGGCGCTTCGCCGGGACTGCCGTCCACATGCGTGGTGAATTCCAAGTGGTATCCGGCTCCTGGCAACCCGAGCATCACCCCGTCGTAACCGGCGTGGTTCTGGAATCGGTAGAGCTCGCGTAGCCCGAGTCCGTCGACGTAGAAGCGCACCACCTCGTCGAGCCGGTCGGTGGGGCGGGCGACCCGGACCTGCGCGACGCGCAGGGTGTCGGGCCAGTTGTCGTCCGTATGCATACCCTGAACGATACAGTACGAACTGTACTGAAATTCGGCGAGAAAGATCGAGGGCCATCCCCGTCCGGTCGAACGAAGACGGCCCTCGGTGTCCGGTTCCGCCTCAGTCGGTGGACTCCGCCCGCCTGCGTACGCGGCGCGCCGCGGCGACCATATTGCGCAACGACGGCTCGAGCTGCCAGTAGTGCCGGGTCTTCAGACCGCCGTCCGGATTGGCCCACAGCCGCTGCGGCGTCACCGCTTCGGCCGCCGCGGTGAGCAGTTCGTCCAGCTCATCGATGTCCGGGATGCGCGCGGACCGGCTCTCGTACACGCCGGGGCCGACGCCGTGACTGAGCCCGTGCCCGGAGGCGCAGTCGTCCTTCAGCGCCCGCAGCACCCACTCGATCGATCGGGTCGCCACGATCGCGGTGACGTCCGCGTCGAGTTCCTCGATCGCCTCCACCACCTCGGCGCGGCCGGAATATCCGATGTGCGTGTGGATCTGCGTCTCGGCCTGCACCCCGGAGGTGGCCAACCGGAACGCGCCGATCGCCCAGCGCAGGTATTCGGCGCGACCCTCCGGGCGCAGCGGCAGCATCTCCCGGATCGCCGGTTCGTCGACCTGGATGATCGCGATGCCCGCCTTCTCCAGGTCCACCACCTCGTCGCGGATGGCCAGCGCCACCTGGTCGGCGGTCTCGTGCAGCGGCTGGTCCTGCCGGACGAAGGATCGGGCGATCATGGTGACCGGCCCGGTGACCATGCCCTTGACCGGCTTGTCGGTCAGCGACTGCGCGTAGCTGATCCACTCCACCGACATCGGCGCCGGGCGCGACACATCGCCGTAGATGATCGGCGGCCGCACACAACGGGATCCGTACACCTGCACCCAGCCGAAGCGGGTGGTCGCGAAGCCGTCGAGCAGCTCGGCGAAGTACTGGATCATGTCGTTGCGCTCGTGCTCGCCGTGCACCAGCACATCGAGGCCGATGTCCTCCTGCAACCGGATCGTCGCCTCGATCTCGGCCTCGATCCGCTTGCGGTACTCCTCGTAGGACAACCGGCCCTCACCGAGTTCGTAGCGCGCCTGGCGGATGCGGTCGGTCTGCGGGAAGGAACCGAGCGTGGTCGCGGGCACCGGCGGCAGGTTCAGCTTGCGCTGCTGGGCTTCGCGGCGCACCTCGTAGGGCTCCCGCGAGCGCATGTCCGGGGTGACGGCGTAGACCCGCTGCCGCACCGCGTGCTTCTGCTTGAAGTGCACCTCGGTGGGGCGCTTGCGCCACTTGTCCGACGGGCCTTCGGTGAGCGCCTTCGCGAGCGAGACCACCTCGCCCACCTTCTGTTTCGCGAATGCGAGCCGGTCGGCGACGTGCCCCTCGATGTCGTATTCGATCAGCAGGTCGTAGGGCACGTGCAGCAGCGTGGTCCCGGTCGAGACGACCAGGTCCGGGCACACCTGGGCCAGTTCGTTGAGGTATTCCAGCGTGACGTAGCGGTCCGCGCGCCACACGTTGCGACCGCTGATCACACCCGCGTACAGGCGCTTGCGGCGGATGCCGGGCACCTTGGCGAGATCCTCCGGGCGCATCCGGTAGCTGGCCAGGTCGAGACCGATCGCCTCGATATTGCTGCCCGCCAGGATGGTCAGCGCCTCGCCGAAATCGCCGTACTGTCCGGTGACAAGGATGCGCGGGCGCAGCGGGGCCTTGCCCAAGCGGTGATAGGCGGCCTCGAACGCGGCCAGCTCGGCGGGCGTGCGCTCGCTGGTGAACGCGGGCTCGTCCAGCTGCACGCAGGTGGCGCCACGCTTGGCGAGGATCTCGAACAGTTCCTCGTAGACCGGTAGCAGCTTGTCCAGCAGGCTGAGGGTGTCGAATCCGCCGGACTCACCGGGGATGTGCCCGGCCTTGGACAGCAGCAGCAGCGACACCGGGCCGATGACCACCGGCCGCAGTTCGATGCCGACCGCCTTCGCGCGGTCGAATTCGTCGAGCAGCGCCTCGGGGTGCAGCGAGAACTCGGTGCCCGCGTCCACTTCCGGCTGGCGGTAGTGGTAGTTCGTGCCGAAAAAGCGGACCAGCTCGAGCGGCGGCAGATCCGGGCGGCCGCGCGCCATCAGGAAGTAGAAGTCCAGCGGGTGCAGTCCGTCGCGGTAGGGCTCGAACCGCCTGGGCACCGCGCCGAACAGCAGCGCGTTGTCCAGCACGTGGTCGTAGAAGGAGAAGGTGTTGCCCGGCACCTGGGTCAGTCCGGTGGCGGCCAGTTCGTTGAACTGGGTCTCCTGGATCTCGCGACCCACCGCCAGCAGTTCTTCGCGGTCGAGCGAACCGTGCCAGTAGGCCTCCAGCGCCCGCTTGAGCTCGCGGTGCGGCCCGATCCTGGGATAGCCGAGAATGCTCGACCCGTAGCCGTCGGTCACGTTCACCATGAGCGGGACAACCCCTTTCGATCACCTGCGCGGCCCGCCGAGATCGACGGGACGATCCAGCGCTGCGCTCTGGATACCCAGCCGAGCCGTCGACATGGCCCGGCTGTTGTGCAGCTTATGCCGATTGCCGTCACCGGCACGGCTTCACCAACTTCTGATCGACTCCGCATCGAGGTCTGCCGGTGCCGTTCTCACCAGTCGCGTGCCGTTGCGTCGGTCGATCGTTCGGAACTCGCCGACGTGACCCAGTCGGGTGCGAGTCTTACGAGCACCGTTCGCGGCCCGTCTCGCGTCCGAGTGTCCGTTGCGCATGCGCCGCAGGCGCGAGCAGCGGACGCTCGGACGCGAGACTCCCAGGGGCCGCGAACACGCAGCGCCGCAGGCGCTGCAAATCAGGCCCTGTACTGGTAGAAGCCGGCGCCGGTCTTCTTGCCGAGCAGTCCCGCCTCGACCATGCGCATGAGCAGCGGCGGGGCCGAGTACAGCGGCTCCTTGAACTCGCTGTACATGGAGTCGGCGATGGACTTGACCGTGTCCAGGCCGACCAGGTCGGTCAGCGCCAGCGGGCCCATCGGGTGGGCGCAGCCGAGCACCATCGCCTTGTCGACGTCCTCCTTGGTGGCGAAGCCGGACTCGACCATGCGGATCGCCGACAGCAGGTACGGCACCAGCAGCGCGTTGACCACGAAGCCGGAGCGGTCGGCCGAGCGCACGACCTGCTTGCCGAGCACCTCGCCCGCGAAGGCCTCGGCCCGCGTGGAGACCGACTCGCTGGTCTTGAGCGTGGTGACCAGCTCGACGAGCGGCAGCACCGGGACCGGGTTGAAGAAGTGCATGCCGACCACGCGCTCGGGGTTCGCCGTGGCGACCGCGATCTTCATGATCGGGATGGACGACGTGTTGGAGGCCAGCACGGCGGAGGGGTCGGTGACGACCTTGTCGAGTTCGGCGAAGATGCTCGTCTTGACCTTCTCGTCCTCGAGCACCGCCTCGACCACCAGCTGGCGGTCGGCGAAGTCGCCGAGGTCGGAGGTGAACCGCAGACGCCAGGCGGCCTGTTCGCGCTCGCGCTCGGTGATCTTGCCGCTGCTCACGCCGCGATCGAGGGAACGCAGGATGCGTGCGCGGCCCGCGGCGGCCAGTTCCCGCGTCTGCTCGTACACCAGCACGTCGACGTGCGCCCTGGCACACACCTCCGCGATTCCTGCGCCCATCTGGCCGGCGCCGATAATGCCGACGCGTTGGATCTTTTCGCTGCTCACGTCCCGCTCCTGCTGGGTTGTCTGGCTCTGGGGTGGCTGGTCTGCGAAGGTGTCGCTCCGGTGTGAGCGCGTCCTTCGATGGTCCAAGGTATAGGGATGCCCTCCCCGCCGGGGCTGTTCAGCGGGGAGGGCAGTACACCCCTACCGGAGTAGAGGATCGGCGGTTTTCACGTCGGGAACCTCACTTCCCTCGGCTAGCACCTACTTCGGCTTCGAATAGTGAGTTCGCCGCTTTCGCGACCACCCACGCGCGAGGCCATCGAGCGCCGTTCGCGGCCCGTCTCGTGTCCGAGTGTCCGGTGCGCCCCGTTTACTATGGTCGGATGCTAGTCGAAGACCCGGGTGCCAAAGCAGGAAGCGCGGTATCGCGCCGTCCCGTACCGCGGACTCGGG
>NZ_JBEXYF010000060.1:0-19088 GCF_040630775.1 Nocardia sp. NPDC005745
CAAATGGATTCACCGATACAACACTTCCCGGCGACACTCCTCGATCGGCGGGATCAGTCCCCTCCGCTACGAACAGTCAATATCGACAGACGCGGTCGAACGCCGCGTAACCAACTGTCCACCATTCGGGGTGAACCTCACAGGTCCCGCCAGCGGCGGTAAACCGCCGATCGCGTTCCTTATCGTCAAATCTATGCTGTTGACCGGTTTCGATGCACCTGTTGAGCAGGCGATTTACCTCGACCGGCCGATCCGTGACGTGGAACTGCTCCAAGCGATCCCCAGAACGAACCGTCCCGCCCGACTCAAGGATGTCGGCTTGGTCGTCGACTACGCCGGGGTGGCGAGGCACCTCGATGCGGCCCTGTCCGCCTACGATGAGGCAGACCGAAAGGGTTACCAGGAGTTCCTCATCGAACAGGAACTGCCCGAGCTTCGCGACCGCAGGGCTAAGATCCTGCTGTTCCTCGCGCAGGAGGGGATTGACGGCATCGAAGCGCTGGGTGACGCGCAGACCCGATCCACCTTTATCGTGACGGCGCTTGCTGACCCGCGCCGACGTACCGAATTCGACGAACTCGTATACGACTTCCTGGCAAGCCTGGATCGGGTGCTACCACGTGAGCAGGCGATTGAGTACGAGGACGACGCCAAGCAGCTGGGTTTCGTGCAGTACTTGGTGCGGCGTACCTACCGCGACACCCGGTCCGGCGGCCTGGACCCCTATCGGTACGGTGCCAAGGTGCGGCGGCTGCTCGACCAGCACATCCGAGTGACTGGCATTGCGCAGCTCGTCCCGCCGGTGGAGATCGCACAGGGGTTCGTAGAACAACTGCGGAACGAAGGCGATCCGCGCCTGCGCGCGCTGCACATGGAGCACGCTCTGCGTCGGCATATCAGCGAGCACCGCGAGAGCGACCCGGTGCGTTATGAGCGGCTGAGTGAACGCCTCGACCGGATACTTGAGCGCCTGCGCGACGACGCGCTGCGGAGAGCGCAAGAACTCGAAACGCTACTGGGCGATGTACAACAAGCGCCTGATCGGTCGGCCGACGGCCTCGACCCGTGGACGGAACGGCCAATCCGAGGCTTGCTGGAACGGCACTCTGAAGACGCCATCGCCGACGCCGTTGCGGCTTCGGGCAAAGACGGCTGGCACGATCTAGCTTTCGCCACCCGTGAACTGGTCACGCTGATCCATGAGGAGGTCCAACCCCCGCATTTCTCGGAGAGCCACGTTCTTCAGGAACGGCTCCGCAGGCGGATCCGGACAGCGTTAGTACGCAACAACTTTTGTGACGCCGAGGCTGCCACCACGTTGTCCGAGCAGATCATGGGGATCGTGCGCGCCAACGTCGCGCAGTTCGCCCGTTGGGTCAGCTGAAATCACTGCGGCGTGATTGCGTACCGTGATGCCATGAACGAGGCGGGATACATACGCGCGGTCGTCGCCGCGTCGGTGCTTCCTGGCCTGAACTGGGGTGTGCGGGTCAGTGGCCGCAGGAGCACGATCGGGCTGACCGTCGAGCCAGATGGCGGCGTCACGATCGCGGTTCCTCAGGGCTGTGCACCCGAGGAGGTCATACGAACACTTCAGGGCAAACTGCCTTGGATAGTCCGCACGACCAGACGGCAGGAGGAGATCGCTGCGGACCATCCGACCAAGGAGATCGTGAACGGGGAGAACTTTCCGTACCTTGGCCGCAGCCGCCAGCTCACTCTGGTTGAAGCGCAACAGGAGGCCATCCGGTTGGTCGGCGACCGATTCTTGGCAGCCGAAGGACCGCCGAAACGGGTCGCCGAGGCACTGATCGAGTGGTATCAGCAGGCGGGATCGGAGTGGATGGCGGAGCGAGCGCCGCACTTGGCACGGCGCCTGGGTGTGGACGTCGGCAGCATGACAGTGTGCGATCTGGACCGGAAGTGGGGTGTCAGGCGGCCCGACGGCGAGATCGCACTGCACTGGGCATTGTTTCAGATGCCTACTCGGCTGGCCGACCTGGTCGCCGTCCACGAGCTGGCCCACATCGCCGAGCCGCGACACGGACCGGAGTTCCTCCGACTGGTTGCCCAGGTCCTCCCAGATCACAGAGAACGTTCTGAGGAACTGGCGCGCTTCGGCCGCACGGTCTGGATCGGTGCCATCGGCTGACGAATACGTTCGCCATCCGCCCCGCTGCACTGCCTACAGCCGACCACCGCGGGGCAGGCAACCGTTCGCAACGCGTCCCTGCTACTGGATCCCGTCGACACTGCGGGATCGTCGTCGAACCCTGTCGGGGCACCGCGAGGCCATTACGAGCGCATCGTTGGATCGATCCTGTTTGAGAGCGTTGAAGCCGCCGCGCTGCCGCGATCTACCGTATCGACCGACCATTGCTCAGATTCCCTGAGAGATCTTCACGCAGCTTCGAACACTGCTCTTCTTGATGGCGGAAGTGGAGAAACCTTGACCGCAGGCATGTGGTTCAGTGCACTGCTCGGCGCGCGATGACACGATCGTTCCGACGTAGTTCGATAGTCCGACCCATCCCACCCCCTTGTCGCGAACTAATGAGTAGTCGTACGTCCGCGAATATGCAGTACGTAGATGGGTTGTGGAGCAGTGGATTCGGATCGTTACACGGTCCGGCGAATTCGTAACCGCGACGGCCGAGAGTCGTGGTGGATCTTCACCCCTGCCGGGGAAGTTGACCGGCCGTCGTGGATGGTGCTGACCCGGTATGGGACCTCGACACAGCAGACCTATGCCTACAGCCTGGCCGATCACCTGAACTGGTTGCACTCGAACAACCGCGATCCGGCCACGGTCGCTTTCGATGATCTGCGCCGCTTCATGAACGGCGTCACAGGGCAGACCGACGGTGTCTACGGGACGGTCTGGCGTCGGCCGGAGCAGAAGCCGTCAATCGGCACGGCGGCTGCAAGCAATGTGGCGACGATAGTGAAGGCGTCAGCCCGGACAACCTGCTCGTGCTCGACGCCTTCGATGACGATAACGTCGGGTTCTCCGACATCTGGCTGGCCCAAGCCTTCCAGGGCGGCAGGATCAGCGAAACGCTCAAGCTCCGGCTCGGCTGCATCGGGCTTGTCGGAGCCGCCCAACCCTACATCTGGCGCGGTCCCAAACCCGTGGCGGTTCAGTGCCTGCCAGAGCCAGTATTCAGCCGGACGCGACAACATGTGGTTGATATTCTCCGTTATGTTGTTGAGCCGCAATGGTGTCGGAGGGTGCGATGGTAGAGCAGCTCGACGTAGGCAATGCCAAGGAGGGCATCGGCAGGACTGTCGACGGTATCGGCAGGGCGGCGCGGACCGCTTCGTCGCAGTTCGCCGGGCAGGTCGGCAACGTCAAGGACGCTGCCAGGGGCAGGGTCGAGAAGCTGACTGCGAAAGGGCCGGACCCCTACGAAGTGGCCGTAGCGGAATACAACGGCGTCTTCACGGCGATGGCCGACAGGGGCCTGTCTTTGTTGCGTCAGCGCGAACGTTCGACCGACCTGATCGAGCTGGTCGAGCAGTTGGTGAACAGCATCGCCAACACCCCGAAATCGTTCGATACCGACTTCGATGAGATCGAGGTACATCGGAAACGGTTCTCGAGCGCGGAGGATTTCGCTCAGAAAGAGCTGGAAGCGGCGCGGTTGTCGGCTGCCGGTGCCGGCGCCGGGTTCGCGGCGGGCACCGCGGTAGCGGGCCTGGCGCCGTCGGCGGCGATGTGGGTCGCCACCACTTTCGGGACAGCGTCGACCGGCACCGCGATCTCGACCCTTTCCGGGGCGGCTGCCAGTCAGGCAGCACTGGCGTGGCTCGGTGGCGGTGCGCTGGCCGCCGGTGGCGGCGGCACTGCGGCAGGCACCACACTGCTGGCGCTTGCCGGCCCGATCGGCTGGACAGTCGCGGGCGCAACCCTGCTCGCGTCGATCGCCCTGTTCGCGAAGAAGAAGTTCGAGAATCGAGAGGCGAAGCACGAAGCGCTGACCGCGATAAAGCGCAACACCGCCCTCGTCGAAGGCATGGATGCTCGGATCGACGACCTGCTCCAGCGGACGACCTTGCTCCGCGAAGGGCTGGTAAAGAGTTACGGCGAAGCCTTGGTGCACTTCCGCGCCGATTTCCACGCGCTCGCCCCTGCCGAGCGGTCGACACTCGCGACGTTGGTGAACAACACGAAGTCGTGCGCGAGCATGCTGAGCATGCGCATCGAACAGGATGCCGATGGTGAGTGACGCTGCCGAGTTCGTCACGGGCACCCAGGAGCATGCGGTTGCTTCCTGGGTGAGCTATCTCAACCAGCTCCGCATAGACAACCTTCTGGGCGCGCTCAGCCAGCAGGACGAGCACCTTCGGGACGCGCTCACCAGTGTCGATGAAGCCGTCAGGAAGATCGACCTCGAGGTGGTCGCCGCCAACCGCGGCGGACAGCGTGGCATGCACGGCTTCATCGCCGAGATCGCCGAGGTCGGGATCGGCAACGCCCGGAAGCAGATCCTCGGCCACGAGGCCGTCTACCAGTGGGTCAACGACAACGGGCCCGTCGACCTGATGCGCGGAAGTGTCGAGATTCAGCAGAAATTCGTCGCAGCGGGTGGCCGCTTTTCACTGGGCGCGATCGCCGAGCACCTCCAGAAGTATCCCGAATATGTGCGCAACGGTGGGAAATATCAGATCCCCCGTGACCATTTCGAGGTGATCCAGCGGCTACATGCACTGTCGCCCGAGGAAGCGAGCAAGCTGTCACGCAGCGGCGACGGACCTTCCCTCAGAGACTGGCAGCGGGTCCAGGCGTTCTTCCAAACCAGATCGGTCGGCTTCGAATCGCTCGAGCCCTCGACGCTCCAGTACGACGAAGTGCAGCGCGATGTCTACACCGCGACCATGGCTGCCGAAAAGGGCTCGCTCCACGCCACGGACCGGTCCCTGCGCGAGGATGCCTACCAGCGCAGCCGGCCGACGCTGCGAGAAGCAGGCACAGCCGCACTCACCGCCGCCGCGGCGGCGGGCGCGACCGTGTTCGTACTGGCCGTGGTCGCCAAGCGTCGGGAAGACAAGCGGCTCAATGAGTTCAGTGAGCGCGACTGGATCGACCTCGCAGGCGAGACCGGCTCAGGTTTCGGCAAGGGCGGCGTCCGAGGACTGAGCATCTACGCGCTCACCAATTTCACCGCGACCTCCGCAGCCGTCGCCAGCTCGGTCGTCACCACATCCTTCAGCATCGCAGAACAAGCCAACCAACTGCGCCGGGGCCAGATCGACGAACTCGAGTTCATCGGCAATTCTGAGCTCATCGCCTTGGAGGCCGCAGTACGCGCGCTGGCCTCTTGCGTCGGCCAGGCGACCATCCCCATCCCGGTCCTCGGTGCCGTCATCGGCACCACGGTCGGCACTGTGCTGTACAAGGCCGCCGCATCATCGTTGACGAAACGAGAGGCGGCACTGATCGAACGCTACCTCGACGAGCAGCGCACGCTCGACGAACAACTCGCCGCGGAATACCAGACCACACTGGAAAAGCTGGACCAGAGCATGTCCGACTACCTCGGGCTGCTCGAACGAGCCTTCTCGCCCGACGCGCAGGTCGCGCTCGTCGGATCAGTCGCACTAGCGATGGGACTCGGTGTGGCTTCGGACGAGATCCTTGATTCCGATGAGAAGGTCGACGCCTACTTCCTCAATTAGCGACAGGGATGCCACAGCCGACGCGGCAACCTATCCCTCAACTTGCGTCTGGGCCCAGTCCCGGCCGGGGTGACGTCGTGCCCGGCAGATAAGCGGCCCACGGATCAATTCCCGTCGATTCGACCAGCTCATCCCCGTCACCCACCGGCCCAGGACAGTCCGGCGTGCCGCGCCGGACGCAAGACCGTGCGATGGCAAAACCGCATCCGACGGTTCACTCGCGCCACGACGTCATGTGCAGGGTGATTGCCTGTGGGGGGTGGGGCCGCGGAGTTTTTCGGTGGTGCGTTGTTGTCGTTTGTGGCCGGCGCTGTGCCACCAGGTGGTGGCTTCGGTGAGTTGGCCGCGGTAGCGCAGGCGGATGGCCAGGTTGTGCATGGCGTTGGTGTGGCCGGCTTCGGCGGCGTGTCGATACCAGGTGAGGGCTTCGTCGTAACGGCGGGTTTTGTCGAGCATGAGGGCGAGGTTGTACATGGCGTCGGTGTCGCCGGATTCGGCGGCACGTTGCCACCAGTACTCGGCCTCGGTGTCTTCGTGGGCTCGGTGCAGCAGATCCGCGACGTTGCCCATGGCGATGGTGTTGCCACGGTGGGCGGCTTCGAGGTAGAGGGGGTGTGCCGCGCGGAGTTTTCGCTGGTTGTACAGCAGGTGGGCGAGGTTGTTCATCGCGCCGGGGTGTCCCTGAGATGCTGCAGTGTGCCAAGCTTTTTCGGCTTCGGTGAGGTCGCCTTGTTCGGCGGCACACTGGCCGTCGGCGAAGATCTGCTCGGTGGTGCTGTCCGGGGTGGCGAGCGGGTCGATGAGCAGCGGGGTCATGGCGCTGTCGGGTGTGGGCCGGTGGCGGGGTGGGGTGAACAGGCGCAGGTTGCCGGTGATGTTGACGCTTCGCCGCACGGGGCGGGGATGGCCGTTGCGGTGCAGGATTTGGTCGGTGTTGCCGTAGAGCTGGTCGAGTGTGAGTCCGGTGCTGCTGGTGGCGGCGGTGAGCAGGGCGCCGGTGAACGCGGTGTGGCGCTGGCCCTCGGGCGCGACGGAGGTTTCGTTGCGGGAGGAGGAAGCGATGATGTAGGTGCCGTTGATGTCGATTTGGCCGTCGACGACGGTGTCGGGTGCGCTCATGGCTTCGAAGGCTCGTCCGGAAAAGCAGCAGTCGAGGATCAGGATGCGGGCGCGTGCGCGGGCGGCGGTGAGTTCGTCGCGCAATGTGGCGAACGGTATCGAGCTCCATTCGGGGTGGTCGGGGTCGCTGCCGGTCAAGGTCAGGTGCAGTCGTCCGCGCCGGTCCAGCAGGCCGTGTCCGGCGTAGTACACCAGCAGCACCTCGTCGGCGTGGTCGGCGGCGTGCGCGATGAGTTCACCGACCTGCGGAGGTGTGTCGGGATCGACCAGGGCGGTGCAGTGCTCGGTAGGCAGTGTTGCACCGGTGGGTGCGATGAGCAGTCGGGCGAGGTCGTGGATGTTGTTGGCGGCGGCGGGGATATCGGTCATTGCGGGGTGGGTGTATCGGCTCACCCCGATCAGGGCGGCGCGCCAGCCGGTGCGGTTCGGCGCGGGGGTCATTGGGGTTTGTTTGCCTGGTCGAGCAGTGTCTGGAGTGTCTGGGTGATTTCGGGGGTTTTGACACGTTTGGCGTCGAGGGTGAGTTCGGTGTGGTCGAGGGTGAGGGTGACTGCGATGTCGGAGCGCCGGTGGGTGAACCATGTGGTCAGTGACTGGATCAGTGCGGACGCGATTCCTTGCGCACCGAGAGCGACGACGAGCACCTCGGCCAGGTCGCCCATCTGGCTGGGTCGAATGGGCGTCGTCGGCATGCTGACCCGCCCGCGCAGTTCGTCGTCGTCGTTGAACCACTCGAGCAGACCGAACAGCTCGTCGGCGCTGCCGTCGGTGCGGATGATCAACTGGTCCTGATGTTCTGGCATGCCATGCATCCTTGTCTCGTGATTCAGTGCTGGTTCGTGTGCCGCGACGCCTCGCGGCTGCGGCGGTAGTCCTCGGCCTCGGCGAACTCGGTGAACACCAGCAGTTCTCCGGCGAGTTCCTGCAGGTGTTCGCGCACCTCGGCGGGAGTGGCGCGGAAGAATTCGCGGCGGGAGTTGACGAGGTTGACGCGCCTGTGTTTCAGGCGGCGATGCAGTTCTTCTTCGATACCGGCGGCATCGAAGTCGAAGTGCATGGCGTGCACGTCGTACTTGAACGGCACCGACGAGTTGCTCAGATCGCTGATGCGGTCGTACGGGTCGAGCCGGCGGGTCATGCCGATCTGGACCATGTTCTCGCCGAACGCGCCGATGTTGGAGATGACGTACACGTGACCGGTGCGCAGATTGCCCGCTCGGTCTGCGAGGGCGGTTCTCTTCTGTTCCAGGTCTGCGAGCTTGTCTTGCAGATCGCGTCCCTTGGCGGAGTCGGTGTCGCCTGCGGCTTCGAGCGCTGCGAGGGCGGACATGTACTGCTGATGCTGTTTCTCGAGTTTCTGTTGCTCGCGTTCGATCTCCTGCTGCGCCTTGCGCTCCTCGCGCAGGCGGTCGCGTTCGTCGCGTTCGGCTTCTTTCTGGCGGGCGAGCTTCTCCAGGTAGTCGGCGGTCAATTCCAGTTCGCGGCGCCGGAGCTGGTGATACCACGGTGTGATGCGCAACTGCATGGTCTCGCCGAGTCGTTCGATGGTGGTTGCCAACCGGTCGAGGCGTTCCAGCGCGGTGTCGACCTTGTACGGTTTGAGACTCCGGACGAGGTTGTCGGCCTCGGTGTTGTAGGCGCGCAGCATCAGCTTCGAATACTCGCGCATCAGCTTGCGGCCCTGGGCAGCAGAGCCGTTGACCTCCCAACTCTGTGCGGTTTCGATCGCGCCGCCGTCACGCGCCGCGGCGGACTTGATTTCGCCTTGCAGCTGATCGAGCGCGGCGCGGTAGGCGACCACGTCCGAGAGTGGATGACGGTATCGGTAGATACCGATCTCCTGGAGTACCTGTTCCTCTTGGGTGTTGATCACCTGCCTGCGCACACTGTCCAGGCGCGCCTGCTCCGCGGTGATCTGCGCGGCGAGTTGCTCACGGTAGCGCTGAAGCTCGGCGACCTCGAGGCCACCCAAGCTGGCCAACTCGGCTCGCAGCCGTTGGATCTCGGCCAAGGCATCGGCCAGATCCTGAGATTGGCGCTTCGCATAGGCTCGAGTGCCGAACATCGGCACCTTCGCAACTGGGGCCACGCCCCGCGGGGGCTGGGCAGCAACGTCTGCCGCTGGGGCGGGTACCGGGTCGCCGGCCCAGTCCATGCCGTTCCAGTATCTGAGAAAGCCTGGATTCTGCGGGTCTGGATACCAATTCGCGGGCGCGGAGTTCATGATCTTCCCCCTTACTGCAGTTGCCCCTTCGAGAATGCCATCAGCGACCCGCGCCGCACGACCCAAACGCACGATGTCGGGCGTTGTCAGTGCGGTCGTCCTACGGGGTCGCGGCGTTCGACCCCACGGTGCTGGCGGGCGACGCGCATCGTTCTATGGCATCGCGGGCCGCCGACTTCGAACCCCCCGCCGCGCGGCACGCCTCCGCGAGAGCGGGTATTGCCGGGCCGGGTCGGTTCTCGAGACCTCACCTGGCCTTGGGGCCGGAGCGCGAAATCACGCGCTGGTGTGGGCCGCCCTCTCTGGGCAGTCGAGTCGACCGGTCGACATACATCTCGGACCGCCGTAGTATCGGTGTGGGTCGCATGTAGCCATAATGTGAATCCTGACACTTTCCGGCGCTCAATGTAACTGAAAATTTCCTAGAGCGACGAGTTCTCCTGTACTGATCTTCGAGCCGGACCCCCTAACGCATCCTGAGTCGAATAGCGCGGCCCCGCAAGGGCTTCCCGCAGTGTTGTGCTGCTGGAGGCGGTCGCCTATTCCACGAAGGGTGTTATCGAGGTGGGTACCTCCAACAATCTGATGGTGGCGCTGGACACGCTGAGCGATCAGTATGTCTGCGCGCCAACCGATCCCGAAGATCCTCGCCTCGAGGATCTATGGACCCATGGCTACACCGGTGATCGAACACTGGTGTGCGCGCTGTGTTACGCGGGAGTCGGCGCACCGCCGGGCACTGTGGTGCCGGTGGTGGTGAAAGGTCGGGTCGGCGGTATGCGCCGACCGCACTTCACGCATCCGGCGGGTCGTGGGCCCGTGGGCGGTGCGCACGATCCGGAATCGGTGTGGCATCTGGTCAGCAAGACCGTTCTGGCGGAGTGGTCGCGAACCCAGCCGGGCGTCATCGACGTCCGCACCGAGGTATGGCTGCCCAACCATGAGCGGCGATGCGATGTGCAGGTGGTGTTCGCCGACGGCAACCGAGTCGTGCTCAAGGCGCAACGTTCGCCTGTGACCGATGCGGATTGGAGCCGCCGCCACCGCGACTATGTAGACAGCGGCGTCGTCGATGCATGGCTGTGGCACCCGGACAGTCCTCTCCCGTGGGTCGTCCTCGCCGACACCGACCATCCGCAGCAGATGTGGCTGTTCGATCCCTGGGAACCGGCAATTACGTTGCTGGTCGGTGCACCGCACACGCGCCCGCACCCGTCAGCCGGGTCCGCTGTGGTCGACCGTGTCGAGCATCTGCCGCCGTGTATCGGCGATGATCTGCGGCCCTACCGGTTTGCGCTGCATGACGTCGCGTTGACCCCGGCCGGCGTGCAAGTACCGGTCAGCCTGCAAACACGATTGGCCGCGGCGGCCGAGCAGGAGCGGTGACGCAGCCTCACCGCCACGCCCGAAATCGCACGGATTCATCAGTGGTCCAACACATTTGAGATTGCGACCAGCACGACGAAGATGAGGACGCGGAACGTCGGGGAGAAACTCTCCTCTGCAAGGGAATCCGTCAATTCCGCTGCGCAGGCCCAGCTCGACTGGCTCGCACTTCAAAACGCTGTGATGGCGGCCGGACACGACATCGATTACCGCGACGCCCCCAACCTGCCCCTGCCGCCGACCAAGCCGCGCACAGTGCGCTGTACGCGCTGCGCTGCGCTGCGCTGATCCCACCAACTCTGGGCCCCGATGCCGTCGCGCGGTGCCCGCAACGGCATCGGGCTACCGAAGCCGCGGCGCCGGTCGAACCCGGTATCGGTGTCGGTGGTGTGGGTTATCTGCCAGCGCCCGCTCCAGCATGGCCATCACCAGACGCGACTTGGTCGCGAACCCGACCTCGTCGGGGATGCCGGGCGCGCCGCCACTTCGGCGCGGCCTTCACGAGATCGTCGCATCCCTGATCGGCTGGGCCGCCGACCATCACGACGAGATCCGCGACCACCGCGACCGGGCCACTGCCGTACGTCCTGAACTCCTGGTCGCAGCATCCGAATCGGACAGCTTCGTCATCCCCCGGCGCCATCAGTGGCGACTCCTAACCCGAGCGCGCCGCGCCCTCACGGCGCTGCGCGACGCCGCGCTCGCACCTCGCCGCCAAGCCCCGGTGCCTCGGTCCGTGCACGGTGACCCGCAGTTTGCACCCAACGCCCTGGCCGAACGCATATGGGCTATCCACAGCGAGCACCGCCCCTTCCGCACCACAGTGGCGTGGGGTAACACGGCGACGACTGCCCGGCGTGCACATCTACACCCGCATCACCCAAGCTACGCGGTCTCAGCGGGCTTGGCACAGCCTGTAGTGCCAAACCTCTTCGCCAGCGATCGGGGGCGCAGGCCGATCACTAGTGCGACCCTGGACAGGGTCTCGCTGCCGACTGCTGCCGCATCGTCCGTCGCGGCGGATCGGAGTGGTCTACAGGCTTGCATCTATCACCACAACCAAAACGGGGGGTTTACGTGGGGCCAGGGCCGAAAAACAGGTCAGGCCCAGCCTACTGGGCCTGACCTGCTATTTCTGTGGACGTAGCGGGGGGCTACTCGAAACTTGATAGGTTCCAGAGAAGAGTGAAGAAGCTCAGGAACTGCCTGGTCACGGACGGTGATGGCGGGTTCCAGGCACCATCGCATCGAGACCAACCCACCCGATCAGCGTCGCCGTTCAAGCTGTCAAAGCGGCTGGGACAGGAGACTGTCCGGCAGATTGTCGCTCGATACGAGGCCGGCGAGCCCTCGACAGCACTGATGCAGGCGTTCGGTCTCAGCAAGGGCAGCGTGCTGAAGGTCCTCCGTGAGGCTGGTGTGGCGATGCGGAACCAGGGGCTGAGCGCTGAGCAGATCGACGAAGCGCAGCGACTGTACACAACCGGGCAATCCCTGGCCCGGATTGGTGAGCAGTTTGACGTGGACCACACGGTGGTGCGACGGCAGCTGATCAGACGCGGGGTGACGATGCGAGATACGCATGGGAGGCAACGGTAGACGCAGAAGCGCGACCGGATACGAGTAGATACCCCGGCACTGCAACACGATCGACGACGGCCCACCGCGGCCCAAGGTTACCGGCAACGCCCTGCGCTATACGAACCCAGATTGCCTTTGGCAGGGTAATGCCTATTCAAATCTCATCGTAATCCAGAAGCCCGTTCTCCAACACATGTCTCCGGAAGCCGCCTGGGCCGAAGGGTAGATAATATTCACCTTCCAAGAGGTTGTCAGCCAACTCTTCTACCATCACCATTGTGAGTTGTTTCGCACGAATCGCTTCGCATAGCAAGGGCACAGTTGCCGTGACCCGAAGGCCCTTCTCTTCCGCAATCTGGCGTGGAATAGCATCGTCGATAACCACTTCGCACTTGTAGATTTGCCCCATAGCAAGAACTCCGCATTCGCCTAAATTCTTGCCCTCGGAGACCAATCGGTCAACATAGTGAGCGAACGCTTCACCGAAGTCTTGATCGGTCGATCTGTGAACGTGGATCCAGTCAGCGTCAAGCGCCGCACGAACAATCGCCGACACGTGTTCGGCAGCGTCGTTGAGTTCGCGCTCAACGCTATCGGGGATGTAGACGGGCCGCTCTCCTGCGAGAAACCGCAAGACTCCCAGCCACCCTTGCATCGAGAAGTGCCGCAACGGCCCAGTGTCGAAGACCCAGGCGTTCTCAGGCACCGTCACGACACAAACTTCCAGATCTCGTCAGGCCGTCGCTCACGAATACGCGGAAGATCCGCCTCGTCGAAAGTGCCGTGAAGTAAGTCCAGAGCCCGCTCGCGGCTGATTCGCTCATCGCGCACGAGCCGCAGTACGGCACGCGCGAACGACCGGGGAACGGTCGTCCCCTCCAACTCTTCGGGAGGGAGTACCAGATTCATCTCAACGATATCCGTCCGGGTGGTGCGGTAATTCCGTACCGAAGCGACAGTCTCGCTGCCAGCCAGCCCCAACTCTTTTAGCCGCGTTGCCAGGGTGGCCATGTCGACCCGGAACTCACTCGCTAGCCGAATTGCCGCAGTGCGCTCTCCGGAACTGTCAACCTTCTCATGCCACAACCGTGAGACTGCGGCCTCTGGTAGAAGCAGGGCGCGTGCGAAACGATCGAGGCGTGACTCCATCGGGACGGAATTATCAGAGTGATTAGCAACTCGCCAGTCGATGGTGTAGTCGTCCGCGATCAGATAGTGGCCGAGTTCGTGCGCCAGCACAAGCCGCCTACGACCGACTCTCATATGACTATTGATGAGACTGACGCCTCCGCGTCGCAACAAGATCGTCCCAGCATCAGCGGTGTCCTTGCCGATGTCACGAGAGAACGCTAAGAGCCCGATGTTCGCAACACTGTCGGAAAGCTGGCGAATCGGTTCCTCGGCCGAAAGAGCCATCAGACTACGCGCTTTCACCGCGAGCGCCTCCGCCCCAGCGCTAGTCGAGGGCTGCGTGATGCTGGCCTGAGCAGCTACGTCAACAGAATTGAACCCCAATTCGTCGACTCCCAACGAGTCGACGAACTCAACCTCATTGGCCAGCTTGGCGAGCAATGCGTCGATCTGCGAGTCTGCAGTGTCCAACCCCTGGCTAGACCGGTGCGAGACAAGCGCTGGGATGGGGGCCTCGAAGAACGTGGACATGCGCACACCGATCGCAGCGGCAATATCGGACAGCTCCAGCGCCGTGACCTTACGGACACCCCCCTCGATCTTGTTCACGACGGTACGTTCAAGACCAACCGTTCGCCCGAGGTCTTCTTGGCTCATATCCGCACGTTTGCGGGCATCTCGGATGCGTTCGCCTAGCGTCCGTGCATCAACGCCTGTCATGTGTGCGATTCTCGCACACTGCTGCCGACACGCAAAGAGCGAGGCGAGAAGAGGTGAGAGGTGTGTCAGGCACGTACGACTTGGCGAGGTACCACTGGAATCAAAAGACGCCGGTCAGCGGCTTGTAGCGGTGCTGCGAGAACCGAACTTCGACCCGCAGTGTCACGGCTCACAGCCGCAAACACCCACCTACGGTGATCGATATTTCGAGTAAGACCGTCAAGGTGTCGATCTGGTGGACGTAGCCGGACGTTACTCGAAACTTGGCATGTTTCAGCGGCACGTCGCCAAGCTCAGGAGCTGCATGGTCTTGACCGGAAGCGGCGGGTTCGCGTCCCGCGCCCCTCGCCAGCAGCCACCGCCAGGCATCCTACCGTTCAAGTTGACTCAGCGACTGACTCAGGCCACGGTCAACGAGATCGTCAGCCGCTATGAGGCTGGCGAGCCATCGACAGCACTGATGAGTGCGTTTGGCCTCAGCAAGGGCAGCGTCCTGAAGATCCTGCGGGCTGCGGGGGTGACGATGCGGAACCAGGGACTGAGCGAGGAGCAGATCAAGGAGGCGGAGCGGCTGTACACAGAGAATGCATGGTCGTTGGCTCGTATCGGAGACAAGTTCGGAGTTGACCGAACGGTAGTGCGGCGACAGTTGCTGAAGCGCGGGGTGCGGATGCGGGATACGCATGGCAGAAAGCGGTAGCGCGTTATGGGCTACGGAAGCCCCGCGACTGTAAGTTGATCCAGAATGTCGCCAACGCGGGTGTGGATGTCCTTCAAGAGCGGGACCAGTGGCCGGTAGCCATCTGTCTCCGGTATGTCAATCACCGGTTCAGTCAACAGATGCCGATGGTATTCAAATTTCACGTCGCCAACGCCGGTTGGTCGGATTCGATACTTGAAGATGACATCACCCTTCGCGAGGTTTTCTCCACGCTGGGGCTCCTGGTTCGTGATTTCGTAGCCTTTCGGCTGCATAATCAATACCTGTGTCGTAAAGCCATTCGTCACAAGCAGTTGCCTATGCTTGTCCATATTCACCAGCGCCGCCAAGACAGCAATCGGATCATGGTGTGGGACCTCTGAGTGGTACGGCTGACTCGACTCAATGATCTCCGTCACGGCCGGTGAATAGATCTCCTTGAAAGTATTCGCACCGCCACCAGGCTTGGTGCGTGACGCAAACGTAGGGAACTGCCGCGCATGCGGATACACAGCATGGTCGAGCGTCGCGCGCAGACAGGTCAGCGCATCACCGGTGATCAGCGACCACACTTCAGGTACATCCGCCGGTTCTGTCAAGGCGATTACCTCACAGTCCAGTTCACCCCGATGCGTAGCACTTGGCTTCCAAAGAGCATGGATCTCGATAGGATTGGCGTCAGCAAAGGATCGGACACCCTGCTCCAGATCCGCGATGTGGTGTTCAGCCCGCGCGAGCTTGTGCCGAGCGCTCGCGATCCCCGTGATTGACATCCCATGATCGTACAAACGCGCACAGGCTCCGCGCTACTCAATTTCGCATGAGACAGCACCGCGACTCTAGAAGTTCTTGTAGACTTTATCGTCGTAGACTATCTTGTAATTCTTCAAACGGACGTCGCCACGATCAACTTCGCAGCTTTCGAGCACGTTTCTTCAAGGCGAGCGGCCAGGCATCATCAATCTGCTGTATCCACCGGCCAGCGGTATGCACATTATCGTAGAAATTCCGCTGCGGATGAGTCACGCCCTCCTCGATAAGATTGTCATGGAGAATTTCATCGTTGATGTATCGAACGATCTTCTCATGTACGCGCGTCACGTAGTCGTCAACGTCGATCGGTGAGAAGTACTCGCCATGCACCAGCCTATTCCGCAACCCGTTCGGCGGCGGGCCGCATATTTCCCTCGACAGGTTCTGACCAAGAATTGGCTCTCGGAGGCGAGTGTTTCGCGCCCCACCTCCCGGAGGCTTGATCAAGGCATCAATAGCGGCAAACATGAGCAGCAGCTTCGATGAGTAGCCATCGGCGTTGACGGCATCGTTCCAGTAGAGAAAGAACTCCTCCGAGATGCGGTTGCTGCCGAGGAGAATATCCAGCGCTTTCTTTTCCGACTCAGTGAACATGAGTCCGACAGGCCCGGCGTCGATTGGAAGGAAAGATAGGCTATGTCTACCCCATTTTTTGTCACTATGAATGGCTGCCCGTGGTACCGAATATAGGCTTGCCCAACGAGCGCGACCAGCGACACCACTCGCTCCAGGTTGCCCTCAAAGGTGGACAGCGCCTCGGCCACGTCCGGAGCGTCGATCTCGTAGGCGCCAAGCCACGCATCCCCATCCCAGCCTGGGCCGTGTTCAAACTCCCAATGCGTGAAGGTGATTCCTTCGGCGGTGAACGAAGGCGGGTTGCTCGCCGTCAGATCAACCGCGTTCTCAACGAGAGTCCGAATCTTGTGCTCAACTCGGTAGCGAGGCATCCCGGCAGCGTACGTCAGTCGCAACGCCTCACTTACCGAAATTACTCACAATTCGCACCATTCTTCTGACCGTCAGCATCCGCCACCTGGGTAGCCGACGCCAGTTCCAACCCGCCGCCACGTCCCATGCAAGGACGTCGTAGGCGCCCCCGGTCAACCAGATGTGGGTAACCCCTACCAACCCAGGCCGAGGATCCCAACGCGGTGGCTGTCCAGGCCCAAACAGCAGCTGATCGAGCAGGGTGAACCCCGGCCCGTACATCATGACCCCAATAGCCAGATGGCGTTCGGCTACGTCCGGGTGCTTCCGCAACTTCTCGACCTTGGTCAGCATCCTGTCGGTAGTGAGGGCTCGGGCGACGTCAACATCGAACTGTTCGTCGTTCATGATCCCGGTCTGAGCAGGCAACCAGAGCCGCACCGTTCCCGGCTCACCGTCGTCATTGGGCCGCAGGGTGTTTTGCGACGAGATGAGCCAGCGGACAGCTTCAGTCGGCACTTGCTCAGCTGGCAGCTGCCACACGAAGTCGACTCCGTAGCGATCGAGCAGTTCATTTATCCGAGGAATCCAAACCTCAAGTGTTTTGCGGCGAGTGCTCAGATAATGCTGAGTGACCATGATCGCGCACTCGCACACGGGATCAGCTGATCCGCGGGTGTTGCCAGTTTGGGCTGCCACGCGGCTGCATCGTTGTCGGTGATCGTGGTGACCTCGACAGCGCCGGAGCTGCGCAGCGACGCGAAAACGTAGTCAACCGCGTTCGTGCGACCGCAGCGATCGTACGGAGTCAGCTCGACACCGTGCAGGGTTTCCAGCACCGCACGGAGGTACTTCTCCTCGCTACGTTCCCCGGCCACAATCGGGTCACTCTACGGGCTGCTACCGCGCAGCACACAGGATTTGCGACACTGTCCGACCAACCCTGAGCGCCTGTCGAACCTCCCGGAGCGATCGACATGAGCCGCAAATCCGCTTGCCGTAGTTGGGAGAATCGAAGTATGACGCCTCGGCACCATCTTGTTCCAGAGGGCTACCTGCGGCACTTTGCCAAAGTTGTCCAAGGTAAGAAGTTCCCTGTGGTCGCGCTTGTCGATCGGAACGATCCCAGCCGAACGATCCTGCAATCGGTCAACGGCGCATGCGCCGAGGTCGGCTTCTATCGCATCGAAGCCGACGATCTGGCGCGCGTTGAAGACCGCCGGGGACATGATCCTGAGGTGGTCGAAAACCAGCTGAGCCACTTCGAGAGTGAAGGTTTGAAGGTGATCGACAAGTTCACTAAGGAACTCAGCCTCTCGTCCATGACTCAGGAAGACTGGTACAACATGATCAACTTCATTGCCTTACAGGCTGTGCGTGGGCATCGTTGGCGCGAGGATCTGAACGCCCTCGCAACTCATCATATGCGTCAATTTCTGTGGGACCCGGTCTCCGACAACCAGATCCGCCAGTGGCTGATCGACGAAGGGCGTCCCTTCTCGCAGGCTGATATTCTGGCATATCGCCATGAGATAACCGGCGAACGAGGGCCACGATTAATCGCCCATCAAGCGGTGCTAGTTCAGGAAAGCATCCGGATGGCGTTTACGCAGATTAATGAACGCCTCGCCGACCGAATGGCTTGGAACTTGATTGTCGGACAGGAAGGATCCGTGCTCACAAGCGACGAACCCGTATGTTGGTGGAAGCCCGGCAACGGCCCGGTCGGATTCGGCTCAGCACGTGTGGCGTGGATTCCCCTCAGCGACCGTACTATCTTGCAGATTCACGACTACGACACAGCACCCGATAAACTTGGTTTGCCGACCCTGAAAACACCAGCAGGTCGGGAAGCGCTTATACGATTCGTCAATCGTGAAGTCGCGGGCCAAGCCACACGCTGGATCGTCCATCACCCCGACTCACAAGTCCTTGACGGCATAGACCTTCCACCTCGCACCGAATGGAGGAATCAGCTCGTCGAGCGGCACACAGACGAACGTACCGTACGAGAACACCATCTCTTTCGCCGTCTGCCCAGAAATAGGTAGCTTGCCCCCACCAGCGGTTAGCACACCGTTGATGCTGGGCATCGAATCACCGATCAAACTGTCGACCTCAAATGCCTTCGTTCTGCGCAAACCATCTATGATCGCCGCAGATCGGTCACCACCTCGCGATTGTCCTTCAGCGCATGTCTGAGCTGAATTAACAAGCGTTAAATCGGTTGTCATAGTTCACCTGGAGGAACTAGTGTCTCGCGATTCTGTTTTATTTACTTTGGCGTTGTTGTCGACCAGTTTGCGGACGTTGGCCTGGGTGAACGCGACCTGGGCGAGGATCTCGTCGGCGGTGGCCGTCCATCGGAACGGCTCGGCGTCGGCGTTCCAGCCGGTGATGTAGTCGCGGATCTGCTCGATCAACGCTCTGACCGAGGCGAAGGTGCCGCGGCGAGCGACACACTATGGATCGAAATCCCCAATGAGTCAACCTGTTGACCCAGACTTTCCCAAACGAAGCCGTTTGCCTACCGAACTTGCTGGCCGTTCGAGTCACGTTAATAGCGCGGAGACACGTCAGCCTTAACTGTTGACGATTCTAATACCCTGGGGAATCACACAGGCAGCGAGGACGATCTTTATGTAGCGATGAAATGTCATTTTCGATCGCCTGGAGGGCATAGTCCAGGAGTTCGAGAAAATCCGGATAGTTCCTAGGTTGTGTCTCCCAATGACTTGAGCCATTCGACTATCAGGGCCAGGACGACTCCGGCGCGGTAGGTGATGGCCAACTTGTCATACCGGGTGG
>NZ_JBEXYF010000061.1:0-17933 GCF_040630775.1 Nocardia sp. NPDC005745
CATCCAGCCCAGCCACCCACGCAGCCAGATCCTCATCGATCAACACAACGAAACAGACTACCGCCCAACATAACGAAGTGCGGCTGGAGTACTAGGACGACCTGTCTCGTTCTCCATCGGGACTGTTTCCCGGCAGTGTCGTCGCCCCTAGTGCACCGCGATTTCCTGGCCAGCCCGCAACGCGATCCCCCGCGCACCGAGTTCGGTGCCGGTGAGATCGGTGTCGATGGTGAATTCGCGGACCGCGCCGGGACGGAAGACCAGACATACGCTGCTTCCACCGTAGCTGAAATACCCGAGTTCTGCGCCCTTGCGCACCCTGCTGCCCACCTCGACGGACATCGAGATGGACGATATTTCGGAGATACCTATGGCGACTAGGCAGAATGTCCCGATGCCCGGATGCTCGGCATCGATGGTGATGATGGTTCTGGTGTTCACACACGACATGTAGGCCTGGGAGTACGTGCCTGCGGTCGTGTCACCCTGGAGGGCATCGACACTACTGAACATCAGCCCGGCGACGGTCTCGATCCTGGTCACGGTTCCCGCGGCCGGCGACCAGAAGCGATGATAGTTCCGGCCGTCGAGAAAGCTCTGGAATACGGTGCCTCCCTCGAACTTCCGTGAAATTCGGTCACCGTTGAGCATGTGATGAATCGAATAGGGTTGGCACTTGATCCAGAACCGATCGAAGCCCCTGACGTCCTGGGCCACTTTGTAGAGCGTGCCATCGTTGGGGGACACGATCACTCGCGAGTCGTGCGGCGCGGCGATGGGGCGCCTGTCTGTCCGGATCTGCCTGTGGAAGAAGTCGTTGAACGACGCGAAGCCCCAGTGCGTATCCGCGGGGTCGGGAATGATGTAGTCGTGCAGGTTGTTCCGCTCGTACGAGGATGCGCACAACCACCCGTTGTCACCGGTATGCAGCACATCGCGTGATTTCGGGGAGTCGAGGTACACGCACCAGCTCGCGAGGATTCGCCGCAATCCGTCGTTGAACGCCGTGTTGCGGCAGAGCACCCGGCCTGCGGGCGTCTCCATCATGTGCACGAACAGCGTCGAGACCGGGAAGAAGTTCGACCGGCCGGGGTCCGGATCGTATTCCGGAGCGCGCGTCGACAGCAGGTCCAGTGCCCGGACCAACTCGGGGATGTCGGAGACCGCGCGGTTCGGCTCCGGCACCTCGTCCAGCATGGCCAGCGTGTACATGTGCACGATTGGGTCGCGCCACAGCAGGTCGGCGAACGCTCGCACCGGAGGGGACCACCGGCCGGGTCCGGTGCTCGCTCCGCGGAGTTCCTGCACGGTGTATGCGAGGAACGCACTGATCTCGGGACCCACATGCGGCGAGTAACCACGAAGCGGCGAAATCGATTCGGTCCGGTCCAGGTCCACGACTGTCCTTCCCGATCAGTGTGCCGGGCGCGGGAGCCGCGCGAGGTCCACCTTTCCTCCGCTGTTGCGCGGCAGTGCCGGTAGTACGACGAACTCCGACGGCATGAGGTCCGCGTCGAGTCGACGGCGCAGGTGTTCGCGAATCTCCCCGGCTGACACTGAATTCGGCCCAGCGGCGACATAGGCGACCAGGAAATCCACCAGCCCGTCGGTGCCCGCGACTCCGACCACGACGCAGTCGACGACGGCCGGATGCTCGATCGCCGCGGATTCTATCTCCGTCGGCTCCACGCGCGTCCCGCGGAGTTTGACCTGGCGATCTGCGCGACCACACCATTCGAGGAGGCCGTCATTGCGCCACCGGCCCAGGTCACCGGTCCGGTAGCACCGGAGGGCCTCCGCCACGCCGTGCAGGGACAAGGGGCCGAACCTCGCCGCGCCGTCCGCATCGCCGCCTGCGGCGTAGTCGTCGGGGAGGAACGGCGCACAGATGACGATCTCGCCGACGGAGCCGTCGTCGCAGAGCCGGTCGTCGCCGTCGACGACGAAGACGCGATACCCGGGAATCGCGCGGCCGACCGGCACGGTCCCGGACGATCGCGCCTCCGGCACCTCCATCCATGTCGCCAGGATGGTCTCGGTAGGCCCGTACAGATTGATCAGCCGAGTGGCCGGCAGGTTCGCCTGTAGCGCGGCCGCCAGGTCTCCCGGCAGCGGTTCACCTGTCAGGAGCAGACACGACAGTGGCGGCAGTCCACCCGACGCGCTGCCGTTGTCGAGAGCATGGAGGATTTCGCGCGTGAAACTCGGAACGGTCTGCAGAACGTGCACGTCCTCCTCGGCCAGAAAATTCACGAGCAGGCGTGCGTCGTATTTGACCTCGTCCGGCAGGGGAACGACAGTGCCGCCGGCGACGAGCGTGGCAGCGATCTCGCAGAGGCTCGCGTCGTAGTGGGTCGAAGCCCACTGGGCCCATCTCACCGGAGGCGCCAACCGGAATTCCCGAACCATCCAGCAGACCAGATCGGTGAAGGCCCGATGGGACTGTGTAACGGCCTTCGGTCGCCCGGTCGAGCCCGAGGTGAAGACCGTGTAGCAGGGTGCGTCCATATCGAACCAGGGCGGTCGAATATAATTGCTCCCCAGACTATTCAGGGCGGGACGCGAGGGGTCGAACGGCGGGACCGGTCGCCGATCCTCGGCTGCGGCCCACCCGGTGGACTCGGACGAGCAGTCCGCAGAGACGACGACAATTCCCGGGGGGGAGTCGATCAGGACCTCCCGGTCCCATCCGGTCGACGACACCGCCAGCGGCACCGTGACAGCACCGGCCCGCATCAGCGCGAGGAACACCACGACGAACTCGGGGCCGGCCCCGAGCCGGGTAGCCACTCGAGCCCCGGGCCGGATGCCCCAGTCGAGCAAGGTGCCGACGACCTGATCCGTCCAGGCGTCCAGGCGGCCGTAGGTGAGGTCGCCGACAGCCGGAGCATCGGGACGCGTCGTCGCGTGTGCACGCACGTACTCCGGAATGAATGTCGAGCGCATCCGTGCCATCTCTGACATCGTCATTGCACCGGCGCGAACGCGGGGAAACGGGGGGAAGCTGCACGACTCGGCAACGACGGGAGCAGATCGTCCACGCCCGAATCGAGAACCGTCCGGCGAACCGTGGCCAGGAACTCCGAGGCGATACCCTCGTCGTCACGAAAGGCCGGGGTCGTCTGTTCGAGGTGCTCGAGCAGACCCCGAGTACCGGGACTGAACTTCTCGATACCCACCATCGACGCGGCCTGATAACAGGCCGCGACGAGCACCGAGACGATGGTGTACACGTTATCGACGAGCGTGCACGACTTCCGGGCGGCGATCAGGCCCATGCTCACCACGTCCTGGTTCTGCCCGTTGGACGGGATCGACTTGACCGACGCCGGAGCCGCGAGGTCCAGGTTCTCCGAGGCGATACTGGTGGCCAGATACTGCGAGCCCTGTAGACCGGAGTTGAGCCCCTCGTCGCCGAAGGCCAGGAACGCGGGATAGGAACGGTTGAGGTGGGGATCGAGGATCCGGTTTACCTGCCGCTCGGCCAGCACCCCGATTTCACACACGGCGACATTGAGGAAATCGGATGCCATGGCGACATACTGGCCGTGGAAGTTGCCGCCGTGGAAAATGGTCTCGGGCGAATCGAAGATGAGCGGGTTGTCGTTGCACGAATTCAGTTCTTCCTCCACCAGACGTCGGCAATAGTCGAGAGTGTCGACTATGGGACCGACGATCTGGGGAATGCACCGCAAGGTGTACGCGTCCTGAAGATAGTCGTGAACCTTGGTCACCCGCCCGGAGTTCGCCGCCTCCGCCTGGATGAGCCGCATCACCTCAGCGTGGTCGCGGGTGAGCTCACTGCCACCGAGCAGCCCGAGGACCACCTCGGCCACCTCGCACTGCCCCGCGTGATTCTTCAGCTCGTGGCCACGCGGCTCGAATGCCCCGGTCGATCCCTGCATCACCTGCAGAAACGTTGCCGCAGCCCATAGTGCCACCCGCAGCAGGCGATGTGCCCGGACGAGCGAAACCGAGGCGACGCCGGTCATCGCGGAGGTGCCGTTGATCAGCGCAAGCCCCTCTTTGTATCCCAGCCGCGTCGGCCGCAGACCGGCGTCGGCCAGTGCCTCGGCCGCAGAGCGGATCACGCCGTTCCGGCGGACCTGCCCGGCACCGATGAGCGAGATGGCCAGATGCGCCAGCGGGGCCAGGTCACCACTGGCGCCAAGTGATCCCTGCTGCGGGACCAGCGGATGGATACCGGCGTTGAGCAGGTCGGCCATCAACCTCAGTGTCTCGGGGCGAACCCCTGAGTAGCCCCGCATCAGGCAGTTGAGCCGGGCGACCGAGATGGCCCGCACCGTCGTGTCCTCGAATAGCGGGCCGCCACCGGCCGCGTGGGTACGCAAAAGGTTGCCCTGCAGCGCCGTCTCGAACTGTGGTGGGATGCTTCTGGTGACCATCTCGCCGAACCCCGTCGTAACACCGTAGATCGGATGCCCTTCGGCGCCCCATCGCTGGATCCGTCGATGCGTGGCGTCGACCATCGCGAGCTGATCGGCGTCGAGCTCCACCGGCTCTCGGTTGACGGCGATGTCGTAGACATCGTCAACGGTCAATTCGCTGCCCCGAATCAGCATGCAATGCTCCTTGAAATCCCCTTGAATACCCACGGCCGCAGCATGCTTCGTTTCCGAGTCGCGGTGACCGCGCTGAGAGAAGCCTGACACGGCGGCCGGGGCCGCCGGTATCAGCCAATCGGCCTATACCCCGGGCGGAGCCGTCCTCGACCCGGCCTGGGTGACAACGAACTCGGTGAGCTCGAGAGCTGGTTCGGGCTTCCGTCGGCTTCGGTCGGGGCACCGCGATCAGAAAGCGTATCCAGGACGAGGACGTTCTCGATGACGATGTAGAAGTCGGCGTCAGATGTGGATGTCCGGCGCGAGTCCGTGAATCTGCTGCACCCAGAACTCGAGACCGCCATCCCGAGCGCATCGGCGATTTTCGGATCAAGCAGGGGCGCGGCTCGGCACGGGGACTCCGAGCGCCTGGGCCCACAGTTGGGTCAAAGTGCGGAGCGCGTCTTCTTCGTCGAAGTCCACATC
This sequence comes from Nocardia sp. NPDC005745, assembly GCF_040630775.1. Lineage (NCBI taxonomy): Bacteria > Bacillati > Actinomycetota > Actinomycetes > Mycobacteriales > Nocardiaceae > Nocardia > Nocardia sp. NPDC005745. The sequence goes on from NZ_JBEXYF010000061.1 coordinate 5,049, forward strand.
ATGAATGAACCACATCTGCATGAAGTTCTCGACCATTCCGCCGAGTGCGGCAGCAGCAATCCGGGCGTTCAGGCCGGCATCGATTACGCCTGACTCCTGGAGCTTGGTGATTTCCGCCTCATTGCGACGTATAAAGAGGCCACGCATTTGGATCTTCAATTCCAGGAAGTTCGAATCACGTATGGCCATTTCCTCGATGACTGCTAGCAGCCCCGCGTTTCTCTTGGCGGCGGCGAAATATTGACGGTTAGCCGCTTCGATCTTGGCCAGTGAATCGTGGGGTGTATCACGGCGTATTCGCGAGGCCGCGAACTGTTCACCGGCCACGCCGATGAACAGTTCGTTCAGCACTGCTTCTTTGCAGTCAAAATAATGATAGAAGGTGCCGTATGACGTATTGGATCTCTCGGCGATGTCGGAAATTCGGGTTCCCGGAATCCGCGCTCTTCGAAGAGGCTGCGTGACGCCTCGATCAGAGCGCTTCGGGTGCGTCTCCCGCGCGCAGTGTTGGGTGTCTCCTTCTGGACTGGCCGACGCTGTAAAACCTGCAGGTGCGAGGCGGTTGCGGACCCTGGCAGCTTCGGGCCGGAGACCGAAAACGCGGAACGGACATCAGCGAGCATCGACTGCCAGTCATTGTGTTGGGCGGTGATGAACTGCCGCCGGTCATCGATCCAAGCAAGTAGCTCCACTACGGCTGCGGTGAGTGCCATCGCCTCGACGTAGACGGTGCATCGCCCGCCCAGTACGGCGACCATACCGGTTGTCGAGCGTTGCGTTGCTCGCCTCGAGCGCGGTGGGCGTCTGGATGGTGTGGTTCATCCACTTGCCCCGCGCCGAACGCCATAGTGGCACTGTCTCCTGGATGTCCTTCTGCTGATCCTCGGGCAGGCTCTTATCACGCCCTCCAACAATGCGGGAGAACCTCAGGTCATGTCAGGGGCGCGATGGCCCACCGGGCAAGATCGTTCGTGATGGCAGCTACGTGGTTGGGTTCGAATGTGGCCGCCGTGACGGACAACTCGGCGACGCGATCGGTGCGGAAACCCCGCACGCCTTCGCGTGTTCTGCACCATCCGACGAGGTACCAGAAGCCACCTCCTTCGAGCGTGGTGTACGGCTCGACGAGTCGGGGAGCTGGGTCGTTCTCGTAAAGGATCTTCACGAGGGCGCGGTCGCGGACGGCATCGAGCCAGGCGGCGGTTCTCTGTGCCTGCTGCGTGACTACCGTCATGACGACAGGCCCAGCCGTGGCTGCGGCTTTGACCGGTTCGGGCAGAGCCGCGCGGAGCTTGTCGAGTGCAGTTCGGGCGTGCGGGGCAAGCGGTGAGCGATCCATCAGCCCGAGGGCTGCGACACAGGCCGCCGCCTCTTTGGCAGTGAGCTGCACGGGCGGCAGCGAGTACTCGGGCAGGATCGCGTACCCGCCGGTGCGGCCCGGAGATCCGTAGATGGGAACGCCGGCGTCGTTCAGGGAACGAAGGTCACGCTCGATCGTTCGCCGGCTCACCCTGAACCGGTCCGCGAGGACGGCCGCAGACACGGGACGGGGCGAGTGGACTCGCAGGTGGTTGGTGATCGCGTGGAGGCGTTCGAGACGGCGCACATGCTTATCCTGCCGTCCCGGGAGCGAGTTGATGAGGCTCAGAGACCCATGGGGCGTTCTGCGGTCACCGAGTGAACGTTGGTGATGCCGACCTCGTCGTAAGCGAAGGTGTCGATGCCGCCCACGCGCAGGTCACCCATCGACGCGTTCCAGACGCAGTAGCCCCAGTCTTCCGTCGTCCGGGCTTCGACGACGCTGTAGGTGAGGCCTGGGCGAGTCGACCGGAAGTCTCCGATGAGGTCGGCAAGTTCTCGGGGCGTGTCGACCTTGTCGCCGAGCGCACCGATCGCTCGTCCGCCGAACCGAACTCGAACGGTCGACGCGCAGATGCGGCTCGCCTGGGCAAGGTCGCCATTCCACAGGTCCGTCCAGCCGGTAAGCAGGACAGCGCGCGGGCCCTGGGGGGTGGTGTTGTTGTGTTCCATGAGGGTCACCATGACAGCCCCAAGCGACAACGGACTGTCGGTGTTTCCACGCTGTGGCTCGATCAACGTCTCCGGTCAGCACAGCTAGGCGTCGGTAAATCGTTCTTGGGCACTCGGTCATCCGGGCCGGAAGTGGCAGGGCCTCACCAGCACCGCCGTGGCCAAGGAATGTGTCGAGATCGCCTCGCCCATCCGGTGTAGCGGCTGGCTAGACGGTATCCAGGCCGGCTTCCTCGATCCAGCGCGCCAGCAGGCTCAGCGCGCACAACCGCTCCAGCGCGGACTGCTCGTCCAGTTCCACCTCGTCGTTGGGCAAGTGCCCGATCGGGTTTCGGATCGCCGCGAAGCAACCTGCTCCGTCGCGCAACCATGGTTTCGAGACGGAAGGCGGTCCCGCGCAGTGCAACCAGAAGTCCTGGTTATGCCCTGCGGAGGTGACAGGTCGGGCGAACGCAAGCTACTCATGCCGAATTGCGTGCACCGCGTCTTGTCCCGGGTCTGTAACCCCAGCGGTGCGTGGCTGCGGGGCCGCGAACGTGACGGGTGTCACTTCGTGTCAGATCCGGGTGGTGTGGCGTGTCTCGAGGGCATGACTGATTTCAACGCCATCACCAAAGTGGTCGTCATCGGCGGCGGTTACGCCGGTGCCGTAGCGGCCAATCGGCTGCGGCTGCGTCGGGATATCGAGATCACGCTGGTCAATCCGCGCCCCCAGTTCGTCGAGCGCATGCGGTTGCACCAGTTCGTGGCCGGTACCCACGAGGCCGCTATCGGCTACGACACGCTGCTCGGCGCGGGTGTGCGGTTCGTCGTGGATCGTGCCGTCCGCATCGATACCGCCGCTCGCACGGTGGAACTGAGTTCGGGGCGCGCGCTTGGATACGACTATGTGGTCTACGCGGTCGGCAGCACCGCCACGGTGCCCGCGTCGGTACCTGGTGCGGCCGAGTTCGCCTATCCAATCGCCGAATACGAACACGCCCAGCGGCTGCGCGCCGCGCTGGGGGAGGCACCCGTGGAGGCGCCGATCGTCGTGGTCGGCGGCGGGCTGACCGGAATCGAGACCGCCGCCGAACTCGTCGAGCAGGGCCGCACCGTCACGATCGTGAGTGGCGATAGGTTGGCGGCGAACTTCTCGAATCCGGCGCGGCGGTCGGTGACGAGGTGGCTGGCCGGGAATGGAGGCGATGTGCGCGAGGAGGTGCGAGTGCGCGAGGTGCGACGCGACGGGGTCGTATTGGCCGACGGCGATGTGCTGCCCAGTGCGCTCACGATATGGACCGCCGGATTCGGGGTGCCCGAGCTGGCCTCGCGCAGCGGCCTGCGCACCGACGAGCTGGGCCGGTTGCTGACCGACGAGACGCTGACCAGTATCGACGACGATCGCATCGTCGCCGCCGGGGACGCGGTCGCGCCCTCGGGGCGGCCCCTGCGGATGAGCTGCTATGCCGCCCAGCCCCTGGGCGCCCAGGCCGCCGACAACGTGCTGGCCCGCATCGCGGGATCCGAACCCAGCGTGCTGGACGTGGCGTTCGTGGCGTGCACCGTGGGCTTGGGTAGCCGCGCGGGTGTGATGCAGTTCAGCCGCCGTGACGACACACCCGTGCCGATGTACCTCGGCGGGCGCGTGGCCGGGCAGATCAAGGAGCGGGTGGGTCTCGCCGGCCCGATCGCGACCATCCGCAAGGAAGCCCGCAAGCCCGGCGCGATCCCCACCTTCATGGGCTTGGGCAGGCGCAAGGAACTGCGCGCAGCCGAACCGGACAGGACCGTGCAGCCGTGACCCCCATCGATGAACACACCGAGCGTTTCGTGCACCTGCGACCGCTGCTGTTCACCATCGCCTACGAAATCCTCGGCTCGGCGACCGAAGCCGACGATGTGCTGCAAGACAGCTATCTGCGGTGGCGAGGCGTGGACCTGACCACTGTCCGTGACACCAAATCCTATCTGGCCCAAATAGTTACCCGGCAGGCGCTGAATACCTTGCGGGCAGGTGCCAGCCGCCGCGAGGACTACGTCGGCCCGTGGTTGCCCGAGCCGCTGCTGCTCACCGACGGTGACGCCTCGAGCGACATTGTGCTCACCGAATCGGTCTCGATGGGGATGCTGGTGGTGTTGGAAACGCTCACCCCCATCGAGCGGGCGGTCTTCGTGCTGCGCGAGGTCTTCGGCTTCGACTACAACGAGATCGCCTCCGCCACAGATAAATCCATTGGCGCCGTCCATCAGACGGCGCGCCGAGCCCGCAACCACGTGCAAGCCCGGCGCAAGCGGTACGGCCCCGTCGACACCGCCCGAACGACCGCGGTCACCGAACGCTTCATCACCGCTGCGACCACCGGGGACATGGAAGGCTTGCTGTCGATGCTCGCGCCGGATATCACCTGGACCACCGATAGCGGCGGCAAGGTGACCGCACTGCCGGAACTGGTGATCGCCGGCGCCGAACGGGTGGGCGCGGTTCTCATGGCGGTCTTCCGATACGCGCAACGGCGACCGCAGGTTCGAATCGAGACAGTGAATTGCAACAGCCAACCGGCACTCGCGTGCTATATCGGCGACAAACTGGAAGCCCTTCTCGTATTCGACATCGCCGACGACAGGATCATCAACGGTTACGGAATCCGCAACCCCGACAAACTGTCCGCCCTCGGAATCCCCCGCGCAATCAGTCGCACCGAAACACCCACGACGTAACCCCACCCCGCACGCGGTGCCGACATCCCATCATGCCGCGACCAGCGCGGCCATCCGGCATGCTGAACGTCCACGGGCCGAGATCATGATGTGCTGCAAGACAGCTATCCGAGATGTCCGAGCCCGGCGATTACCTCGCCTGCACGCTCCACGAAGACCGCACCGGGCAGCACCCGACTGGCAACTCCGAACTCGTACGGCGACTGAGCCATCAGCATCACGAAAACCGGAGGCCAAAACGCCCTTACGCTCCTGGCCTTCGGAGCTTCCGGATCGCCGCTGTGTTGCCGCGGTCGACCTCAGCCGCGATCAGCGACGCTCCGGTGATAATACGCATCCCTGCGACTCACACGCAGAAATACTGACGGCATCGTGTAGTGGACTGTCGCGAGTTGCCGAGGCGGAGACCTTGTCAGCTACCGGCTCCGGCTGGGCAGCACGGCGGTGAGGGCGAGTAATCCGAAGGCGACGACCGCGGACGCCGTCCGGACGGCGTGGGCGATCTGCCAGCGGTCCCGCACAGCCGACCACTCGGCGGGCGGGGACTGCACATTCCAGTCGAGCTGGTCGGCATTGATCGGAAGGTTGACCACGATCGTTAGGCCGAACACGAACACGAGAAGACCGATCGCGGCCACCGCCAACCACCGAGTGTTCGTCCGGAAGGTCGGGTAGACCAGCAGCGTCGTGAGGACCAGGGCGGGCAGTAGCGTGAGGACGGCGAGCTTGTCGAGCGAGTGCCCAGCGGTATGATTTACGGTTACCGATACGATCGCCCGTCCTGTCATCTTTGCTGAGACGGGAACGATTACATCGCGGACACTCGACGGAGGTGGGCGCGGATATGGCACGGCGGGCAGCTGCGGAGAAAAGGCCGCGGCGTGAGCGCGGATCACTCAATCCCGAGGACATCATCGACGGCGCGTTCGAGTTGGCGGAACAGGTGTCGCTGGACAACCTCAGCATGCCGATGCTCGGCAAGCATCTGGACGTCGGCGTGACCAGTATCTACTGGTACTTCCGCAAGAAGGACGACCTGCTCAACGCCATGGCAGATCGAGCGCTGCACCAGCACGCCACGCTTTTCGTCCCCTTCATCAAGGCCGACGATTGGCAACAATCGCTGCGCGAGCACGCAAGGGAGTTGCGGAAGACGTTCCTGAGCAACCCGGTGCTCTGCGACCTGGTACTGATCAGATCCGCACTGAGCCCGGATGCTGCACGGCAGGGAGCGCGGCAGATCGAACACGTGATCGCCGAGCTCGTCGCTGCCGGGTTGTCGCTGGAGGATGCCGTCGATCTGTACTCGGCGATCCAGCTGCATGTGCGCGGATGTATCGTGCTGCAACGGCTCTCCGACAAGAACAGGGAATCGGAGTCCGGGGCGGGCGCCTACTACGACACGCTGGCAATATCGCGCGACACCACGCCCTTGTTGGCGGAAGCGAACGCGAAGGGACTGCACAGCGGCGCACCCGACGACCGGAACTTCGAGTACGGTCTCGACCGCATCCTCGAACACGCCGCAAGCCTGGTGAGGTCTCGATCGAAAGCGGAGACGAAGACGTCGCCTGCCAAGAAAGCAACGGCCAAGAAAGCAGTGGCCAAGAAAGCAGTGGCGACAAAGCCGGCAGCCGAGAAAGCAGCGGCGACCAAGGCGGCGGCACCGAAGTCGTCGACATCGCGCCGCTCCGCCAGAGCCTCCACGGCGAGATAATTGGAGAGCCTCAACCCTCGGTGGGACAATTCTGCGACGAGTACCAGCCCGCCGGGTTCACCGTCTGCGACCTGAGGATATGCGGCGGGGATTCGGCAATGCGCGTGACGGCGTCGCCGTTGGCCACGCACTCTGGGCGACAACTTCGGCGGATTCATCGGGTCAGCCATGTGGTCTCGCAGGGCAGTCGCGAGGCGACCGCGATGCGGTCGGCGAGTACGTGGAGTGAAACTTCCGGATTGTGACTGTTGTTCCATTGTCCGAGCAGGTTCTCCGCTGCTGTCCGGCATGCGAGATAGTCGAACACCATCGAGTTGTAGCGAAACCGTATGCATAGATCCGGCTCGCCGGGCCGGGGGGAGATGTCGCTGTGTCCGTCCACGATTCCTCACTCGAAGAGGGGGTGGCTTGCTTGCATTGGTAGACGCATGAGATCGCCTCCGCGATGGGGTGACGCCCGTCCTTATGCGACGGCTCGCCGGTCAACCTGCTAAAAAAGATACTGTAAGTCAAACAGTAGTCGACGGCGTGTGTGGTGCTGGCTGTGGTCGGTGTCGGATTCGCGCTGGCGATACCGCACTACAGCTGGCAGCTGTTCGCCGGATTGAGTGCGGTCTTCGGCATCGGGTTCGCCTTCTTCTATGCTGCGGCCGCGATCCTGATGGTCGACGCACTGCCCGAGGAGCAGCAGGGAATCGGGTCGGGCATGCTCGGCGTCACTATGAGCCTGGGCGGTGCGATAGGTACGGCCATCATGGCCGCGTTCCAATCCGCGAATCCGGTGGTAGCCCATATCGATGCGGTGGGGCGGTCGGTGGTTCAGCCGATCCCGCAAGTCTTCGCCGATCGCGCCTATGTGCACACCTTCTGGGTGATGGCGGCGGCGGTGTCGGTCGCGCTCGTAATCGCGGTGATCATGAAGCACGGCCGCAAGCCCAGTACCGCCGGTGTCGTCGTCGATCAGCCGAACGAATAGCAGGGGTTCGCCCGCGGAAGGCGAACGGGTTCGCCGCGGCTGCCGACGCCCGTCGGCGAGGTTCCAGTAGCACCGTGGTCGAGACGTGCGAATCCGCGCACTGTGACGTTACATACTGTAATAGCAACAGTAAGGAATTCGATCCTGTTCTCGGCGAAGGTGTAGGTCGATGATGGAATACAACAGTGACAGGTCCTCGTGGTTCGCGGCCTCGCGTCCGTCATCGACCGTGCCGCGCGGTGCGGCCGCGGAGCGGGGGGTCCGCGTCCTCGGCGAACTGGTTCACACGACCATCCGGGACCTGCTGAACTACTTCGCGAAGTGCCCCCGTTGCGGCTATGCGGTCCAAGCATCGGAGACGACGCGGGCTTTCTCCCGCGGCCTGGTGGAGCACGGGATATTCCTGACGTGTGGACTTCCCTGCGGATGGAGTCATTCGTCGCGGGGTTCGCCTGTCCGAAAGGCATCGTCAGGCCGCCGAAGCGGTCGTCGCCCCGTATGGGCTCGCCAGGACGGAATGGGCGATCATCGAGGACTTGATGCGCCGAATGGCGCTGCGCAGTGTTGTTTCCGCGCTCTTCGCGGCGATTCGACTATTGCTCCGGCTGTTCGGGCGGCAGTTTCGTCCGCGGCCGATCGTTGATGCGATCATCCGGCTGTCCGCCGGTGGTGACCGTTGCGGATTGCGGCGATCCGGCCTGACATGGCGCCGCCTGATTCGGCGTCATGCGCACGGGACCTGTGGTAGCCCCACACATCGAGACAGGCGTCACCGATCCGGCCGGCATCGAAGCGCTTGCGGGAATGTCGCAGCTGACCGGCATACCGATACGGGTGCGGGGCTGCGACGGCGGCGCACAGGTGGAGGAGGGCGGACGGAAGTCCGACGCAACGGGTGCCGCCGACCGCGGAGTGGCCGGGTGAGCCACTGGATCGCACAGACCGGACGTGGCCGTCCTTCGGTCACAGTACCGGCGGCGCCTTCGCGAGCAGGGTGCGACGGACGACTTCGGCCGATGCGTCGCGGAGGGCTTGTCGCAAGGGGACGTGCAGCAGGACGAGGTCGGCCGGTGCGCCGGGCCGGATCCGGCGAGGGGGACCGCCCGGATCATCGAGAGGAGCGAGGTATGCCGCGAGTGCTTGTGCGGGAGTGAGGCATTCGGATGTGTTGATCGTGGCTCCGGTTTCGGTGGCCCGGCGGGTGGCCGCCGCGATCACCTCCCAGGGATCGAGAGGCCCGTACGGGGCGTCACTGGACAATGCCAGGGGAACGCCCGCGTCGAGCAGGGTCCGGCAGCGGTACAGGTCGTCGCGGTCGCCGGATTCGACGTGGTCGAGGTAGTAGTCGCCGCGGTGGGCGAGAAATCCCGGTTGTGTCACCACCCGCAGTCCGTGCCGGTGTAGCTCGGAGAGGGTGTCGGCGGCGACGAGGGCCGCGTGTTCGACGCGGTCGCCGGGACGATCACCCGCGACGTCGAGGGCCGCCAGCAGGAGCAGCAGCGCTTCGCGGCTGACGCAGTGGACCGCCACGCCGCGTCGGTGCCGGTGGGCCAGGCGAATACGCTCGACCAGGTCGTCGAGCATCGGGAGTCCGGAGTCGGCGATGACGATCTTGTACGGACCGACGCCGAGGCGCTCGGGCAGCGATCGGCCCTCATCGAGCGGGACGCCGAGCAGATGCACCCGCTGTGGCAGATCGCCGTCGGAGACCGCCGCTGCCAGCGCGGACAACGAGCGCGAGGACAGGTCGGGCGTCGCGTCGGTGACTCCGGTGATGCCGTATCCGGCGAGTGTGGCGCCGAGCGAGTCCAGGCGTGGTGGCGCGGTGCGCGGGAGCCGGGTGCGCAACCAGCTGTCCGCGCGCCAGATCCGGCCGGTCGGGACGCCGTCGGCGGCGCGTTCGACGCCGGGATGCGTGGCGTCGGCGAGGCCCGTCGCGGCGAGCGCGGCGGAGTTCAGGATCCACATCGCGCCGCTGCGGTGCTGTACGCGCACCGGACGCGCCGCGTGCAGCGCGTCGAGGCTGGTGGCGTCGAGATCGCCCGCGACGGTGTCGATATACCCGACCCCGCGCACCCAGCCGTGTTCGTCGCCCGGCGCTGTGGCGAGCGCGGCGGCCAGCGCCGCGCGTTCGAGGACGGCGGGCGGCCCGCAACGGACCGAGGCCGCGTCGGCGGCAGTCGCGTGCAGATGCAGGTGGTGGTCGTGCAATCCGGGGATCACCGCCCCGCCACGCGCCTCGATCACTTCCGCGACCCCGCGCGTGGACAGCGAACGCCCGATTTCCTCGATCCGGCCGTCGCGCACGCGCAGATCCAATCCGGGGATGCCGTCGATCTGCGCGTCGCGCAGGACGATGGCGGTCATGGCTTCGGAATACCTAGCGACCCGAGCACCCGTGCGGTGTCAGCGCCCGGGGCGGCGGCGGGCCCTGGCGGTGTTCGGGAAGCGGGCTGCACGACCGGAATCAGGCCCGCGCCGGAGTCGACGAACCAGCTCTCGCCGCGGCGCAGCGCCCGAGGAACAGGGTCGCAGGTGAGGGTGGTGGCGACGACGTCGGTCATCGAGATGTCCCATAGCACTCCGGATCCATCGGCCGGGGCCGACATGGCGAACGCGGCCGCGGTGAGACCGGTGAGCGGATCAGCTATGGCGTCTCCGACGAAAGCCGGTGTGCCCGTACCGTATTCCCGGGCGATCAGACCGGCGGCCGCGGCGATGTCGTCGCCGAACCCGACGCGGTTGGAGTGCCGGCCCGCGGCGGTGATCGACACCCACACCGCTCCCCGGGCGACCGCGGTGGCGGCGTCGAGCCCGAAATTGGCCAGCGCTCGGGGACGGGACGCTTCGATGACGATGTCGGCGGCGTCCACGAGGCCGCGCAGAGCCCGCCGTCCGGCCGGGTCGGTGGGATCTAGGACGACCGATTCGTGCCCGTGGTGCAGTAGGGCGTAGAAAGCCGGGTTTCCGCGCCGTGCGCCGTCGGGACGCTGCGGGGTCTCGACTCTGATCACGCGTGCGCCCGCCAAGCCCAGCAGGTGGGCGCACAGCGGACCCGCCCACAAGGAGCTGAAGTCGACGACCAGCAGGTCCTCGACCGGCCGGGGAATCAAAGATGCGAGAGAGTCCGCGCGTTCGCCGGGCAGTTCCAGCCCCGCCGGCGCGCCGGGCAGTTCGGGGCGTTCGGCACACACCGGCCCCGCCGCGCCGCCAGGCAGTTCCGCGCCTTCGGTACGCACCGGCCCCGCTGCCACGCCGAGCAGCTCCGCGCGTTCAGCGAGTTGCGCGCCGGGGTGATTGCGCACCCACTCCGCGACCGCGGGCCACGGGTCCTCGGCGTCGATCGTCTCACCGATCAGCGCGCCGAGCAGCAGCGGATCGTCGGGACGGGCGCAGGAGACCGCGGCCCAACCGTCGGCCGTGGGCAGCAACCGGCATCGGCCGCCCGCCGACACGGTTCCACGGCGGTGCAGGTTGTTGAGTGCCGCGCGTTCGGCCAGCAGACGCGCACCGTCGAGGGCGAGCGCGGGCCCCGCGACCGCGGCGATCCACGACGTCAGCTCGCGGGCACGGCTGGCCGCCCGCCCCGGCGGCACCAAGACCGGCCCGTCCGGGTGGCCGGTCACCGCGACCACTCCGCTTTCGGCCCAGTCCACCACGCAGGAGCCGGCCGCCGGCGGCGTTGTAGCGTGCACCGCTCGATCCTAGAACCGCCGGCCGCTGCCGTCGGTCACGACCGCGGGCCGGGAGGTCCGGCATGAATCGCGCGGACCGCGTGTCACTATTGCGCGGTGAGCCGTGATGCCCCTGATCTGGCACCGGAGGCCCTGGACCTGGCTATCAGCCCGGACGGTACGCCCGAGAACCCGATACTGGTCGTTCCACTCGATGCGTGGCAGGAGGAGGCGCCCGAGCGGATCGAGCGGCTGGCCCGGTCCCTGGCCGGTTCGCTGCGGCTGACGATCGGGATCTTGCGTGACGCGGCGACGCCGAGTCTCGCACCACTGCTGCGCTCGGTCACGCTGACCTTGGCTCGCACCGCCGACCCGGCGGCGACAATCGTCGACCGTCCCGATCCGGATGCCGCACTGGAGCAACTCCAAGAAGCCGTGCGGCGGAACCCACGTGCCAGTGTGGCGCTGGGCCGTCTGCTGCGGCAGACGACGGCGCCGGACACGGCCGCGGGACTGGCCGCGGAGGCCGCGGTCTACTCGATGCTGCTGACGGGCAGCGAGTTCAGGCGGTGGCTCGCCGCACGGGGCGGCCCGAAGCCGGTGGCCTTTCCGGACCGCTCGCTTGTGCGTATGGACCGCGACGGCGATCTGCTGTCGGTGGTGCTCGACCATCCGGAGCGCCGCAATGCTCTGAGTTTTCGCCTGCGCGAAGAACTTTTGGAGGCCGTGCGACTGGCCGAGCTGGATCCGGCTATCGGCCGGGTGCAGTTGCGCGGCACCGGGCCGGTGTTCTGCAGCGGCGGCGATCTCGACGAGTTCGGCACCGCCACCGACGTGGTGGCCGCCTATCTGGTCCGCCTGGAACGCGCGCCATGGCGGATCATCGACCGGCTGCGCGACCGGGTCACCGCGCACGTCCAGGGAGCGTGCATCGGTGCGGGCATCGAGATGGCGGCCTTCGCCGGAAGGCTGGTCGCGACGCCGGAAACGTTCTACCGCCTGCCCGAGATCGAGATGGGCTTGGTGCCCGGGGCAGGAGGCACCGTCAGCATCCCCCGCCGCATCGGACGCTGGCGCGCGGCGTGGATGATGCTGACCGGCGAGCGCATCGACACGACTACCGCGTTGCGATGGAAACTGATCGACGCCGTAGTAGACGACCCCGTTTCGTAAAGCTCTTCGAGGTATGCGCGCCTCCGCGCAGTCCGCTGAGATTTATGGGCTCGGTGTGAGTCGCGGGGCTCTTGCTGCCAGATAGTCGTCCACGAGTCGCGCGCACGCCGCGCGGTCGGCCGATCCGATACCGATGAGGACAACGAAGACGATCGGTCCGAGCAACCGGGACGACGTCGATGGCGCCTCGTGCGGCATCGAGGCGGCAGCGGTAGGTGAAGCGCCGCCGTAGCCGAGCAGTTCGTCGAAGGGCGCGACGCAGTTCTCGATGAACCGGCGTCGAAGGGATTCGCGCGCGGCGTGAGACGTTCCGGTCCGGATTCAAAACGGCATCGTTGTACAGCCCGCAGGTCACATCCCAGACCGGCACGGTGCGGGTGCATCTCGCGCCGCCACGCGCGGCGCGAACCCTGGAACACCGTGGTCGCCGGAGCTCAGCCGCTGGGCAGCGTCGCGCATCCGCCCGCCACCGCGGTCACCGACGAGGAGAAGTGGGCCTACCGGGTGACCCAGGGCCGGTTCCCGGCCGGTGTGCGCGCGCGTCTGGTCGGTGACGACGGCGTGGTGCCCAACGACGGTGTGTCGCTGGGCGAGCTGGAAGTGCGCGGTCCGTG
>NZ_JBEXYF010000062.1:0-17658 GCF_040630775.1 Nocardia sp. NPDC005745
GCCGATGCTGAGCAGCGGGTTGGTCGGGGTCTCGATCCACACCAGCTTGGTGTTCGGCCGGATCGCGGCGCGCATCTCGTCGACGTTGAAGCCGCTTGCTCCTTCGTCGCCTACGCGGCGGCCGCGCAAACGCGAGCCGGGCCGCGAACGGCGCATGCTCGGTCTCGCTTCGCTCGGAACCGGGAGTTGAGGTGCGCTGGGTGCGTCGGTATCGGCGTTCGGGGCATGGGGCATGGGGCATGGGGCATGGGGCATGGGGCATGGGGCATGGGGCATGGGGCTGGGAGCGGATCGTCGAGGGCGACCGGTACTGGTGGTTCGTGGGGGTAGCGGTGGCCGCTCGGATCGGGGGTTGTGTTGCTTCGGTCGGCGTCAGCGGTTGAGGTTCGGTCTTGCTTTGCTCGGAAGACGTGGTTGGGGCGCGCTGGGTGCGTCGGTATTCGCGTTCGGGGCACGTGGCTGGGAGCGGATCGTCGAGGTTGGTCGGTACTGGTGGGTTGTCGGGGAAGTGGTGGCCCCGCTTACAGCTGGCTGTTCGTCAGGCGGACGGCCTGGGATTCAGAGCACACGCTGGATGCTCGGTGGTGTGCACGTCCACTGGATGGCTCGCGGTCGGACGCAGGGGCCTTCGCCTTGTTCGAGATCGGCGGGGTGGTGCGGAGGATCGGCAGTCGAGGGTGCGCGGCGCTCGCGGCGGCTGACCGTGAGTCGATCCGCGAGTCGTGGTTCGCCTTGGGCGGTGACCACTGCGTGCTCTGTGCGGGTTGGCGGCGAGCGTTGTTCTTCGGCTCTGCGCGGCGCGTGGGGGGTGGAACGCGAGGGTGGTTGCGCGGTCTTCGGATGCCGCTGGCTGGGTTGATGTCGGTGTCCTTATATATCTGGGCTGCTGCATGGGCCTGCGGCGCGATAACCGTTGTCGTGGCTCGGTAAGCTGCTGCTTCGTGGTTTCGCCGAAGTCGCAGGACGCTGCGCTGGATAGACGTACCCGATTGCTGGCCGCCGCGGCGGTGACGCTCGGGGGGCTGGCGGATGTGCTGACGCCGCTGGGTGAGATGTTCGCGGCGCGGGGGCACGAGCTGTACCTGGTCGGCGGGAGCGTGCGGGACGCGGTGCTCGGCCGGTTGGGGACCGATCTGGATTTCACCACCGACGCGCGGCCGGAGGCGGTGCAGGACATCTTGCGCGGCTGGGCCGACCATCTGTGGGACACCGGCGGCCTGGCATTCGGCACGGTCAGCGCGTCGAAGGCCGGGCAGCAGCTGGAGATCACCACCTTCCGCGCCGACAACTACGACCGCGTGTCGCGCAACCCCCAGGTGACCTTCGGCGACTCGCTCGCCGAAGACCTGGTGCGCCGGGACTTTACGGTGAACGCGATGGCCGTGAAGATCGGAGCGGACGGCGCGCTGGAGTTCGTCGATCCGCTCGACGGCATGACCGCCCTGCTCGAAGGCGTGCTGGATACGCCTGCCGCGCCGGAGGATTCGTTCAACGATGATCCGTTGCGCATGTTGCGTGCCGCGCGATTCGTCTCCCAGCTGGGCTTCGAGCCGCATCCCCGGGTGCGTGCCGCCATCACCGCGATGGCCGACCAGATCGACCGCATCACCGCCGAGCGGGTCCGGGTCGAGCTGGACAAGCTGATCGGGGGCGCGCATCCGATCGACGGCATCAACGTGATGTGTGAGACCGGGCTGGCGCAGCGGGTGCTGCCCGAGGTGCCCGCGATGAAGCTGGAGATCGACGAGCATCACCAGCACAAGGACGTCTACTGGCATTCGCTCACCGTGCTGGAGCAGGCGATCGACCAGGAGGATGGCAACCCCGACCTGGTGCTGCGCTGGGCCGCGCTGCTGCACGACATCGGCAAGCCCGACACCAAGCGCAACGAGCCGGGCGGCGGCGTCAGCTTCCACCACCACGAGGTGGTCGGCGCGAAGATGGTGCGCAAACGGATGCGGGCGCTGAAATACCCGAAGCAGTTCACCGAGGACGTCGCCCGGCTGGTGTTCCTGCATCTGCGCTTCCACGGTTACGGCAAGGGGCAGTGGACCGACTCCGCGGTCCGCCGCTACGTCACCGACGCCGCGGAGCTACTCCCCCGCCTGCACAAACTCGTCCGCGCCGACTGCACCACCCGCAACAAGCGCAGGGCCGCCGCGCTGCGCGCCACCTACGACGAACTCGAGGTGCGGATCGAGCGGTTGCGAGAGCAGGAGGATCTGGCCAAGGTTCGCCCGGATCTGGACGGCAACGCGATCATGGAACTGCTCGGCCTGCCCCCGGGGCCCGAGGTGGGCCGGGCCTGGCGCCATCTGAAGGAACTGCGGCTCGACAGGGGCCCGCTCGATCGGGACGAAGCCGAGGCGGCGCTGCTCGAGTGGTGGAAGACGCAGAGCTGAACAGGTCAGAAGACGATCAGGGTGGTGCCTGCCAGAATCGCGGAGCGCATCTGGGCGAGATCGAACGACCCGGAGATCTCCGGCAGTTCGACGCGGAAACGGATCAGGTCGTCCTCGCGCTCGGCACGCGCGATCCGCGCGTCCTTGGGCAGGTGTTCGAGCGGTAGGACGGGAACGTCGATCATGCGGCGCGGAATGCGCACGCCGAACCAGGTGACCCGGCGTATCTCGATGCGCAGTCGGTTGTCCGCGACCGACGCGTCCACCAGGGCGGTGACCAGCCGTCGGCGGTGCCTGGCTCGGATCAGCCCGCTGCGGTGCACGTCGAGATCCCAGTCCAGCGGCTGGGTGTTGAGCCACCCGACCAGCGCCGCCGTGGTGACGGTGCCCACGAGATCGAGCCGGGCGGTGCGCACCTTGGTCGGCACGCCCGGAATCAGGCGGACGCCGTGGGCGATCACCGTGACGGACTCGATCGGATGATCGTCCCAGCTCAGCCGCGACAGCACCGTCTTGGTCTGGAAATGCGCGCCGCGGCGGCGCACCTTCAGCACCTGCAAGGTGGCGTGCAGGTCGTGGCCGAGCAGTGTCGCGCTGACCTCTTGGCCGCCGAACCGGCTGAGGATGCCCTCGCTGAGCATGGTCATCAGCACATCGGGCAGCAGCGCCGTGACGGTGCCCGCGCCGAGGTCGGCGACCGGATCCATCCAGGCCGTGCTGAGCGCGACCCACTGCTCCAGCCAGGATTGATCGAACAGGCGCTTTCCGAGATCGACGGCCCGCAGCGGCGACCAGGACTTCGGATCGAAATACGTGGCCATGATTGGAACGAGCGTACTTGGCGCGGGGGCTCGAACCGACGGGCTGTGACCCAGGTCGCGTGGAACGAGTGTCCTTGCCCGGGGCGAGGCTCGAGCACGAGAATCGAAGGGCCGTCTGTCACGCACTGCTGGGAGGACGCACATGGCGCTGGATCTGAACAGTGATCTCGGCGAGGGCTTCGGACCGTGGACGATGGGCGACGACGCCGCCATGCTCGACATCGTCACCAGCGCGAACATCGCCTGCGGATTCCACGCGGGTGATCCCGCGATCATGCGCAGGACCTGCGCGCTCGCGGTGCGGAAGGGCGTGCGGATCGGCGCCCACGTCGGTTATCGCGACCTGGCCGGTTTCGGTAGGCGAGAGATCGCCGTCGCGCCCGGAGAGCTGCGCGACGAGGTGCTGTATCAGATAGGCGGCCTCGACGCTTTCGCGAAAGCCGCCGGGGATCGGGTGCGCTACGTGAAACCACATGGCGCGCTCTATCACTCGGCAGCGCGCGATCGGGAACTGGCCGCCGCCGTCCTGGCCGCGATCACGGAGTACGACCCGCGGCTGGCTCTACTCGGCCCGGCGGGCACCCATTTGGAAACGGCAGCGGAGGCCGCCGGAGTGCGCTTCGTCGGCGAAGGTTTCGCCGACCGCGCCTATACGGCCGAGGGCTCGCTGGCGCCGCGCGGTACGCCCGGCGCGGTGCTGGAGCCGGGGGACGCGGTCGCCCAAGCGATTTCAATCGCCGAGTCGGGAGCCGCGCGGACGGCCGACGGCTGCGGCGAGGTCGCGGTGCGCGCCGCGAGCATCTGTGTGCACGGTGATTCGCCCGCGGCGGTGGAGATGGCCCGGCGCATCCGAGCCGCGCTGGACGAAGTCGGCGTGCCGGTGGAGCCGTTCGGCTGAGGCCGGGACATGAAGACGAAGGGCACGGTGACGCACGCGCAGCGGCAGGCGGCCGAGGAGGCGATCCGCGCGGCGGGTGATCGGGCGCTGTTGATCACCCCCCAGCGTCGTGCGGTGGTCGCGGAACTCGTAACCGCGCTGCGGGAGCGTCCGGTACCGGGTGTGCAGGATCTGCTTCCGGCCGCGGAAACCGTATTGCTGACACTCGATTCACCACGCGCCGCGGACTCGGTCCGCCGGGCGCTGACGACACTCCTGATCGCATTGCACGCCGAGGGGCCGACCGCTGTTTCCCGTGGAACATCGCACGCTTCGCGCGCGGAGCCGGTGTCGATCCCGGTGCGCTACGACGGGGCCGACCTCGACGAGGTGGCGCGGATGCTGGAAGTCACGACCACGGAGGTGATCGCCGCGCATACCGGCACGGAGTGGCGGTGTGCCTTCGTCGGATTCGCGCCGGGCTTCGGCTACCTGGAATCGCCCGACGGCCGGTTGTCGGTTCCGCGCAGAGCGCGGGCGCGTACGTCGATTCCGGCGGGCGCGGTCGCACTCGCCGGTGGATACAGCGCCGTGTACCCGCGGAGCACACCCGGCGGGTGGCAGCTGATCGGCATTACCGACCTCAGGATGTGGGATGCCGAGCGCGACCCGCCTGCGCTGATCCGTGCGGGCGCCACGGTTCGCTTCGTGGACGCGAGGGACGGCCGATGATCGTCGTCGAGCAGGTCGGTCCCCTGGCGACCATCCAGGATCTCGGACGGCCGGGCTGGTTCGACTCCGGCGTCGGTCCCGCGGGGGCGGCGGATCGCGCGTCCCTGCGGCTGGCCAATCGGCTGGTCGGCAACCCGGAGGGGCACGCGGCCGTCGAAGTGCTGCTCGGGGGCCTCGCGCTGCACGCGGAAGAGCACGTCATGCTGGCGGTCACGGGCGCTCCCGCGCCCACCACCGTCGACGGCAGGCCGATGGGTCACGCGAGTGTGCTGGAACTCGAACCGGGACAAACCCTCCGGCTGGCCTACGCGTCCGTCGGCCTGCGCAGCTATGTCGCGGTGCGCGGCGGCATCGACGTACCGGCGACACTCGGTTCCCGCAGCCGCGACACCATGTCGGGCTTGGGTCCGAAGCCGTTGGAGAAGGGCGATCGCCTTCCGATCGGGCCGTCTCCGCACACGATTCCGGTCGTGGACGTCGCCCCGGTCGCCGAATTGCCCGCGGACGTCGTCACCGTACGGGCCGTGCTCGGTCCGCGCGACGATTGGTTCACCGACGCCACGGTCTTGTTCGAGGGCGAGTGGGAGGTCTCCACCGACACCGACCGGATCGGCGCGCGATTGGCACGCCGCCGCGGCACACCGCTGACCCGCAAGGTCACCCGCGAACTGCCGACCGAGGGCATGGCACTCGGCTCGATCCAGGTGCCACCGAGCGGAGAGCCGGTCGTCTTCCTCGCCGATCACCCGGTCACGGGCGGCTATCCGGTGATCGCGGTGGTCCTCGACGCCGACGTCGACGCCATCGCGCAGACCCGGCCCGGTCAGCCCGTCCGGTTCGTGCGGGTGGGCTGACCGCGGTTCGCGTCCGGCCGCAGCCGGGCGTGCATGAGGTACACGTTGTAGCTGTCCCACGCCGAGAGCGTGAAGTACAGGTCCTCGCCGGTCGACCACGGATGGATGAACCCGCCGTAGGACTTCGGATAGTCGGCGGTGGACACCAGCGGGACCGCGTCCGTCCACGCCCCCTGCGGGCTCGCCGCGGTACGCAGCACGATCGCGCCCCGGGCGGAATCCAGGTAGACCATCTGCCACTGCTCGTTCTCCCGGTCGTAGCGCACCGAGAGCTCACTCGCCATACCGAGGATCAGAGGGGTGGCTCGATTCTCGGCCGCGGGCGCCCAGCTGCCGTCAACCCAGTACTGATAGGCGGACTTGTTCAGGATCTCGCGCTTCGGGACCCGGGCCAGTGCGATCGTGCCGATGCGTCCGTTGGGTGTGCCGAACATGTAGACGTAGTCACCGTGCGGCACCATCGCCGCGACCTGGAACCTACCGAGACCGAACAGGTTCTCCCATTTGGCATGCTGATCTTTCTTCCAAGTGCGCCCGCGGTCGTCGGAGTAGGCGATGCCGCCGTAGTTGGTCCACCACAGGCCCGGGATGCGGCTCCACCTGTTCACCGACATGTAGCTGAGGTACTGGCGGTTCCCGACGGCGAACCCGGAGGTCGGGATGGTGGTCGTCTCCCAGTTCTTGATCTTGCGGCTGCCCAGGATCTCCGCGGCGTGGCAGCGGCTGTCCTGCGCGAAGGTATCCAAGGTCAGGCCGTCGGACAGCTCGCGGTCGGTGCTGAAACCGATGACGTTGCTACGCCAGTCCTGGTCGTCGTTGCCCGCGCCGCCGACGCCCCAGCCTTCGCCGAAGGTGTCGCCGAAGACAACGGCGACCTCACCGGGCGCGGTCTCCCACATCAGGCCGAGATCCGTGCCGTCGACCTGCCAGCGCATGTCGGTGCGGTTCGGCGAACCGTGCCCGGTCACCTGCTCGACCAGCTCGACCGACTCGACCGCACGCGCGGGCACCGGCGCCGTGAGCGGACCGGGTTCGGCCGGATGGACCACCTCGGGTGGAGCCGGTTGCGGCTCCTCGCCGGGACCACCGGGCACCGGGACCGGAATCGGCTCGACCTCCGGTTCGAACTCGATGCGCGGGAGTTTCACCGGCGCACCCGAACCCGAGCCGCTGCCCGAACCGGATCCCGAGGCGGAGCCGGAACCACTGCCCGAATCGGGCCCCGAGGCGGAACCGGAGGAACCGGTTCCCTCGTCGGTGCCGGTCTCGGGCGTCGGGCTCGGATCGGGATCGGGTTCGGGGTGCTCGGGATAGTCCCTGATGTCCGGGCACGGGTTGTCGCACGGGTTCTCCGGCAGCGGGTCGGGGACGATCCGCGTGTTGTCCTGCGGCGGATCGGGCACCGGAACCGGCGTGAGCTCCGGGATCGGCACCGGGATGTCGATCTGCGGCGGCAGCGGCGGCGGAGGCGGTTGCGCGGGATCGGGCTCACGAGCGAGCGGGTCGAACCCCACCTCACCGCAGCTGTTCACCGGCGGCGGCGCCCACGGGAACGGTGCGCTCCGCGCGGTGGGCAGCGGCACGATGAGGACGCCGACGAGCAGTGCGCCGAACAAGACCGGTGCACAGGGGGTTTTGATTCCGCAGGTGCGCATCAGGTCGGCCCGGCCGCGGTCATCACGCGATCGGGCGCCCGGTGACGGACCGAGTTTGCCATGCGCCCAGCAGTTCTCGTACCGCATCGGGGGTGTGCACCGGAAAACCCATGTCGTATCGACTCCTGTCGGTCGGCCGCTGACAGGTCAACTTACCGGACCAACCACCGCGAACGGGGGACGGCGAATCGAAAAAGCGCCGCGTGATGGAACCCGCGCCGCAACGCGTGCGTCCAAGAACATATGAACGAGATCGAGTACGTGTTCGGTACCGGCGACGGACCCGTGCACGTCTGGGCCAGCCAGGCCGACCTGGAACTCGGCGACACGGGCGCGGCCGACGCGGTGCGGCTGGACTTCGATGGGGACGGCATCGCCGATGACGCGCTGTGGGATCCGGCGGGTTCGGGCCGAGCCGGCATCGCGGCGCTGGATCTCGACGACGACGGTGTGCCCGACCACTTCTTCACCGATCCCACCGGCCTCGGCACGTGGAATCACCAAATCACCGGTCTGCCCGGCGATGCGGCCAGCGAGCCGCTGGACTGGATCGTGCGCACGGAGGCGGACATGCCGGATCGTGCGCTCGGCGATGCGCGATTATCGGAGGCACAGGTGAATTCCGATTCCGCGGCCGCCTCGCCCGGCGACTCGGCGGCCGAGAGTATCCCCGAGCACCTGACGCACCGACTGAACCGTGGCGTGCGCAACCTCGGCGACGAACCTTTCATCAACTGATCGTGCGGCGGCGCGTGTTCAACGCGATGGCCGCGATTCCCGCGGCGTAGGCGGCGGCGCCGGTCAGCACCACGATCGCCGATCGGCCGTCGTCCGGGATGATCAGGGCAGCGGCCGCGATCGCCAGCACGAACGTGATGTTGAAAACCGTGTCCTGCAACGCGAACACCTGACCGCGGCGGGCGTCGTCGATATCGATCTGCATGGTCGCGTCGCCGGTCAGCTTGATCGTCTGCCCGGCGAGTCCGAGCAGGAAGGCTCCGGCCAAGAGAAGTTCGTGGGCGCGCTCCACCGCGGCGCCCGAATCGGCGAACGCGATCG
This sequence comes from Nocardia sp. NPDC005745, assembly GCF_040630775.1. NCBI lineage: Bacteria > Bacillati > Actinomycetota > Actinomycetes > Mycobacteriales > Nocardiaceae > Nocardia > Nocardia sp. NPDC005745. The sequence continues at coordinate 8,401 of NZ_JBEXYF010000062.1, forward strand.
GCGTGACCAGCGTCAGTTGCACCAGCATGGCGGTGATCAGACCGGCGACCACGGTGCGCGCCCGTCCCAGCCGGGGAATGAGCAGGGGCGCGACAACGGCCGCCACCAGCATGCCCGCCGCGGTGGCGGCGATCGCGACGCCGAAACCGACCAGGCCACCACTGAGGCCGGTGCCGTCCACCGGGGCCTGGCGCAGCACCAGCACCATGATCAGCGTATTCACGCCGAACACGATCCGGTGGGTGCCGATGCCCAGCATCGCCGTCGTGACCGCTCTCGATTCCCATACCGCCGTGGCACCGGTACGCAGGCCGGTGGCGATCGCGTGCACGGTGTTCTCGCCCTTCGCCGCGTCGGGCGCCGGACCGAGCACCCTCGGCCGGAACCCCGTTGCCAGCGCGGCGCCGATCAGCGACCCGGTCCCGCTGATCGCGACCGCGACCGCCGAGGCGAAGTCACCCGCCCCCATCAGCCCGATCACCCCCACCGCCACGGCCGCACCCGCTCCGGCACACCCCGAGGCGATCGTGGCCAGCACCGAGTTCATCGGCACCAGCCAGGCCTGCGCCAGCACCCGTGGCAGCGCGGCCGAGACACCCGCCAGGACGAATCTGCTGACGCCCACCACCGCCAAGGCCAGCAACAGCAGCGGTGTCTCGCCGACTCCGACGAGCAACCCCACGCCGACCAGCGCGATCAGCACCGCGCGCAGCACGTTGGCCACCAGCAGCACCGCCCGCCGGTCCCAGCGATCCAGCAGTGCGCCCGCGTACGGTCCGATCAGCGAATACGGCAGCAGCAGCACCGCGAAGCCCGCCGCGATGGCCAGCGGATCGGTCTGCCGCTCGGGATTGAACAGGATCGCGCCCGACAGCGCCGCCTGGAACATCCCGTCGCCGAATTGCCCGGCGAAACGCACCACGGCCAGACGCGACACGCCCGGGCTTTCCCGAAGTGTGGCGCGCAGTCCACCCGGCCGTTGCTCCGCGGGAGTGAGGCCTTCGGCGTGACCAGTCGACACGTCCGCGAGCGTACTGCGTTCGCCGACGCCGCCGCACCACCGCGCGTCGGAGGCGAACACCACGGCGCGCGAGTCAGACCCGGTCGACCAGCGCGCTCACCGTGGCGCGCATGTCGGGCGCCATCGGCAGCTCGTCGAGCGCGCCCGCGTCGATCCAGGCGAACGCGTCGTGCTCTCCTGGCGCGAGGACGACATCGCCCGGCTCGGCCTCCACCACGAAGCTGTATTTGCGCACTTTCGACTTGGTGCGGGTGGCGTAATCGAATCCACCGAGGAAGTCGAGCACGGCGCGCAGCCGCAGCCCCGTTTCCTCCAGCAATTCCCGCTCGACGCACTCGGCGAAAGTCTCCCCCGATTCGACTCCTCCGCCGGGCAGTTCGTACATACCGCCGTGATAGTCGTCGGCGACCCGGCGCACCACCAGGAGCCGCCCTTCGCGGAACACCGCGACGCCGACCACGAAATGCGCGATGCCGTCGCTGCGCGCTTCGCTGCGGAGTTGCTGCTCGATCCGGGTCAGGTCATCGGATTCCAGCACGTCGTTCCCTCCGGTCGGCGTTGTGGCGCTTGGCAATCGGGGCCGGACGACGATATCCGGCGAGGTCGCCCGACGTTTCGACGTACCGGTTGGTTCTGCTCGCCTCCCGTTCACCTTCCGGTCGCTCGCGTAAAATGCCGAGTGCGGCACAATTTACTAGGAATGCGGAGTACCGCGGCGGAAGTGCTCCTACCCTGAATGGCGATCGGTGCACGGTCCCGAGAGGAGGACCATGATGTCCACACTCACGACACCACACATCGATGTCCACCGTGGCGGCGACCGTATGAAGACGCGGGTCTCCTGGCTGGATTCGAAGCATTCGTTCTCCTTCGGGGAGCATTACGATCCCGACAACACCCACCACGGCTTGCTGCTGGTCAACAACGAGGACGTCGTCTCGCCCGGGCAGGGTTTCGACACCCACCCGCACCGGGACATGGAGATCGTCACCTGGGTGCTCGGTGGCAGTCTGGTGCATCAGGACTCCCTGGGCCACAGCGGTGTCATCTATCCCGGGCTCGCCCAGCGGATGAGCGCGGGCACCGGCATCCTGCATTCGGAGAAGAACGACTCGTGGCGACTGGACGGCCGCATCTCCGAGCACGAGGAACCCGTGCATTTCGTGCAGATGTGGGTCGTGCCCGACGAGCCGGGTCTGACTCCGGGCTACCAGCAGCTCGAGATCGATGACGAACTCGCCGGAGGCGGTCTGGTCACGGTTGCCTCGGGCTTGCCCCGATACCGGGATCGCACCGCCATCGCCATCAACAGCAGCCATTCGGCGCTGCACGTGGCGCGCATGGCAGGCGCGGAGCCGGATGCCGAGCCGGTCATCGATCTGCCCGATGCGCCGTACCTGCACTTGTTCGTGGCGCGCGGGGAGGTGGACATGGAAGGAGTCGGCCCGCTCTACGAGGGCGATGCGGTGCGTTTGACCAGGTCGGGCGGCCAGCGTGTGGTGGCGCGACGGCCTTCGGAAATCCTGGTCTGGGAGATGCACGCGCGGCTGGGCGCCCAGTAGCCGATTCGCATTAACATCCGTCCGCGGGGTGCGCGATCAGTAGGCGACGGCCGCGCCGCCCCGGACCACCTCGTCCGGACCGAGCATCGCGAGGCACCGACGGAGAGGAAGTCCATGTCGCAATATCCACCCCCGCCGCCCGGCCAGTACCCGCAACCGGGTCAGTACCCGCAACCACCCGGCGGCCAGTACCCCGGTCAGCCCGCCTACTGGCAGGAATCGCCGAAGGGCCGAGGTCTGGCGATCACCGCGCTGGTTCTCGGCATCCTCGCGTTGCTGTTCTTCTGGACGATCATCGGCGGCTATGTCTGCGGTATCTTCGCCGTCATCCTCGGCATCGTCGCGATCTTCAAGGCCCGCGCCGGCACTGCCGGGGGCATGGGGATGGCGATCGCCGGTGTCGTCCTCGGTGTGCTGGGCATCGTGGGCGCCGTCCTGCTCACCATCGTGGGTTACAGCTTCTTCGTGGACTCGGGTGGCAAGGACTTCGTCGACTGCGTGAACAAAGCGGGCGACGACCAGTCCAAGATCGAACAGTGCGAGCGCGACTGGAACGAGAAGCTGCAGGACAAGTACAGCATCACGCTCACTCCGGCGCCCGCGCCGACACCCCGGTAGCCGCGGCGCACGCCCGGGTCGTGGCGATCACCTCGGCGAAATCGCGGCGGAAGTCGCGGTCGGGCGCCACGACCCAGGTTCGGTAGCCGCCGTGCTCGTCGGCGGGTGACGGCAGTACGAGGTGGCTGCCCGGCAGTGCGATCGCGGCGCAGATCCGGAACAGGTCGGCGAACAGTCCGGTGTCCAGGTACGAGTTGTCGGTGGGGCCGGTCAGGAAGGTCCATCGGTTCGCGCGCGGATGCGCGATGATCGGTCCCGGCCGGGGCTCGGGCCCGGCGGTCAAGCGTTCGCGCACCCGGCGACCGAACTCGGCGGGCATCACGACCGCTCCGACCGAGCCGACTTCCAGCATGATGCGGCCGAGCATCGGGTCAACGAGACCGTACAACCCGTTGTTCTCGCGATAGGTACGGCAGCGAGCGAACGCGTCCTGGATCGATGGGAAGTCCGTGGACGCGAGATGCCTGCCCGATTCGATGCGCGATGTACTCATGTCGAACAACCTCGCCTCGCTGTGGTGGACGCGTGCTCGGAAGAAACGATCGCTGCCATGACCCTAGCCCTGGGCAAGTCGCTTGACAATAGTCACCCGGGCGCGCGTCGGCGTGGGCGTAGCATCCTGCCAATGGCACCCCTCTCGCCCACCGTCGCCCGCTGGGAGCTGGTGCTGCGGTTGCGTGAGCTGCGGGAACAGCGCGGGTTCGACTCGGCGGGCTTCGCAAGGCGAGTGGGGTTCACGCCGGCGAATTGGTCGCACGTGGAGAAGGGCAGACGGGTACTCACCACCGAGACCATCGGCCCGGTGCTCGAACTGCTCGAGGTGGAAGCCGAGGAGCGTGCGGAGCTGCTGACCCTGTTGGAGGTCAGCAAGCAGCGCGGATGGTGGGCGAAATCCTCGGCGTTGATCGGACCGGAACTGCAGCGGCTCTACGGCATGGAATACGGCGCGCAGAGCATCCGCAGCTACGACAGCCTCGTCGTGCCGGGCTTGTTGCAGACCGAGGACTACGCCCGCGCGCTGATCAGCGCCGATGTGATGATCCGTCCGGTCCAGGTCGAGCAGTTGGTGGCGATCCGGATGCGGCGCCAAGAGCGGCTGCGCGGCGCGGATCCGGTGGAACTCACGGCGGTGTTCGGTGAGGGCACGCTGCTCCAGCAGACCGGGGGTCCGGATGTGCTGCGCGGACAGCTGAACTACCTTGCCGCGTTGATCGAGGAAGTGGACACCGTGGAGGTGCGCGTGATCCCGTTCGCGGCCTCCGCGGGCGCGGTGCTCGGCGGCTCCAGCTTCCACCTCATCGACTTCGCCGGGGAACAGCTGCCCACGTTCGGCTGGGTGGAGAGCGCGGTGTTCGGCGGGGCCGTCGAAGACCCGGATCTGGTCCGCGATCTACGCTTCGCGTACCTGCGCGCCGTGGACCAGTCGCTCTCACGAGCGGAGTCATTAGCGCTGATCAGACGCTATTCTCGCGTGTAAAATCCTGCCCATGGCCATCACCGCACGGCCGGCACGCACCGGCTGGTTCACATCGACCAGATCGAACAATGGCAACCAATGCGTCGAGGTCAGGTTCGATGGTGATGCGGTGCTCATCCGTGACAGCAAATATCGCCGCGACCCGGCGAACCGCCCCGGCGACGAGCCCGTCATCACCGTGACAGCGGCCGCGTGGACCGCTTTCCTCGACGCCGTGCGCACCTGCGGGCGATCGAACGGCGAACTGCGCGCACACCCCGTCGCCGACGGTCACACCGCACTGCGTCACGGCGGAATCACCCTCACGTACACCCCTGAGGAGTGGGACGCCTTCCTGCTCGGCGCACACGACGGCGAATTCGATCGCGTCGTCGTGCCCGCCTGATCTCCCCTGCTCGCCACCCCCGGGCCCGCCGTGCCCGGGGGCCGACTCACGCTCTTGTCGGCATACTGGACACCGTGACTTCCGAACTGATCCGTCCTTCCGGTATCGACCTGTCCCACCTCGACGAGGACGTGCGGGTGCAGGACGATTTGTTCGCGCACGTCAACGGCAAATGGCTGGCCGACTATCAGATCCCCGCCGACCGGGCGGTGGACGGCGCCTTCCGCGCGCTGTACGACCAGGCGGAGCTGGACGTGCAGGCAATCATCCAGAACGCCGCGGCCACCGACGCCGAGCCGGGCAGCGAAGCCCGCAAGATCGGTGACTTGTACTCCAGCTTCATGAACACCGACGCGGTGGCCGCCGCCGGGTTAGCACCGATCGCGGCCGAACTCGCGGCGATCGCCGAGGTCGGCGACAAGGGGACTTTCGCGTCGCTGCTCGGCCGGTTGCAGCGCACCGGCGTCGGGGGCGCCGTCGGCGTTTTCGTCGACACCGATGACAAGGACTCCAACCGCTATCTGGCGCACGCCACCCAGTCCGGCATCGGCCTGCCCGACGAGTCGTACTACCGGCAGGACGAGTTCGCCGAGATCCGCGCGAAGTACATCGCGCACATCAACCGTATGTTCGCGCTGGCCGCCGCCGACCCGCAGGTCGCCGGGCTGCTGCCGGAGGACCTCGGCACCGTCGGAGAACGCGTCTTCGAGCTGGAGCGGAAACTGGCCGCCGGGCACTGGGACGTGGTGCGCCGCCGGGACGCCGAACTCAGATACAACCTGACCACCTTCGACGCGCTGATCGCCGACAATCCCGAGTTCGACTGGGCCGCCTGGACTTCCGCGCTGGCCGAAGGCGCGGACGCGGCCGGCCCCGAGTTGTTCACCGAGTCGGTGGTGCATCAGCCGGATTATCTGCGGACGTTCGCGCGGCTGTGGGCCGACGAGCCGCTCGCGGACTGGCAGGCATGGGCGGCATGGCGAGTGCTCCGCGCGCGGGCGCCGTATCTGACCGACGAGGTGGTCGAGGAGAACTTCGACTTCTACGGCCGCACGCTCACCGGCGCCGAGGAGAACCGGGAACGCTGGAAGCGCGGGGTCGCGCTGGTGCAAAGTCTGCTCGGTGAGGCGGTCGGCAAACTGTATGTGGCCGAACATTTCCCGCCCGAAGCCAAAGCGCGCATGGTCGGACTGGTGGCCAACCTGCAGGAGGCTTATCGCCGCAATATCGCCGAATTGGAGTGGATGGGCGAGGGCACCAGGCTCGCCGCGCTGGCGAAGCTGGAGAAGTTCACCCCGAAGATCGGCTACCCGGACAAGTGGCGGGACTACTCGGGCGTGGTGATCGACCCGGCCGATCTGGTGGGCAACTACCGCAGAGGCTATGCGGCCGAACACGATCGGGATCTGAAGAAGCTCGGCGGTCCGGTCGACCGGGACGAGTGGTTCATGACCCCGCAGACGGTGAACGCCTACTACAACCCGGGCATGAACGAGATCGTCTTCCCGGCCGCCATCCTCCAGCCGCCGTTCTTCGACATGGACGCCGACGACGCGGCGAACTACGGCGGTATCGGCGCGGTGATCGGCCACGAGATCGGGCACGGCTTCGACGACCAGGGCTCGAAGTACGACGGTGACGGCAACATGGTGGACTGGTGGACCGACGAGGACCGCGCCGAATTCGGCAAGCGGACAAAGGCGCTGATCGATCAGTACGACGTGCTGTCTCCGAAGGACCTGCCGGACGAGCACACGGTGAACGGCCGGTTCACCATCGGCGAGAACATCGGCGACCTCGGCGGCCTCTCCATCGCGCTGGAGGCGTACAAGATCTCGCTTGGCGGCGCCCCCGCACCGGAGATCGACGGGCTCACCGGCCTGCAACGGGTGTTCTTCGGCTGGGCGCAAGTGTGGCGCACGAAAGCCCGTGCGGAGGAAGCCGTCCGCAGGCTCGCCACCGATCCGCACTCCCCGGCGGAGTTCCGCTGCAACGCGGTCGTGCGCAACATCGACAGCTTCCACGAGGCGTTCGACGTGAAACCCGGTGATGCGCTCTACTTGGATCCCGCTGAGCGTGTGAAGATCTGGTGATCCGCTACAGCGAAAGCCGAACATCACGATCGACTACTGCGAGGATTCGATCGTAATGTTCGGCTTCGCGCCGATCCGGGGTTACCGAATCGTCAGTTCCAGTCGCCCAGGCCGTCGCTCGCGCTGAGCGTGCCGCCCTGGGTGTTCTGCACGACGACCGGGTCGCCGCGGCGCGCGTTCTCGAAGAACCACTTGGCGTCCTCGGTGCTGACGTTCAGGCAGCCGTGGCTGGCGTTGGACACGCCCTGCTGCGCGACCGACCAGGGAGCCGCGTGCACGAAGATGCCGCTGTTGGAGATGCGGGTGGCGTACTCGACCTCGAGCTTGTAGCCCTCCGGGTCGGTGACCGGCACGCCGTAGGTCGACGAGTCCATGGTCATCTTGCGCAGCTGCTCGCCCACGATGTAGGTGCCGTTCGGCGTCTCGTGCTTGGGCTTGCCCATCGAGGTGGGCATCTCCTTCACCACCTCGCCGTTGCGGGTGATGGTGATGGTGTGGGTCTCGTCGTCGGCGGTGGTCACGAAGGCGTCGCCGATGCGGAAGGAGCTGGTGGTACCGCCCGCCTGGACCTGCACGTCGGTGTTGTCCGGCCAGAACTCGTCCGGACGCCAGCGCACCTGCTTGTCACCGCGCCAGTAGAAGTGGCCGGGGGCGGCCTTCGACGAGGTGATCTGGATGGCCTTCTCGGCGGTGGCGTGGTCGGTCACCGGCTCCTTGAAGGTGATGATGATCGGCTGCGCGACGCCGACGACCTCGCCGTCGGCGATGTTGATCGAGGGCGGGGCGAAGTTCGCCTGCGGCGCGGGCTCGGTGGCCGCGGCGGCCGATCCGGTGCCGAGACCCGGGATCGGTTCGGCGTGAGCAGGCGCGACGAGCAGAACACCGGCCGCCGCGATCGCGGCGGACAGCAGGGCGCCCTCGCGCATCCGGCGGGTCAGCCGCGCTCCCTTGCGGCGAGCAGGCAGCGTTCCGGTGTGCAAAGCGTCATGCATAGGTTTCTCGTCCATTCCATCTCTCGCGCGCACGCGTAAGCGCGCGTGGCGAGATATTTCATTTCAGCGCGGAGCCAGAAGAGCGCCCCACTGGTATCGACGGCCCGACCCGTCGTCCATTCCTACCGTCCCGGCGCGCCCCCTAGCCACCGGCGTTTCAGAGTGATAAAGCAACCGTGCTCGTTGTGGTGGTGATCACAATCACTTCCTTTGGGTATCGCTGCGGGCAAACCTCCCGGTCACAACGGATCGGGCAGCATCGGCCCGGAGCCGATGGGAACGTGAAAGATGGTTCACCGCAAACTAGTTAGTGACCAAGCTCACTGATCACGTCGAACGAAATCGGGCGATGCGGACCCGTCGCGATGTTGTGCGGCCCCGAGTGTGGGAACCTCCCATGCGCATATCGCGGAGACAGCCGCAGGCTCACCCGCCCGAGGATGGTGGCCGGCGCGATCCGCAACTCGTAGTCCGCGAGGGCCGCGCCGACGCAGCGCCGGTGGCCGCCACCGAACGGGGCGAAGCGACCTGGGTCGAAGCGCCGCGGGTCCGGCCACACCTCTGGATCGGAGTGCAGCAACGGCACCGCGATCCCCACGGTGTCGCCCCGGGGCAAGCGCCACGCCGCGCAGCGCGAAAGGTTCGATCAGGCGACGCAGGACGATCGGAACCGGCGGGTGCAGCCGCAACAGCGCCCAGACCAGGGTGGTCGCGGTGGTCTCGTGCCCGGCCACCAGCAGGGGTGCGTACCTGCTCGCAGAACTCGGCATCCGCGGCGGCGTCCGGTACGCGGATAGCAGCACGTCGAGCAGGTCGCCGGGCTGTGCGGCGACGTGCGGTGGTCACCCGCGTCGGCTCGACGCATGCGCACATCCATACCGAGAACTACCAAGCCGCCGCCGGAGCGGTTCGACGCTAGCCAGGGGCCTGCTTGTGCTTGCGCACCGTGGTCTGCGCCGTCGCCGCCAGCCGGGCAAGCCTGGCGTCGCCGAGTGCGGTCACCATGCTGCCGAGCCCGTTGGTCACGAACGCGATCGACATGCCGAGATCCGGGTCCGCGTACGCGCCGGAGCCGCCCACGCCGTAGTGGCCGAACGCATGCCGCGGCTG
>NZ_JBEXYF010000063.1:0-17554 GCF_040630775.1 Nocardia sp. NPDC005745
TCGGTCGTATACGACCGACGTTTACGAGGAGGCACAGCAAACATCCTTACCAGCAGAACCATCGATCCTGCTAACTCGGTGTCCACTACCCGGGGCGAACCTCACTGGACCTGGGCCAGGGCCAGGGCCAGTTGCGGTGCGGTCTCGTGCAAAGTTGTCGTCCGGCGGAATACTTCCCCATGGGTCGTCCTCGCCTGTGGTATGCACCGCATGGTTACCGGCTGACCGTGTCGCCTGGTCGGTCCATGGCGCATCATGTGTCGATGATGTCTGACTGCGACTCAGCTCCTCGGGTGCAGGCATCCGCTGCTTGAACCGGTCGATGTGGTCGCGCTGCGCTGCCTCCGCAGTCCACGCACTCCACTCCGGCGGGTCTTTTTTGAGCTTCCCCTCTTCATCTTTCGTGACCCCGGGGGAAATAACTGGTACGAAGTCGATGACACGCAACAGCGGTAGAAACGGCAGGGCGGTGCGCAGGAATACGGCATCCGGGTGGTTCGTGGCCAGTTCTGGGTCGGCGCGTGCCTTGCGGGCAAACCGCTCCAGCTCGCTGACCAGTTCGTCGCGGGCGACGATGAGGGCGTCCCTGTAGCGGAGGGCGGCAAGTCGAGAGACCGCGACAACCTGGGCTTTGAAGCCGTTGGGCAGCACAGCTTCCACCCAGTGGCGCAGCATGTCTCGCGCCTTCTCGCCGATGTTGTCCTCGGCTTCTAGCGCCTCACGAGTGGTCAGCCAGCGCTGCTGCGCCTGCTGCCGGTCCTGCGGCGTGCCGCCGACCTCGTCCTCATAGGCGGTGTCTAGCACCACGCGGTCGACGACGTGCGCGTCAGCCATTCGCTGCTCGTAGCGGATCGGCACGGTAGCGCGGTCCTGCTCCGAGTCGGACAGCCGATACGTGTCGATGAAATCGCCGAAAATGCCAGTGGTGGTGTGGCTCTCCTTATCGGCGCGCATCAGCGGCGTGCCGGTGAATGCAACTCGTGCGGCATTCGGCACCATGCGGCGCAGCCGGGCGTGCTGCCAGCCGCGATGTGACCGGTGCGCCTCGTCGACCAGCAGGACGATATCGGCGCTTGGATTCTGCTCGCGGGCATTGACGCGAGATTGCAGCGGGTCGTCGGCCAGTTCCTCGGGCTCGCCTTCTATTGCAGCGAACTCGTCACGTTGCGCGTGCTGGATCATGACCGTGACGACGCCGGGGGTGTCGTCGGCAAGCTGCTCGCGAGCGTGCTGGACTCCGCGTGCCACGATTGGGGTCTCACCGGTCAGGGCCAGCGAGCGTTGCAACTGGTCGCGGAGATCAATGCGGTCGACGACCACGACCACTTTGTAGGTGGCAAGTTCGGGGGTGGCCCGCATCTTGCGGACCAGGAATGCCATGGTGAAGCTCTTGCCGGAGCCCTGCGTATGCCAGACGATGCCGCCGCGCTCGTCGTCGCGGCCGGTCTGCTGCCTAGTCCGGCCGCTCCGCAGGTTGCGGACCAGTCGGTGGACCGCCCGAAACTGCGGGTACCGGGCGACGACCTTTATTGTCCGGCCGTCGGCTTGATGGAAGACGGAGAAGTTGCGGACCATGTCCAGCAGGTGCGCGGGGCGCAGCACACCAGCGGTCAGGGTTTCCAGCTCGGTTCGTGGGGGGTGCCCGAGCTCGGCCTCGACCTGTTTCGCCGATACAGGTTCGGTGGTGCGCCAGTACGCGAAATGCTCTGGCTCTGAGGTGATGGTGCCCAAGCGGGCCTCGTCACCGTTGGTCGCCACGAGGAGTTGCACGAAGCGGAACAACGCCGGCACTGCCGTGTCCGCGCCCTCCCGCCGCTGCCCGGTACGAGCGCGCAAGTCGGCGATTGCCTCCGCTATCGCCGGCTCGCGGTCCGGTCCGGGTGCCGCGACCACGGCCAACGGGATACCGTTGACGAACAGCACCGCGTCGAACACCACCCGTCGCCCGCCCGGCCGGTCCACCCGGAAGTTCGTGATAACGCACAGGTCGTTGTTGGTCGGCTCGCCCCAGTCAATCAGACGTACCTTCTGCCGCCGTCCGCCAAGCCAATTCGGTAACCCGTCCACCTCGATGCCGCCAAGCAGTAGCTCGGTGACGGCCTGGTTGGCCTCGGTGAGGCTGGTACGTGCGGTGCCTCGAATCAGCGCCTCGAGGACCTGGTCGACCCGTTCGGCGTCCAGCCACGGCTGCTCGCCAGGGCCCGGATTGATGTGACGGAGCCGATCACGGAACCGGCCGGACAGAACCGCAGCAGAATAATCGGCTCGTCCGTCCAACGGCTCGGCGGCGTCGGGCTCACCGTCGAGGGGCACAGGCCAGCCCAGTGCTGACAGGTGATCGACGAACGTCCGCCCCAGCCGCTCGAAGCCCATGCGATATACCTCTTTATGCCCGAACCTGCCCCGTGAGCGCCCGACCGGGCACCACTCGCACCCTACCGGTCAAAAGATCTTCCATCAGCCCTCCCTTGAGGAGCTTGAGCTTATCCAAGAGAGCACGCTCGGACGCAATCTTCTTGTCGGCAGCTCCCACAGCGCGAACGACCTCGGCTTGTCCTTCGATGCGAGGGACAGGCAGCGTGATGCGCCGTACGTCCTCTTGGCTGATGTTCTTCATGCTGCCACTGGTGCCGGTGGCGCGTGCCTGAATCTGATTTCGAACCTCTTGCAGAGTAAGAGCGAATTCAACGAACTCAGGTACCGCAACTTCCTTATTGATATTCAGCCGTAGAGATTTGTCGGAAAGCAAGAGTCGCGGCCTTGGGTTGCGGGCGATGCAAGCGATACCAACCAAATCTACAGTGTTTGCACGTGACAGCAAAAGATCGCCGTGCGACACCTCCAGTGCCGGATTGATAAGTGACGGTTCGCGGATCACCTTATTTTCACTGCCGACGAAGCGCTTGTGGAAGGGCACCGTGATGGACCCGACCGGGATGGGTTCGAAGAATGCTTCGTTCGATGTGACGTTCGTGGCGGACGTTCAGCCGGTGCCGTCGGCGTCGCCGGTGTCGCAGGGCGTGACCCCGGTGGTGCTGGAGGGCTTGCAGATCAAGCCGAAGATCGCCGGTCAGGGTGAGTTCAAGTCGATCGGGTGGACGGTGCGCGCGACCGGTATCGCTGGTGATATCTCGGGTGCGAAGCAGGCTCCGGCTGATCCGGGTGCGGCTCGTCCGACCGGTAAGGCGGCGGCGTGATGTCGGACTATCAGATCGGCTCGCGTGTGAGCACGTCGGTGCTCGTTGAGCAATTGAGCGTGAAGTACCACCCGGCTTACGAGTTTCGCGGTGATCGGTATTCGGCGTCGGTGGACATCGGCTTCGGGATGGGCATCTCGGCGTCGGTGACGTTGAGCATCGCTGATGCGCGCGCGCTGGCCGAAGCCCTGCCGGGTGTTCTGGCCGAGCACGATGCCGTGCTGTCCGTGTCGGCGGATAAGGCGGCGTGATGAGTGCGGCGGATCAGCAGCAGTCGGGGTGGCGGCGTTGGGCTCGCTGGTCCGCCGCGGTCATCAGTATCGCGGTGGCGGCGGCAGCATTCCGGCTGTCGTTCACCACGCTTCGCGACTTGGGGGTGCTGGCACGGATTCCGGCTGATGATGCCTGGTTGTTCCCGTTGATCGTGGACGGCACGATCCTGTTGGCCACCGCTGGCGTGCTGGCCTCGGACGAGAAGTCCGATCGCCGGTTCTTCGTGTGGGTGCTCGGTATCGGCGCGGCGGTATCGGTGGCGGGCAACAGCATTCACGCGGTCGCTTCCGGTCACCCGCTACCGGGGTGGGCTGCGGCCCTCGTCGCGGCGGTGGCACCGATTTCCCTGCTGGCCGACACTCATGGGCTGGCTCTGTTGTTCCGCAGGGTGCACCGTGTCCCGGCTTCCGAGCCGGTGCCTGTGGTCGAGCCTGCCGCAGAGCGGGCGACAGCTGAGCCTGAGCCGCAACCGGTGTCGCTCCCTGAGCCGAAGCCTGAGCCGGTGCGGGTGGCTGAGCTTCATCCGGTGCCTTCTGCGCCGGTCCATATTCCTGTTCGTTCTTCGCGACCGCAGCAAACCATGCTGCCGATCGCTGTCCCTGTTGGGGGTTGAGATGACTGTTTCTGTTCCTGCTGTGGCGATGGGTGTTTCAGCGCTGGTGAGCGTGCTGGCCGGTGTCGGGGTGCTGGTGGACCAGACGTCGGATACTCCGGCCCCACTGGTCCCGGCTGCTGCGTCCTCCCCGGTAGCGACCACCACCGAGAATCCGGCTCCGGCTTCTCCCGGGTGCGTGATGTTCTGCGAGGACGCCGGTCTCGGCCGGTCCGAGGTCCAGAAGGCTCCGGTGTCGTCCCCGGCTCCGGAGGGGTGCCGCTTGTTCTGCGAGTTGGAGCGCGGCCCGCAAGGTTGGGGGTTCTGAAATGAGTATCGCGGGAACGGTGATGCTCGCCAGCGGTCTGTGCACGGGCGCGTCGACGCTGTGGTGGCTGCGGTCACTCGCCGCGCGCGGTGGGGAGATGCAACCGGCTCGTGCTGCCGGTGAGGTCACTGCGGCTGCTCCGGTCGAGTTGCGCACGGCGGTGTCGGTGGTGACCGACTCGGGGCAACTGGCGTTGATGTGGCCGGCACTCAAGCTGGGCTCGATGCAGACCGGCTACCCGAATGTCCTGTCGGCGACTTACACCGAGTTCGGCATGTCGGTGGATGTGCAGATGCTCGGCGGGCAGTCGCTCAAGGATTGGAACATCGACAACATCCGTGCCGCGTTGGCTGCCTACTTCGGTGTCCCGTCGGTGACGGTGGTCGCCACTGATCCGGGATTCGTGCGTCTGGATCTGCGGGTTTATGACACCCTCGCGGACACTGTGCCGCTGCCGGGCTTGCCGTCGGTGATGGATGTGGATCTGGAAGCGGTCCCGGTCGGGGTGACCGAGGACTTCGACACGTGGCGGCTGCGGGTGCTGTATGCGCACATCCTGCTGGCCGGTGCGACCGGGTCGGGGAAGGGCTCGGTGTTGTGGTCGATCATCGTCGCGCTCGGTCCCGCGATCAAAGCCGGGTTGGTGGATCTGTATCTGGCTGACCCGAAGGGCGGCGCGGAGTTCGGCAAGGGCGAGAACCGGTTGTTCGTGCGCTTCGCCACCGACAACACCACCATCCTCGCGATGCTCAACGAGGCCGTCGAGCTGATGCGCGAACGCCTGGCGCGGATGCGGGCGGCGGGTCTGCGCAAGATCGTCCCGTCCACCGATGAGCCGCTGATCCTGATCATCATCGATGAGGCTGCGTCCCTGTCGTCGTACGCCACCCGGGAGGAACAGCAGGAGTTCCGCCGCCTGACGGGGCTTCTGCTGTCGCAGGGGCGTGCGGCGGCGGTGTCGGTGATCGCGGCGTTGCAGGACCCGTCGAAGGAGACGATGCCCAACCGGCAACTGTTCCCCGTCCGCGTCGGCCTGCGCCTGGACGAACCCACCCAGACTGGCATGGTCCACGGTCAAGGCGCACGCGATCGCGGGGCACGCTGCGACGAGATCTCCGACGAGACACCGGGTGTCGGCTACGTCGGTGAAGACGGCTCGAGCGAGTTCGTGCGGGTGCGGGCGTACTTCGTCTCCGATGACGACATCGACGCGATCGTGGATGCGTACTCGCCTGCACCGGAAATCACCGGTCCCGCTGAGGACTACTCCGGCTTCGACCCGGATGACCTCGGCGACGAGTCCGAAGACGGGCCGGTGGCGGCATGAAACGAGGGTTCGTGACCGAGGTCCATGTCCTCATCTACTGCGACTGCTGCGGGGAGCTCTACACCGAGGAAACCGAGCACGCCTACGCCGACGCCGAAGGCATCTGCTTCGACTCGGTCAATCAAGCCGTGGAGTACCTCAACGCCCGCTCGGCGGCGGTGGGCTGGTTCTACGACGGTGACCGCGTCTGGTGCGACGCCTGCCGCGCCATCGACATCCACGACAACGACGATAGGGACTGAATCATGAAGCGCACCAACAACACTCGCAAGACCGTTGCCGCTGATGTTCCGTACCGGGACAACGTGATCGACCTCGCGTCTCGTCGTCGCGGGCTGCTGGAACGCCGGGGCGCGGACCCGCTCGAGATCGCCGTTCACCTGTGCGCGGCAACCGGTGAGATGCCCTCCTGGGAGTCGTGGGGGCAGGACTTCGACGATGACGGCGGGTGGGCGGCATGACCGTTCGCAAGACGGTGCAGTGGGGCGTGCTGATCGGTGAGACGGTCCGCCCTCTACCGAAGGCTCTGAACGTCTCGCAGGCCTATCTGATGGCCGACAAGCCCAGCTACCGGCCCCGTGAGGGCGGCAACCCGGTGATCGTCTATCGCGACCACGACGGCGCGATGTGGCGACGCTACAACGCCGACACACCCGTCCCGACCCAGCTCGCGTTGTTCGACCGAGAGGCATCCTGACCATGACCACGCCCATCAACCTCGACAACGACAACGACAACGACAAGGGCGACGAAACTGCCTCGACTCGCCAGACTGCGGCCGAGCGGCGCGCGCTCCCGAACTTCACCGATGTCGCCATAGCCACGGCGGAGAAGTTCGGGGTCTGCGTGCGGCCGGTGACGATGCGGTCGTTCGACCCGAGAACCGGCAAGGTCGAATACGTCGCGTCGCCGTGCAAGTCGACAGTCGCCTCGGTGTGCAAGCCGTGCGCGGACAAGGCCCGGTGGCTGCGGATGACGCAATGCCGGGAAGGCTGGCACGCCGAAGTCGAACCGGTCGAAGAGACCCGCGACCCTTCCGACACGCAAACCGAATTGCTCACCACCCGCGCCGATCTCGCCCAGCAGTACCACCAAGCCCGCGACGACGGGGATGACGAGATGGCTGATGCCATCGGTGACCTGGTGGGCAGCCTGGACCGCGACCTTCGCGACTCCGGGTTCCGTGGCCCCATCCCACCGCTGGACCCGACCGAGCGTAAGCGGCGTTCCCGCTCGACCAAGCGGCGTCAGGACGTGCCGAACCTGCCCCGCAAGAAGGTCGAGCGGCACACGATCGGGCGGGTGATCGGCGGGTACCGGTCCTCGATGATGGTCACGCTCACCATGCCGTCCTACGGTGCGATCAACCCCGACGGCGCGGTGGATTCCGAGGGCAAGCCGTGCTCGGACGGCTCACCCCGCAACCCGGACACCTACGACTACGCTCGCGCGGCGCGGGACATCGTGTTCTTCTCCAAGCTGGTCGATCGCTGGATTCAGAACCTGCGCCGCTGCGTCGGCTACGACGTGCAGTACTTCGCCACCGTGGAACCGCAGAAGCGGGGCGCTCCGCACCTGCATTTGCTGCTGCGTGGCGTGATCTCCCGCGAGATTCTGCGGATGGTCACCGCGGCGACCTACCACCAGGTGTGGTGGCCGCACTTCGACCCCGACAACGAGGTGTACTCCGGGGAGAAGATGCCGGTCTGGGACTACCGGGCCATGACCTTCGTGGATCCCGACAGCGGGCAGGCGTTGACCGGCTGGGATGACGCCCTCGACGTCCTGGACGCGGTGGATGATCTGGAACCGGCCTACACGGTGCGGTTCGGCGAACGCATGGACCCCGGCCACATGAAGGGCTACATCCCCGGCGACAAGGCCGACCGGGCCATCGGGTACGTGACGAAGTACCTCACCAAGTCCATCAGCGAAGTCCTGGAAACCGAGTCCACGCGGACCGCGATCCACTACGACCGGTTGCATGCGGAGTTGCAGCACACGCCGTGCTCGCCGCGCTGTGCGGTGTGGCTGCGCTACGGCATCGTCCCGCAGGGCGCCAGTGACAAGACGATTCCCGGCAAGTGCAAGGGCAAGGCGCACCGGCGGGACACTCTCGGCCTGCCCGGTCGGCGGGTCCTCGTCTCGCGTCGCTGGAGCGGGAAGACGCTGCCGGATCACAAGGCCGATCGGGCGGAGTTCGTTCGGCAACTGCTGGCCTCGGTCGGCATCCACAAACCCGACACCTCGCACCTGATCATCCGGCCGGTCGAACCCGGCGACCAATCGGCACCGCCTCGGGATCACCTGATCCTGGCTGCGATCGCCCAACGCACGAAATGGCGCGCGGAGTACACCAACGCCCTGATCGCCGCAGGAACAGCGGCATAGCAGAACATTCGGCAATTCAGCAAGCAGCACAGGAGGGGAGCCGTGGTGGAGAACGAAGAGTATTTGCGGGCCAAGGATTGCGAGGTCCTGACTGGTATCCCGGCGGCCACGTGGCGTTGGTGGGCGCATGTTGGTCGCGGCCCTGCCAGCTTCAAGCTCGGTGCACGCCGCCGTGTCTGGCGTAAGTCGGTCGTCCTGGCCTGGATCGAAGAGCAGGAAGCGGCGACATTGCGTGATGCAGCATGAGTAAGGTTCGTCGGAATCGTCGTGCGGGTGTCGAAGACTTGTGGACCAAGGATGAACGGCAGCCGGACGGCACAGTTCTGCGTGTTCCTTCCAAGCTGAATGGAAAGGGAAAACGTTGGCGTGCACGGTATGTCGACGGCAGGGGCGACGAGCACACCAAGCGATTTGCTCGTAAGACGGATGCCCAGGCGTGGCTGGATGGGCAGACGGCGGCGGTGGTTTCCGGTGTTCATGCGCCACCTTCGGCGGGTCGGGTGACCGTTGATGTTGTGGCTCGGGCGTGGTTGGCGAGCCATCCGTCATGGGAGAAGTCGACGCTTTCGCGGTACAAGTCCGTGGTGGAGCGGCACATTCTGCCTCGCTGGGGGAATGTCCGGCTCGCTGATCTGGCGCACGACGACATTCAAGAATGGGTCACTGACCAGGTGGACAACGGTGCTGCGGGTGGCACCGTCCGGAAGAATCTCGGCGTGTTCTCGCAGATATGCGACCATGCGGTGATTACGCGGCGTATCGCTGTGAATCCTTGCGGCACTGTGGATCGCCCCAAGCAGCGACTTGCCAAGCGCCGGTATCTGTCGGGCGTGGAGGTCGAACGGTTGGCCGAAAACGCTGGCGGTGATTGGCTGACGGTGATGGTGCTTGCCTACTGCGGCCTGCGATTCGCTGAACTGGCAGGCTTACAGGTGTCGGCAGTGTCGTTGCGACGTCGCCGCTTGCAGATTGAGCGCACCATTACCGAGGTCGACGGGGTGCTCGTGACGAAGGCACCAAAGGACCATCAGCGGCGGAGCGTGCCATTCCCGGCATTCCTGGCCGAACCGCTGAAACAGCATCTGGCTGGTCGTCGCCCTGACGCTGAGGTCTTCACCTCCCGGCGCGGTGCCGTGCTTCGGGTCCGCAATATGCGGCGCTCCTGGTGGGACAGGGCAGCGAAGGCGGCCGGGTTGGATGGGCTGACCCCTCACGAGTTGCGGCACACAGCGGCTTCGCTCGCGGTATCGCAGGGTGCGTCGGTGCTCGCGCTGCAAAGGATGCTGGGTCACGACAAGCCGAGTACCACGCTGGACTACTACGCCGACTTGTTCGATGACGATCTGGACGACGTAGCTGCCCGGCTCGATGCCGCGCGTACGGATTTCGCCACTGCGTACTCACTGCGTACCCGACCGAGTTACTCGGTCAGCGACGCGGGCAGGGATACGGCTTGACCTGCGTCGATGCTGTGCCCTCGGCAGGATTCGAACCTGCGACACCCGCTTTAGGAGAGCGGTGCTCTATCCCCTGAGCTACGAAGGCGTGGGTGGGCTGGGCCCGCCCGGGACGTTCGCAGTCTACCGGGTGAGAGGCTCAGAAGCCGCATCACTGTCGTGGGGATATCGCGAGCGATCAGAAGCCGCCGCCGTCGAAGCCGCCGCCATCGAAGCCTCCGCCGCCATCGAAGCCTCCGCCGTAGTCGCCACCCGAGTCGTACCCCCCGTCGTAGTCGCCACCGGCGTCATAGTCCCCGTTCGCGGCCATCCCGTCTTGGAAACCTTCGCCGTAGCCGCTCTCGAAACCGGACGCTCCGTAGCCCACTCCGGACATTCCGGCGAACAGGGATGTGAACAGGAGGGTCGAGCCGAGGCCCCACGCGCCGGCGATCAACGCGGGTTTCCACCAGGGCTCGGAGTACCACCCCGCGGGTACCGGCCGCCCGGCCACTCGGCCACCGGGGTAGTAGTTGGGTGTCGATGGCGAGGGAGTGGGGGCGGCCGCGATCTGCCTGCCTTCGTATTCGACTACGCGCTTCTCCGTGACCTGGCCGGCGGTGTTCTGGCCGTCGAGGGCGGGGATCGCGGGGCCTGGGTCCATGTTCATCGCGGTCCGCGCGGCCCTGATGTAGTAGAGCCCTTCCAGAGCGGTCTGCTTCGCCAGTCGTGCCTGCGTGGGAGTGCGGGCCTGGTCGAGTTGTGCGCCTGCCGCGAGATGCCGTTCGGAGGCGTCGGCGAGTGCCCGAACGGCGGCGTCGTTGCCGCCGGAGAGGCTGTAGACCTGGCCGCCCAGTCGTTCGTTCACTTGCCGGGCCTCGGCGAGAGCGTCGGCGAGTTCGGTGGCTCCGCGTTGTTTGCCCTGCTGTGTCTGCCATGCCAGTAAGGCGATCAGAATTACGAGCACTGCAACGATCAGCAGCCACAACATGGGCACCTCTTCCGCCGGACCCCGGACCAGATCAGTTTACTGACGGATTGCTGAGGTCTGGATGAATGTGCAGGTCAGCGCGCTGCCGCTTGCGCCTCGTCGTAGTCGGCGGGGTCGAAAGTGCGGGTCTTCCAGCGGTAGAGGACGGTGGCGCCGGGCCAGTTGTTGGTGATTCGGCCGGAGGCGTTGCGGTACCAGCTGGAGCAGAAGTTCCAGGGGGTGTCCTTCAGGCGGCGCTGTAGCCAGTCGTCCCAGTGCTGGTCGGCGGTGGGGCGGGCGGCGAGGTAGCGGCCGGGGCGGTCGGTGAGGTAGCGCACGACCTGGCGGATGTAGCGGGCTTGGGATTCGAGCATGTAGATGATGGAGCCCGCGCCGACGTTGGTGTTCGGGCCGTACATCAGGAACAGGTTCGGGAACTGCGGCACGGACAGGCCGAGGTAGGCGCGGGCACCTTCGTCGCCCCAGACGTCGGCCAGTTTGCGGCCGCCGAGGCCGTAGATGTTCATCGGCGCGAGGAATTCGGTGCCCTTGAAGCCGGTGCCGAAGATGATGACGTCCACTTCGTGCTCGACGCCGTCGGCGGTGCGGACTCCGGTCGGCGTGATCGACTCGATGGCGGTGGTCTCGACGGTGACGTTCGGCTGCGCGAGCGCCGGGAAATATTCGTTGGAGAACAGTCCGCGCTTGCATCCCGCCGCGTAGTCGGGCGTCAGTTTCGCGCGCAGTTCGGCGTCGGGAACCTGCTTTTCGCGGTGGCGGTCGGCCAGAGCGATCACGGGGGTCTTGATCGCCGGGATGTCGGTGAGTCCGAGGGCGAGCAGTTCGAAGACGGACCAGATGGCGAAGCGCTCGGCGAGGCGGCTGGGTGGGAAGTACTTGAACAGCGCGTGGTGCAGGGCGCTGTACTCGACGTCGGCTTTCGGCAGCACCCAGGCCGCCGAGCGCTGGAACAGCGTGAGGTGGGCGGCGTCCGGCTGAATGCGCGGGATGTACTGGATCGCGCTGGCTCCGGTGCCGATGCAGGCGATGCGCTTGCCGGTCAGGTCGACGTCGTGGTCCCACTCGGCGGAGTGGAAGGCGGCGCCGGTGAAGGTGTCGATGCCGGGAATGTTCGGCAGGGCGGGACGCGACAGCTGGCCGACCGCAGGGATGAGGATGTCGGCGGTCAGTTGCGCTCCGTCGGCCGTGCGGACGGTCCACCGGCCGGTGCGCTCGTCGAACTCGGCGTCGGTCACCTCGGTGCCGAAGCGGATGAAGCGCCGCAGGCCGTGCTTGTCGGCGACGCCCCGCATGTACGCGTGGATGTCGCGCTGTTCGGAGAAACGCCGTGGCCAATCGGATTTCGGCTCGTAGGACCAGGAGTACAGCGGGGAGGGCACGTCGCAGGCGGCGCCGGGGTAGGTGTTCTCCCGCCAGACGCCGCCGAGGTCGGTGGCGCGCTCCAGGATGGTGAAAGTGTCCAACCCGGCCCGCCGCAGCTCCAGTGCCATGCCGAGCCCGCCGAATCCGGCTCCGATGATGATGATGGACGGCGTCGTCATGTTTCGAGGGTACGAAACAGTATTCGCAGGTCCGAAGACATCCGCGGTCAATCAATCGGCATTTTCGGACACGCGTGATCGCGGTGCGGCGGTTGCCCAGCCCGCGCGAAACATGGACCGCTCGATCGTGCGCGATCTATTCGCGTAGAAGCCCCGGCATCAGTTGCCCGCGAGTTGGCGTGCGATGACCAAACGCTGAATCTGGTTGGTGCCCTCGAAGATCTGCATCACCTTGGCCTCGCGCATGTAGCGCTCGACGGGGAAGTCCTGGGTGTAGCCGTAACCGCCGAAGACCTGGACCGCGTCGGTGGTGACCTTCATGGCGGCGTCGGTGGCGACGAGTTTGGCCACGCTGGCCTGGCGCGAGTACGGCAGCCCCGCGTCCCGGCGGCGGGCGGCGTCGAGGTAGGTGGCGCGGGCGGAGTCCACCGCGGCGGCCATGTCGGCGAGTACGAAGCCGAGCCCCTGGTGGTCGATGATGTGGCGGCCGAACGCCTCGCGCTCCTTGGCGTACGCGACGGCCTCGTCGAGGGCGCGCTGCGCCAGGCCGGTGGCGACGGCGGCGATCCCGAGGCGGCCGGAGTCCAAGGCGCTGAAGGCGATGGAGAGGCCCTGGCCCTCCGCGCCGACGCGACGTTCGGCGGGCAGGAACGCGTCGTCGTAGGCGGCGGTGGTGGTGGGCACGGCGCGCAAGCCCATCTTCTCCTCGGGTTTGCCGAAACTCAGTCCCTCGGTGTCGCCGGGGACGAGGAAGCAGGAGATGCCGCGGGAGCCTTCGCCGGTGCGGGCGAACAGGGTGTAGAAGTCGGCGCGGCCACCGTTGGTGATCCATGCTTTGGCGCCGGTGATCCGGTAGCCGCCCTCGACCGGGGTGGCGCGGCAGCGCAGCGCGGCCGCGTCGGAACCGGCGTGCGGCTCGGACAGGCTGTAGGCGCCGATGGTCTCGCCGGAAAGCATGCCGGCAAGCCAGCGCTGCTTCTGCTCCTCGGTGCCGAACGCGAACAGCGGATGGCAGCTGAGACTGTGCACGCTGACGGCGACGGCGACCGCGGCCCAGCGGGCGGCGAGTTCCTCGAGCACCTGGAGGTACACCTCGTAGGGTTGCGCGCCGCCGCCGTATTCCTCCGGATACGGCAGGCTGAGCAGTCCGGCGGCGCCGAGCGCGGGGAAAACGCCATCAGGGAAGATCCCGGTCTTCTCGCACTCGGCCACGCGCGGCTCGAGCACCTTGTCGGCGATGTCGCGGGTCAGTTCCAGCAGGTCCCTGGCTTCGGGGGTGGGCAGCATTCGGTCCACTGGCATGTCGTCTACTCCGCGGTCGCTCGATTCTCGTGATTCACAGTAACCGGGCGTCGGCGGGGATCGGTCCGCTCGTCCGGGGGCGGTGATCGGCGACTGTCGTCGCGGGTGGATGAACCGGTGGGCGCGGGCGGAGATCACGGTACGGACAGGATTCGCGCGAGTACGCCCGGTTCGGTGCAGAATGTCCGGATCGCCGGTGGCGCAGCCGGTGCGGCCGAGGTGCCGGGACGCGCACGCGGCCCGTGCTGCACGTGCAGCTGTGCGCGCAGGTGCGCGTGAAGCTTTCGGCCGCCGCCGGATCGTTTGTGCTGGTCATCGCCGTTTCATCGGGCGTGGTCCGAAATGGAGTGCGCGGCTGCGCGATTGGTTCGTCTCATTCGGGTGATATCCCTTCGATCGTCTGGCGCAGTGACGCCACACTCGACTAAGACAGAAAGCTGTTGGGATTCGGGGTCGACCGGTGCGTCGGCGGCAACGCAGGGGGTGCCGCCGCCGCATCGGCCCGGAGACCTGGTTCCACGCCGCAATCCGTTCTAATATCTGCGTATGAATGCAGATAGCCAGGAATGGCGGCCGCGTCTCGCCGAGGATCAGGTCGGACTGGTTGTCGAGGTGTTCCGCATGCTCGCCGATCCGACGCGTGTGCAGGTGCTCTGGGCGCTGGTGGATCGCGAACTGTCGGTGAACGATCTGGCCGCGCGAGTCGGCAAGCCGGCGCCTTCGGTGTCGCAGCATCTGGCCAAGCTGCGGATGGCGCGGTTGGTGAGCACCCGCCGATCGGGGACGACGATCTTCTACCGGCTGGAGAACGAGCACGTCCGGCAGTTGGTGGTGGACGCGGTGTGCAACGCCGAGCATGCGGGGCCCGGTGTTCCCGCGCACCATCGCGGCGTGGGCGCGGTGCGCGACCTCCCCGGCCGGGACGAGGTGAGCGCGTCATGACCCATCGGCATCAGCATCATCACCCCCATGCCGGGCATCATCACCATCATCGGTCGAGCGCGATCGGCGCGTTGCGGGAAGTCTTCGTCCCGCACAGCCACGACGCGGCCGACAGCATCGATGACGCGCTGGTGGCGAGCGCGGTCGGCATCCGGGCGGTCGCGATCAGCCTGGTCGTGCTCGGGTGCACCGCGGTGCTGCAACTGGTGATCGTCGTCGCGTCCGGCTCGGTGGCGCTGGCCGCGGACACCGTGCACAACTTCTCCGACGCGCTGACCGCGGTTCCGCTGTGGATCGCGTTCGCCCTCGGCCGCAAGGCCGCGACCAGGCGCTACACCTACGGCTTCGGCCGGGCCGAGGATCTGGCCGGGCTCTTCGTCGTCGCGATGATCGCGCTGTCCGCGCTGATCGCCGGCTACGAGGCGGTGCGCAGGCTGCTCGATCCGGTACCGCTAGACCACTTGGGCTGGGTCGCCGCGGCCGGGTTGATCGGATTCCTCGGCAACGAGACGGTGGCGCTGTACCGGATCCGGGTGGGGCGGCGAATCGGCTCGGCGGCACTGGTCGCCGACGGTCTGCACGCGCGCACCGACGGGTTCACCTCGCTGGCGGTCCTGCTCGGGGCGGGGGGAGTGGCGCTGGGGTTCCCGCTCGCCGACCCGATCGTCGGGCTGCTCATCACCGTCGCGATTCTCGCGGTGCTGCGGACCGCGGCGCGCGACGTCCTGCGCCGGTTGATGGACGCCGTCGAGCCCGAGTTGGTCACCGCGGCCGAGCGGGCGTTGTCCGCGGAGCCGGGCGTGCAGGGTGTGCGCAGCCTGCGGATGCGATGGATCGGCCATCGGCTGCACGCCGACGTCGAACTGGACGTCGCCCCGACGATCACGCTCGCGGACGCCCATCACGTCGCGCACGAGGCCCAGCACACCCTCACCCACGTGGTGCCCAAGCTGGATACGGCTGTGGTGCACGCCTATCCGGCGCATACCGAGGTCGCGCTGCCGGGCACAGCGTGAAGCCGGGCAGTCGCCATCGGGGTCGCGGTGCCGGTTGCGGCAGGGGGCCGGGCATCCGCTACCGAAGTCGCGGTCCCCGGAGGTTGGAGCCGAGTATGTGCCCACCGAGGTCGAAGCGCTGAGCTGACCAGCGGAAACTGACGGCGCGCGCCATCGGATAGAGGCCCGTGGGATTGCCCCGGCGGCCTCGCCCGAGGCCGCCTACCGTTGGGTAGCATCGCCGGTGTGATGTGGCTCATGGTCGGTGCGTGCTGAACCATGCCGCCGCGTGTACCGACTTTCGCTGAGCTTCCCGACCTGGTCTTACGCAGCCGCACCCCGGAAGATCCCGACGCCGCCGTGATCGGCGTGGCGGCGGGCTTCGCCGACCGCTTTCCGGACCGGGCGCTGAGCTGGGCGCGCTCCGATGTGCCTGCCGGCGCACCACGCCGTTCGGTATCGACTCCGAGTCCGAAGCCGTCACGGTATTCGTCGTGTACCTGCTCATCGAACATGGTCAGCTTGGAACCACAGGTACCGATCGGCCCGCCACATTCCCGGATCCGTTTGTTACCAAGCGGGATTCAGGATGACGGACAGGTGCTCGCGCGTCGGCCCGGCGTGGTGACGCGGCCGGAAATCCTCGCTACAGCGCCGGCCCCGCGATCCCGGATCGAACCGGACCAGTGGTCGCGGGTGGATCGTGTCTTCGGCCGCGGCCCGCTGCTCGTCGGCCGGGTGTTCGGCCTGCTCCGCCCCGATGCCCGCCCGCCTCGGCAGGACAGGCGATATGGCGCTGTCGTGTGTGATCGACTTGGCTTTCTGACGGGAAGTCACCGAAGAAAAGAGGAGTTCCGATGTTGAGCACCATGCAGGACGAGCCGTTGTCGCTGGCCACGTTGCTGCGCTACGCATCGACGTTCGCCGGCGATTCCACCGTGTCCACCTGGACCGGTACCGGCGTGCGCACCATGACCTACCGTGAGGTCGGCGCCGAATCGGCGCGGTTGGCGAATGCGCTGCGCTCGTTGGGCATCGGGGTCGGCGATCGGGTCGGCACGTTCATGTGGAACAACAACGAGCACTTGGTCGCCTACATCGCGGTGCCCGCGATGGGCGCGGTGCTGCACGCCTTGAACATCCGGTTGTTCCCCGACCAGGTCGTCTACGTGGCCAATCACGCCGAGGACCAGGTCGTGCTGGTGGACGGCACGCTGGTGCCGCTGTTCAGCCAGATCCTGCCGCACCTGACGACAGTGCGCCACGTCGTCGTGGTCAACGGTGACGCGGCGACGCTCACCGCGCCCGAGGGCGTGCAGGTGCACTCCTACCCCGAGTTGCTCGGCGCGCAGCCGGACACCTACGACTTCCCGGTGATCGACGAGCGTTCCGCCGCGGCGATGTGCTACACCTCCGGCACCACGGGCGACCCCAAGGGCGTGGTGTACTCGCACCGCTCGAACTGGCTGCACGCCATGCAGGTCGGCGCGAACAACGGGATGGGCCTGTTCGAAACCGACACCATCCTGGCGATCGTCCCGCTGTTCCACGCGAACGCCTGGGGTCTGCCGTACGCGGCGCTGATGTCTGGGTCGAATCTGTTGATGCCGGACCGGTTCCTGCAGCCGGGCCCGTTGCTGGAGATGATGGCCGCGCAGAAGCCGTCGTTCGCCGCCGCGGTGCCGACGATCTGGGGTGGGGTGCTGGCGGCGCTGGCGGCGAATCCGCAGGACATCACGCACCTGCGCTCGGTGGTGGTGGGCGGCTCGGCGGTGCCGCCGTCGATGATGCGCACCTTCGAGGAGAAGCACGGCGTGCGGGTGCTGCACGCGTGGGGCATGACCGAGACCTCGCCGCTGGGCAGCGTCGCGCATCCGCCCGCGACCGCGGTCACCGACGAGGAGAAGTGGGCCTACCGGGTGACCCAGGGCCGCTTCCCGGCCGGTGTGCGCGCGCGTCTGGTCGGTGACGACGGCGTGGTGCCCAACGACGGTGTGTCGCTGGGCGAGCTGGAAGTGCGCGGGCCCTGGATCACCGGCTCGTACTATTCGCCGGACGGCGTGGTAGTCGATCCGGAGAAGTTCGACGAGGGCTGGCTGCGCACCGGCGATGTCGGCAAGATCAGCCCCGACGGCTACCTCACACTGGTGGACCGATCCAAGGACGTGATCAAGTCCGGTGGCGAGTGGATCTCGTCGGTGGATCTGGAGAACGCCGTGATCGGCCATCCCGCGGTGGC
>NZ_JBEXYF010000064.1:0-16055 GCF_040630775.1 Nocardia sp. NPDC005745
GACGTCGGCTCTGCGGGTCGACGATCGGAATTGATATCCAAACCCCCTCGATCCCGGGCCCCGGCGCACAGTGCGCCGGGGCCCGTCGGCGTTGAGACCAGAGGTGTTGTGCAGCAACCGAAAACAGACCCCACAGACCCGACAGACCGCACCGACGCTTCCGGTGCCGTGAACCGGCTCGATGACGAGGACTTCCCCGCCTACAGCATGGGCAGGGCCGCGGAAATCCTCGGCGTCACCCCCGCCTTCCTGCGCGGTCTTGACGCTGCTGAACTGCTGATCCCGCAGCGCTCACCGGGCGGGCACCGCCGCTACTCCCGCTACCAGCTGCGTATCGCCGCCCGCGCCCGCGCGCTGGTCGACTCCGGCACACCCCTGGACGCGGCATGCCGGATCATCGTCCTGGAAGACCAGCTCACCGAAGCCCTCGAACTCAACGCCCGACTCTCCCGCCAAGACCCACCCCCACCGGACCCCGACAGCTGAACCCTCACCCGCCACCGCGTCGGGCGCCGAGTTCGGCCCACACCGTTTCGGGATGTGCCCTACCGGCACAGCGCAGCCCCGGGTTCGCGCCCGGGGCTGCCTGCGTGCCGTGTGTATCCCGCCGATCAGACCTTGTAGCCCAATTTCCGCAGAGCCGCCAGAAGGCCACCATCCCGCTCGTTGGCCTTGCCCCAGCAGAGGCCGACAAGTTCTATCATTCTCCCCTTCTGGACCATATCCTTCAGAGCTGCCTGGACCTCCGGGTGGCCCTTGACAGCGGGATTGTTGGGAAACGGGCCGTCGTACTCTCCCGACCCCTCGGGGCCCTGCGGCGAGAACGCGAACGTCAAAATGTTCGCGGCGATCGCTTCCGCCTCGCGTCGTGCTGCATCCTCGACTTCGGTGATCGCGCTGCTCTGCTCAGTCATCCGCGTCTCCTATGTGGTGTGCCAGCGATTCCTTCCAGAGATCCAGTCTGGCCCACCATCCACTCCACGCGGGGCGAAATCCTGTTTGCTGCAACATATTTGGCACTCGGTGCCATCGTGAACCGGTTCTCTGTTCTCTGGCCAGGCGGTGTGGCCCCGGGATTCTCGAGCTGTCATGAAGTCAGGCCGCAGGCGCACCCTCATTTCCTGTTCGAATCCGGACGATTCGCAGGTCAGGCCGTGGCGGCGGAGGCCCGCAAGTACGCGTAGACGGTTTCGCGGCTGACGCCGAACTCCCTGGCCAGCGCCGCTTTCGATTCCCCGCGGGCGGCGCGGGCGCGCAGCTGGGTGGCCTGCTCGGTGGTGAGGGCGGGTTTGCGGCCGGTGTAGGCGCCGCGGGACTTCATCGGCGAGTCCTCGCCGGTGAAGGTCAGTGACTCCTTCACGAACTCCACCCGCCCGCCCTTGCCGGTCAGGGCGCGCACCAACCGGCGCAGATCATCGAGGTTGCGGGCGAGGCGGTCCATGGAGTGCACGATCACGGTGTCGCCGTCGCGCACGAACCCGATCAGCTCGTCCAGCTGCGGGCGCGCGGTGTCCTTCCCGGAGACCCTGCCAGTCCGGAACCCGGGTCGGACCTACCGAAGCGAGAGGCCGTCGCCTTCCGTGCGGTGACCTCCATGCGGAGGCGCCGTCGACAACGCGATCGTGCACTCGAGACCACCCGAGGCGTCTCGTAGATACTGACGTGCCCGAAGAATATGCTGGTCAATACCCCTTTTACCCCGATGAAGCTCAGATAAGGACATCCCATGTCTAGGCAGCGGCTCCAAACGACAGCGAAGAAATGCCAGGCAATCGTCGGCACGCTCGCGCTAGCGGCGGTGCCGGTCCTGGTCGGATGCGAAGCGGCCGAGAGAGATGGACAAGAACAAGGAGGTCGTCGTCAAGTACGAGGTCACTAGCGACGGACCGACCGCCGGCAACATCACTTACACGACCGGCGATGCCAGCGGCAACATCTCGCAGGCAAACGACCAAGCGCTGCCGTGGTCGATGGACACCACGGTCACGGGATACGTCAAGGTCGTCTCCCTCTCCGCGCAGGCCGGTGAGGGCGGCACGACGATCAGCTGCAAGATCACCGAGGGCGACACGGTCATCTCCGAGCAGACCTCGACCGGCCCCTACGCCATCGCCTCGTGTAGCGGAGAAGCGGGTAGGTAGACGCTCCATTCCCCGCCCCACCCAGCTGCGGGCCCGACTCAGCCTGTGACCGCGCGGTCGGCACCGGACCGCAGGTAGCTGTAGACGGTTTGCGGCTGACTCCGAATTCCTTGGCCAGCGCGGCTTTGGACTCCCCGCCGGCCGCGCGGGCTCGGAGCTGGTCTGCTTGATCGGTGGTGAGGGCGGGTTTGCGGCCGCCGCAGCCCCCGCTCTCGGCACACCGCCTACCCAGGAGCCGACGATCGGCAGCCGTACGCCGATCGCCTCGTCCTCACCACCCACCCGAGAGCAGCCAACGGAACTGTGCAGCTCGGAGGAAGCCCTGGAGGTCGATCGTCCTGACACGGCAGAGGCTGCTTCGCTTCCTCGGTTCACCGTGAGCGGGTGTTACCCGCTGGTAGGGGTGGGTAAGGCCGACAGTGGTGCACCTTTGCGCCGACCCGATGCTGTCAACACCGGAGGGACGAGATCCGCAATGAGCACACCAGATACCACGACTTTGCTCGCGCAGCTCCGCGCTGTGCTGTCGCTGACCAACACCGAGATCCAGGTCGCCGAGACCCGCATCGCTCAGGCCCGCACCGAAGCGGTGCGGGCTGAGTTGTCCGAGAACGCCGACAACGCCCGCGCCCGCGCCGAAGCCATCGAGACCACCATCCGTGAGCTGGGTGGTGTGCCGGAGCTGGTCGGCCCGTTCCTCGGCCAAGCTGCCGCGGCGGTCAAGGCGATGGTCGAGCAGGCCCAGCCGTTCGACGAGGCCCTGCTCGGTGATCTGGCTCTCGAACACCAGCTGGTCGACCGCGCCCGCTACATCAAAGCCCTCGCCACCGCCGCCCAGGTACCCGAGGTAGTGGAACTGGCGCAACGGCTGATCACCGCGCATTCGGCCACCGTCGACTGGCTGACCACCGTCCTGGCCGAGGACGCCCTCGGCGGGCCGGCCGCGCTGCGCCGCACCCCCTTGCAAGCCGCCGCTGGGACCGCGGTGAAGCTGTTCAACCTCCCGGTCACCTGGTCGACCCGCGGCCTGGACCGGGCATTGGACACCGTCCGCGCCACCCCACCCGCCCTGGGCGGGTTGCTGGCCCAGGGAGCACGCGCCGGGGATGTCGCCGTCAAGACCCTGTCGGCGTCCCGCGATGCGGCGTTGGAGACCGCGGAGCAGGTCACCCGCCGCGAAGGCGCCGACACCGCCGCTGATGCGCTGCGGTCGATCCGCACCAGCACCGGGCTGCTCGAGCCTGACGAATTGCCTATCGACGGCTACGACGAGCTGAACGTCTCCCAAGCCGTCGCCGAGGTCAAGGAGCTCACCGACCCCGCCGACATCCGCACGATCGTCGCCTACGAGGAAGCCCACAAAAACCGCCACCGCGTCGTCTCCGCCGCCCAAACCCGGCTCGCGGCCATCGCCCAAGAAGTCACCGGCCTCATCTGACCTCAGCCCTACCGGCATCAAACGACCCCGATGCCGGTAGGGCAAGTCCATCGCCCGACCCCAGCGCGCCTCACAACAGCGTCGGCCAGCCGGAGAAACACCTTCGATGGCCTGCGGCTGCCCGACGCTCTTCCCTGCGTGCCCAGCCCACCTCGGTGAGGAGACATCATGAGTATCGCAGCGTTGATCTTCTGGTTGCTCACTGCCGGGGGGCGGGTTCGTCCTGCTGAGCACGTGGATCACCAAAGGCGGCACACGCCAGCCGGGTAGCAGCCACCTGCCCGCACCAGTCGTGTTCGGGCACTTCATACTCGCCGTGACCGGGCTGATCGTCTGGATTATCTACCTCGCCACCGACAAGCACGCACTGGCCTGGATCGCGTTCATTCTGCTGATCCCTGTCGCGTTGCTCGGCTTCGCGATGCTGCTGCGGTGGCTCCTGGTCTACCGCGCACCCACCACCACCGACACCCCCGAACCGGCCGAACGACACCGGTCGCGGTCGTCGCCGGTCACGGCATCTTCGCCGTGACCACTGTCGTGCTGGTGCTGTTGACCGCCCTCGGCGTCGGCTAGAGGTTGTCTCGAAGTCGTTCGGCGGCTCGGAGCGGGCCTGGCTGTGATCGCGAGAGTTGTTGTCATAGTTTGGGAATGAGCGAGGTCTCCGGTAGAAGGTTCAGCGACCAAAAATCACCTGAACTACCGGAGACCTCGTGGCCGGCGTATCGGCTGCGGGGCGAGTGGATCTGACCGACGCCCAATGGGCGCGGCTGGTTACGCTGCTGCCCCGCGCGAAGAAGGCAGGCCGCCCGCCGCCATGGGACAAGCGTCAGCTCGTCGA
This sequence comes from Nocardia sp. NPDC005745, assembly GCF_040630775.1. NCBI lineage: Bacteria > Bacillati > Actinomycetota > Actinomycetes > Mycobacteriales > Nocardiaceae > Nocardia > Nocardia sp. NPDC005745. Next base: position 4,421 of record NZ_JBEXYF010000064.1, read on the forward strand.
CGGGATCCGGTGGCGCACCCGGGTCGGAGCACCTCGGCGTGTCTTTCCCGTCCAGTACGGGTCCTGGCAGGCCGCCTACGGGTTGTTCCGCCGCTGGCAACGCAACGGCGCCTGGGCGTGGATGTTGAAGATGCTGCAGGTCCACGCCGACGCTGTCGGCAGCATCGTCGGGCAGGTCAGTGTCGATTCCACGATCATGCGCGCTCACCAGCACGCCGCCGGTGCCCGCCGCCACGGCGACCGGCAAGCCGAACCACCCGGCGGCCGCGAGACCCAGCCGGCCGATCACGCGGTGGGTGGGGCACCAAAGTGCATTTGGCCTGCGGCTGCAGACACGACCGCTGGCGCTGCTGCTCACACCCGGCCAAGCCGGGGACAGCGGTGAACTGGGGGCGGTCCTCGACAGCATCCGAATCCCCCGTATCGGGCGCGGCCGCCCGCGAATGCGACCGGATCGGGTGCTGGCCCCCAAAATTTACTCCTCGGCAGCGAACCGAACCTGGTTACGCCGACACGGCATCGCGGCGATCATCCCCATTCCCGCCGACCAGGCCGGGCACCGCCACAGACGCTGCAGCAACGGTGGACGACCCCCAGCGTTCGACTCGACCCGCTACCGGGACCGCAACACCGTCGAACGCGGCATCAACCAGCTCAAACAACACCGCGCCGCGGCAACCCGCTACGACGAACTCGCCGTCCGCTACCTGGCCACACTCCACATCGCCGTAATCAACCAATGGCTTCGCCACCCCTGATCACCGCGCTCGCGAGCACTTCGAACAGGCTCTAGCTGTCGTTTTTCAGGAAACCGGTCGTGCCATAGCGACCACACCAGATCCGGAAGCGACGAGGCCCCGCCACGGCGGGGCCTCGTCTTGTTGGTCAACGTGACGATCGGAGGATCAGCGCAGGTAATGCGTGCGCGGACGCGGCCGCTGCGCCGGGTAGTACTGCCAGTTTCCCGGGAACCAACCCGGTCCCGCCGCGATCGTGTGCAAAGCCTGCTCCGTCGCGAGATCACCGATTCCCTCGATCATCTCCCGGCACTCCGACTGGTCACACGCCAGCCACAGCGAGTTACCGACCATGACCCGAGTATCGACTTTCATCGCTGTCGCACCGAATGTTGTGGTCGGCTGGAGGGCGCGGGCCGCGGTGAAGTCTCCTTCCCACATACGGAAGCACCCGATACCGCTGCGGGTGGGGTTGCTGCCGGCGCTGCTGCACGAGCAGGAGCGGGAGATCACCGACATGTCGGTAGCGACTACTGATCTCCACGGTGCACCGGATTAGGACGCGGGCGGAGAAGAAGGTCACCGAGCAACTGGTCAACGCGTTCAAGAAGGTGTCGGGCAAGGAGAACATCTTCTTCAAGCTCGCCGAGGCGCCGCTCGGCATCCGGTTCGGCCTCGTCGGTGTCCCTGGTCAGGGCGGTTGCGGGGTAGGCGTCATTGACGATGGTGCGGTCGTCGACTGTCCGCCACTCGAGGAGCTGGCTGCCGTCGAGTCGCTGAAGCGAGTAACGGTCGCCGCGGAACCACACCGCTTCGGCGACCTTCTTACCGTTGGCGAAGTAGGACCGCGACACCTCCCTGCTCTCACTGTGGTGATTCTCGCTGGACTGAGTGTGTGCGACCCGCAGCCCGGTGGTCACCGTTGTGCTGATCGATGCACTAACGCCCTTGAACGAAAAGCCGGCATCGGCTCCCACCGTCATACCCACGGTGCGTTCGATCGTGGAGGAGTTGCTCGTCGTCAGCCCTACGGTCGTGGCCTGCTTCTCGGTGTACTCGGAGTTGCCGGCATGCTCGTAGTAGAAGACTCGCTTCCAGTGGCCGTACCGCCGCAGGATGTAGTATGGATTGTTCTGGCTCTGCCAGCTGCGATCACCGTCATCCACCAGGATGTAGGGGACCACGGTCTGGCCGACGAGCACTTCCTCGGTGAGCTCGGGAGGCATCTGGTAGCCGGTGAGACGGTGGACGTCGCCGATGTCGTGGACCTCGCGGTCGACCGGCTTCAGCTCCGTGACCCGCTTGTCTTCGCCGGCGACGACCATCTCCCACTGCTGGCCTCGGCGCGACGAACTCTCGTTACGCAGGTTGAGCTGCTGCAGAGTGACGGCCTCGTCCGTCCAGAAGCCCTGCGGCGAGAGGTACCGGCCGCTGTGCCGGTTGCGGAACAGCCGCAAGCTGCCGCCGTCCTCGATGATCAGCCAGGTCTGCGCGTCGCGCCGCGTGGTTTCCGCACGCAGGTCGAGTTGCTGCAAGGTGGTGGCTTCATTCGGCGAGAAGGCCTGTGGCGAGACCACCTTGCTGCTCTTCTTGTTGACCACGAACACGTAATCGTCGTCCACCGGCATCACATGCCAGGTCTGCGCGTCGCGCTGCGTGGTTTCCGTGCGCAGGTCGAGCTGCTGCAGGGTTTTGGCCTCGTCTTCCGAGAAGGCCCGCGACGATACGTATCGCCCGCTCTTGTTGTTCCTCAGGAGGTAGGTGCGTCCTGGCTCAATCCTCATCTCAAACCCCTTATGGTGGTGCAAGTTTGGACAGACAGTGCGAGTTGCCATGCTTCGGTACTCGAAGCACGAGTAGCGAGGAAACGCAGGATGTGCCTATCGGCACAGCGCAGGCCGGGCTTCGCGCCCGGGGCTGCCTGCGTGTCGTATGGATCCCGCCGATCAGACCTTGTAGCCCAATTGCCGCAGAGCCGCCAGAAGGCCACCATCCGGCTCGTTGGCCTTACCCCAGCAGAGGCCGACGAGTGCGCCCAGAGTCCCCTTACGGACCATATCCATCAAAGCCGCCTGGACGGCCGGGTGGCCTTTCACGGCGGGATTGTTGGGAAACGGGCCGTCATACCCTCCCGACCCTTCGGGCCCCTCCGGCGAGAACGCGAACGCCAAAATGTTCGCGGCGATCGCTTCCGCCTCACGCCGTGCTGCATCCTCAACTTCGGTGATCGCGCTGCTCTGCTCAGTCATTCGCGTCTCCCATGTGGTGTGCCAGCGATTCCTTTCAGAGATCCAGTCTGCCCCACCATCCACCCAACGCACGGCGAAATCTAACTTGCTGCAACATATTTGGCACTCAGTGCCGTCGCGAACCCGATCTCTGGGCTCTGCGGTGTAGCCCCAGAATTCTCGGGCTGTCATGAAGTCAGGCCCCAGGCAGTCCCCCATTCCCCACACCCCAGGTGGTGGAGCCGATCAACCCCCGCACCCTCCGGCTGCTGGCAGACATCTCCCCGGACACGCTGCGCGCCACCGCCGAACAACGCATGCTGCGCGAAGGACTCCCCACGGCGGTCGTCGCCGCCCGCCTCGGGCAGCAGGCACCCCGACCGCGACCGTGTCCTGCTCGGCGCCGCGGCGCGCCCGCGTCACCGCCTCGCACTCACCGGCAGTGAGCAGCTCGACCTATTCGGTAGGCCGGTCACGAGAACGGGCGCCGTAGCGTCGGGAGTGATGTTCCCCCGGTTTCGTGGAGCCGGGATCCTGGACTTCAGGCCACGGGTTGGATGGATGGTTGCATCATTTCGTACTCGATGGGGGTGCGCATACCGAGGGCTGAGTGACGGCGGCGTCGGTTGTGGAAGATCTCGAGGTAGTCGAAGATCGCGTTCGCCAGCTCGATCCGGGTTTTCCAGCGTTGCCGGTTGAGTAGCTCGGTTTGCATTCTGCCCCAGAAGGATTTGATGACGGCGTTGTCGTAGCAGTCGCCGATCGAGCCCATCGACGGCACCAGCCCCGACTTGCGGGCGCGGTCGGTGAAGGCCCACGAGGTGAATTGAACGCCGTGGTCGGAGTGAATGATCGTGCCCGAGGCCGGCGATCGGTTCGAGATCGCCATCCCTAGTGCGTTGGTGACCAGCGCCGCAGTCTGGGTCGAGTCGATCGACCAGCCGACCACCCGTCGTGAATAAGTATCGAGCACGACCGCGCAGTAGACCTTGCCTTCCCTGGTGTAGTGCTCGGTGATGTCGGTGACCCACAATTGGTTCGGCTGGGACCGTGTGAACGCCCGGTTGACCAGGTCACCGGCGGTCGGGGTCTGGTGCCGTGGACGGGCCCGTTTGACGCCGGGCAGGCCTTTGATCCCGGCACGCGCCATCAACAGCTCGACCTGGTTGTAACCGACGCCGATGCCGAGACCGAGGGTGAGTTCGGCGTGCACCCGTGGGGCGCCGTAGGTGCCGCGGGATGCGGCGTGCACGGCCCGGATCTGGTCGGTGAGCCAGGCGTGGCGGATGGCTCGTTGCGAGGGTGGGCGTGATCTCCAGTGGTAGAAACCGGACTCGGAGACCTCCAGCAGCCGGCACGCGACCTGCACCGGCAATCCCTCGCTCGCGATCGTGGCTATGGCCGCGTAACGCCTTTTGGGCCGCTGGCCTGTTCTTTCAGCAGCTCACGAGCTCGTTTCAGGATGGCGACCTCGTGCTCGAGTTCACGGATGCGGCGCTTGGCCGCGATCAGTTCGGACTGCTCGGCGGTGGTTGCGCCCGGTATCTGTCCGGTGTCGATCAGTTCCTGCTTGCGCCAGACGTAGATCGTCTGGTCGCTGATGCCCAGGTCCGCAGCTACCTGCGCGACCGGCCGACCCGCGGCGACCAGGTCCAGGACTTTGCGACGGAACTCTTCGGGATAACGCCTTGGCACGAACAAGTCTCCTTCGATGACTTCGTGACCAAGAGTCAAGCAAACCAACTCTGGAAAACCGGGGGAACATCAGTCGGCGTCCCCACTTCGCGCATCCGCCAGGCCAATCCCCGGCAGGCTTCCAGCACGAGTCCGAATCGCTGTGGCACATCACCTGCCCGAACGTTCAGCCTCCTCGCCGACGCAGCACACGCACGACGCCACCGAGGATCCGCAGGCTGGTGGCCGGTGGCTGCCCGCACAGCGCCGCGGTGCCGAAGGGGCCCACCAGCCACAACGTCCTCCGCCGAATACCGCTCCCGCACCAATCCAGCGGTGGATGTGCACTAAGCACAAAGCCCGTCCGAAAGTGTGTGCCCGCAGACCTTTCCGGCCTCGGAGACACCCATTACCCTCATACTTCGTGGCAAGTCGAAAATGGTCGAGGTCACGGCTGCGGCCATTGAACATTTCATATGGCGGCGCGCCTCCGAACCGGGTAATCCGTATATTCCAGGACAAGGATGTCTGAGAGTTCACCGAGCGTTTCGGGGCCCTCCGCGGCTCCACTCGAGGTGGCCGTTTCGGCAGCACGGACGCCATCCGAGTTTATTTTCCCCGAATTGCTTTCGCGCTCGTGGTCTCCTGAGGAGGGAATATGGGATTGACCACGGGGGATCTTCCGCCGGTCGACCCGACGACATTCCAGCAACGGCCTCTTCCGAACCGGATACGTGTGCTATCGAAACTACCCCGACGATCTGCGTCGCTCCGCGGCGGCTGGCGGGGTGCCATATGTACTCGGAACGTTCGTGGAGATCAGCGCCCCGCTGCTGTTGTTGTGCGCGACACATCCGGTGATCATCCTGCTCGGTGTGGCGGTCGCGTTCCACTTCTTCATCGTGCCGACGTTCCCGCTCGCGGTGCCGACGAAGTGGAACATTCTGTTCGCCTACGCTGCGGTATTCCTGTTCCGGGTTTTCCGAACCACGATGGATTCGAAGTCACCGATAGGTCGATTCCGTGGTTGCCGCTGCTGGCCACGTCCGGCTTGGGGTACTTCCCAATGCTGGGTAGTCTGCGGCCCGGCGTGGTCTCATTCCTGCCGTCGATGTGCCAGTACAGAGGCAGCTGGGCGACGACGACATGGGCTTTCGCGCCCGGGGCGGAGGACGAACTGGACCAGTTCATACCCCGGCCCGTCTCGAGTACCCGTACTCAATTCCTGACCAGCTATCCGCCCGACCTCGCCGACGTAGCCGTGCACCGGTCACCCGTCGGATCTCAGCCGATGCGAAACACTATCCAACGCTATATGGTCATCGGCGCCGCACTCGAAACGATCGAGACCGGCAACGACCGGGTCGCCGACGCGGTCGCCGAACGGCCCTGGTTGTCCAACAACCCCATACCATTCGACATGGAGTGGGTGTTGGACTCGCATACCGACTCGGTCATCAAGCAGACCGATCTGCAGGAGTCTCTATGCACGACCCCGCATCCTCGACCGCCGAGATTCGGCGGACGTGACCACGGCCGTCGTCGTCGGCGGACCCGATGGCTCGCCGCAGCCGTCCGCATATCCCGGCACGGTGTCCAAGGTCAACCGGCGGAGGCAGTCGACCGTCATCCACCGCAGCCGGCGAAGTTCGGCACTGCGGTATCCGCGGACACCTCCTCGTTCGCCGGTCAAGCAGGAGGCGCACCTATGACCGCCTTTCCCAACTCCCCCCATCAGCGTCAGTTGTCCCAGGTCCCGGCCATGGACGATGCCGTCGCGGTCATAACAGACATCGCACGCACGCTGAAGTCGCGCGAACGGGAGATCTCCCAGGCGATGAGCGCCATGATTGCGCGAGAAGTCGACCACCTCGACAACGACCCACAATTGATGGAAATGTTCGAGGCCAGTGTGCACGGCAACCTCGTCACCCTTCTCCATGTCTTGGCCAACGATATTCCCGTCGACCATTTGCAACCCACCACCGCGGCCGTCGAAAACGCATCACGACTCGCCCAGCGGGAAGTTCCGTCCCATTCTCTGGTACGGGCGTACCACATGGGGCAGAACTACATGCTGCGGATTTGCCACGACGAGATCGATCGCCGCCGCCTGCCCGCGCCGCTCGCGCTCGCCGTCGTCAAGAGGCTCACCGAGATCATCTACACCTACGTCGAATGGATCACCCTCTACGTCCTAGCTGCCTACGAGGCCGAGCGCAGCCGGTGGGTGAATGCCCGCGGCAGCGTGCACTCCTCCACCGTCCACGCCGTGTTGTCCGAGGACACTGCCGATACAACTGCCTTCGAGACCGAAACCGGCTACCGGCTCGACCAAACCCACCTGGCTCTCATCCTGTGGCGCCCCGGCCATGAGAAGCCGAGCACCTGGAAACTCCTGGATGCCCAAGCACGGACGCTCGCCCGTGGCCTGCGCGCCGAGAGCCCGGCACTGGTCACGGCCATCGACCGCCACACAGCATGGGCGTGGCTGCCGTTCGGCCACCGCCACCCGGTGATCGACACCACCGAACTGCACGCCATGGTGGATCCCGCCGACGGGGTGCGACTGACGGTCGGACTGCCCGGACACGCCCTCGGCGGATTTCGCCGCTCGCATCGACAGGCCATCGCCGCATACTTCGTCGCCAGCATTCCCGGGATCTCGTCCTCGCATATGATCGTCGGCTTCGGCGATCCCGGTGTGGCCGTCATCTCCTTGCTGGCCAAGGACCTGGACTCCACCCGCGCGTGGGTCCGTGAAGTCCTGGGCGAACTGGCGTTCGACACCGACCAGGCAGCCACTCTGCGCCGCACCCTCAGCACCTACTACACCACCAGCGAAAGCCATGTGCGTACCGCCCAAATCCTCACTCTGCACCGCAATACGGTCAAATACCGCGTCACCAAGGCGATCGAGGCCACCCGCGTCGGCACCGCCCCACACGACAAACTCGATATTGCGCTGGCTTTGCAGGTCTGCCGCTTCCTCGGTGCCACCGTCCTGCGCCGACCCTCCTGATCATCCGATAATTCTGCAGGCACGGCACGCGGTGCTACACCACCGGCAGAAAAGTGTTACGAATACACCGAAATCATTGACGTCGGAATAATGATTTTCCGGCGTGGGTGACTGCGGTAGATTGCAGCGAGTATTTCGGCTCTAGTGGCCACAATAGAACGACCGTGGTGGGCGATCTCCTTCAATCGAGCTCCGTGGCCGGCGGCGAGATCATTCGCCGGGTCGATCGGCATGACTGCCTGCGTTGAGAAATTCTTTGTGCTCCGAACTGATTCGATTTCGAGAAGGATAGTCTGTTGATTGAGGAACGGGTGACGGTTCGCATTCTGGCCGGTGTAGCCGGGCTCAGCCTCGCCCTTATGGCGGGGATGGTCAATGGCGCCGTGGATAGTTTGAATTCCAGGAGGGCGAAAATACTGGCTGATCATGGTGTCACACGGCCGACACCTATTCAGCCAGTTGTACTAGGCGTCAGCGGAGGGGCTATCGGGGCTGCCGCCGCAGCATTGGGAATGAGTCGCGCGCAGCTACGTCAGATCGCCGCCGATCATCCGGCAAACGAAGTAGTCGGCAACCGAAGCCTTCGCGCGATGTTGACCAAACGCACACTCTACCCCGATGCTCGGCTACGCGAACTCGCACACGCGGTTGTCGGCGATCGGACATTCGCTGATTTCGTGCTGGAACCGAACCTGGCTCGGCGGCAGCCGTCGGGGATCGTTTCCTCCTTGATCATTCCGGTGTACTCGGGCGAGCACGGCACGTTATTCCTTCCACAGGATTTGCCGAAGCTGGGTTTGACCGATATGCCCGTAGCCGATGCACTGGTCGCGGCGACACGGATACCGGGAGCCTTCCCCGCGGTCACCGCGCTCGATCACATCTTCGACGGCGGAACACACCATCGTGTCCCGTATGAGGTATTCGGGTCTCATCCCGCGCTGATTCTCGACCTCTACGGCCCGGAGCCGCACTACAGCCGCGGCGGTCTACTCCTCCCAGTGGTCCACTCGTCACTGCCGATGATCCCCCGTCGTCCACGACCTTTCGGTGACAAAAATGTGTGCGCGCGAACCATTTTCGCCGAGATGCCATATGGGTCGGCACTGCAATCCCCGACGCGTTCGCCCGAGGAGCTCTTCGACTACGGCTACGACATCGCGGCAACGTGGGTCGACACCCGCACCGCCGACCAACTCTTCGCCGTCGTCGATCCAGATGTACTCGGTGAGCTGATGCCGGTGTCACCGGCCGAAGATTCCGCGGCGCTCAGCCCTCGGCGATAACGGCAGATCGGAACTCGAGGTGCGGATGCTTGTCGCTTCGCGATTCACGGTGGCGTCAGCAGCGCCGGTGAGGCCCCGAGTCCGCGGCGGACTTGCTGTCGAACTCGCCTGCCGGCCCTACGGCACTCGACGGCAACGAGTGAACGCTCCAAGCAGTAGAAAGGACTCCCGTGGCGATCACGGACATAAAGACGTTTTCTCATATGAACCAAGCGGATATCGATGCCCTGTGCAAGAAACTGGACGCGATTCGTCGAGACATCGAATTGTCGCGAGGTGAACGCGATGCCAATTATATTCTGCGTGTGATCAGAGCGCAGCGGATGCTGGAGTTGGGCGGACGATTGACGTTGTTCGCGAGTCGATGGCGACCGGCGTGGCTGGTGGGCACAGCGATGTTGGCTCTAGCGAAGATCATCGAAATGATGGAGCTCGGACACAACATCAGCCACGGTCAGTGGGATTGGATGAACGATCCGGAGATTCATTCTACGTCGTGGGAGTGGGATTTCGTCGGTTCGTCGGCGCATTGGAAGCGGTCGCATAACCACTTCCACCACACATACACCAATGTCTTCGGCATGGACGACGACCTGAGCTTCGTCGTCATGCGAATGACTCGGGACGAACCGTGGCGTCCGGTTCACCTGTTCCAACCGGTGTCGAGCCTTGTGGTCGCGGCGTTTTTCGAGTGGGCGATCTCGGTGCACGACTGGGCGCTGGAACGCCGGTTCACGCACACATCGCGCCAGCGGTTGTTATCGAAGCCGAACAGGGAGTTCGCGCGAAAGATCGTCCGCCAACTAGGCAAAGATTTCGTCTTCTATCCGGCGCTGACAGGTCCAGCGTTCAAACGAACGCTCGGCGCCAATGCCGCCGCGCTGCTGCTGCGGAACCTGTGGTCGTTCATCGTCATCATGTGCGGGCATTTCCCCGACGGTGCAGAGAAGTTCACTATCGAGGAGTTCGACAACGAAACCCGTAGTGAGTGGTATCTCCGGCAACTGCTCGGCACCGCCAACTTCGAGGCGGGGCCGGTGTTGGCGTTCATGTCAGGAAATCTCAGCTATCAGATCGAGCATCATCTGTTTCCCGACCTGCCGAGTAACCGCTATGCCGAGATCGCGGTGCGGGTCCGTGCGCTGTGTGACGAATACGACTTGCCCTACACCAGTGGCTCGCTGACCAAGCAATTTTTGCAGGCATTGCGCACGATCCATAAACTTGCGCTGCCCGATAGGTTGTTGCGTCGCACCGCTGACGACGCGCCTGAGACCAGCTCCGAACTCATATTCATCGGTGTATCGAGCCAGCATGCGACATCAGATCGGTTTCCGGCTGACCCCGTCACCGGCAAGCGCCGTGGCCTTCGTACGGCACTCGCCAAGGCCAAATCAGACCTGAACCCATTGCGAGCGCCCGTTCAGCCGCCGTAACCCTGCTGCTGGACCGTACAGCGGTCAACTGGACCGCAACCCCCATCTCGCCCGACCTCATCGACGAGCTGGTGGAATGGATCCAACGCATCGTGCAGTCGTTCCTGTCCGACCCCGGCACGGCCCCCCCGCTCCATCCGACGAACTCCGCGTTTATCTAGGACGATGGCTCGCCCCGGCCATCCGAGCCCAGCTCTCGACCCAACCGCGGTCGATGAGGGACGGTGGACCTAATGGCTCCTGACCTGCGGCAGGAATGACGAAAGATGCTCTGAGCTGCGATAATTCGATTTGCTGAAGATCAAAAATTGCAGTTCGAGGAGCACCTTTCTGATGAAAGAGTCTACGTCGTGGTGCCCGTCGCTGAAAATTGGCGGGGACGGATCGGGGATCGTGTCACAGGCCGGGGCGGTGGCGTTGCTGCGCGGCGAACCGGGCGTGTTCGGGCGGGTGGCATCGGACCCGACGGTGTCGCGGCTGATCGCCACGCTGGCTGCTGCTGACTCATCGAAAGCGTTGGCCGCTATCGCATCCGCGCGTGCGGCCCCCCGAGCGGGAGCGTGGCGGACCGCCGGTGACCAGGCCCCGGACCACGCGAGCACCACCAAGAACCCACTGGCCATCGACCTGGATGCCACCTTGGTCGACTCGCACTCCGAAAGGAATACGCGGCACCGACATTCAAGAAGAGATTCGGCTTTCACCCGCTGCTTGTACTGACCATGGAGGTTGGTGACGGCGTGTCGGGCTGACATGGCGAAGACCTCCGGGTGAAGTGCGAGCTGTCTAGGAACGCTTTTCACCGCCGGAGGTCTTCGTGTCTCACCGTAATGCCCCGTTGTCGGAAGTTGGGCCGGTTGCGGCTTGCTCGTTGTGTCGTGGAGGACGGCCGGCCGCTGCGGCGAGCGGCCGAACGGTTCCAGGTCTCGGCCACCACGGCTTGGCGGTGGGCCAACCGCTACCGTGACTCGGGTGTGGCCGCGGCATGGCAGATCGCTCGAGCCGCCCGCATCGCAGTCCAGGCCGAACACCGATACGCACCGAGCGACGCATCATCAAGGTCCGGGTACTGCGCCGATGGGGGCCGGCTCGTATCGCTTACCTGCTGGGGTTGAATCCCTCCACGGTGCATCGGGTCCTGTGCCGCTACAAACCGTCCCGGTTCGCCGGGTGATCAGCGCGGTGGGAGGTAGGACGTCGACAGCGCGGGTGTTGCGGCCGCGAACTCGTCGGCGGTGACGAGATCGAACTC
>NZ_JBEXYF010000065.1:0-13424 GCF_040630775.1 Nocardia sp. NPDC005745
ATCCAGCCCAGCCACCCACGCAGCCAGATCCTCATCGATCAACACAACGAAACAGACTACCGCCCAACATAACGAAGTGCGGCTGGAGTACTAGTACTGCAACGGCGGTCAGTCCGGGTAGCCCGCCTATCCCACACCGACGAAGAGGGCACCCACTCACCTGACTGCCGTTGCAGTATTAGCGGTAGGGGTTTCAGATCGACTGCGATGGCGGTAGCTCAGTCGATGGATCCTGGTTTACCAGCCGCTGCAATAGCAGCCGTATCTGCTGAAGCTCCGACGTTGACGGTGGGATCCGGGCAGCGGCCTCTTTCTCCTGGGCCCTCCTGTCCAGCTCCAGCTCCAGGGCACTGGTAGTGATCGGGGGCGGCGCCTGCCACGACTTTGGAGGCGCGGCCGCCGGAGCCGTATCAGGCAGAACGAAGGCAGCCGACCAACCTCCATACGGCGCGTTCAACCTCTGGTTCGCCTCTTCCATCAACTGCCGGGCGGCCCGGTTGATCTCTGGGTTCACCTTTCGCCCGGCGGAATTCAGGTCGGGTGGTTGCGGTGGCCGGCCGTCGGGACTCGGGGGCGGTGCGGCGGCAGCCGATGGCATAGTTCGGGGTGAGGTTGGAGGATGCTGTACCGCCGGTTCCGGCGGCGGCGCCGCGGTATCGGTGTGCGGCGGCGAGGGGTTCTGGGCGTCGGACCACAGCGTGAGCAGTTCGGCGAGGACGCGTGGAGCGTCCCGCTGACCTATGCGTTGCTGGTCGAGGAGGACTCTCACAAGAGATTCCAGATTGGGCCATCGCGGGATGGCGCGGCCTCCCAGAACATCACGGACACCTTGATGGCTCAGCGTCCCGGGCAAGTCGTCGCGGTCGCGGATCCAGCCGCTGATGGTCCGCAGGCCGGGTTTTCCCGCTCCGAGGTAGAGCTCGTGCAGGACAGCGGTGAGTTGTCTGTGGGGTCCCGGCGGGAGCACCACTTCGTTGGGCATATTGATACCGGCCACGGCGACCTCGAATTGCGTCAAGTTCTGTCAGCTTCCAGTATCCGCAGGCCTCGTCGCCGAGGGGCGAAGTATGCGAGACGTCAACGGTCGTCCAGATTCGTTCCAGCACTTCACGCCTGGCCCAGTGTTGGTTTCATGACCACGAACAATCGCGATCGCGGCAACGCCATGGCCCACAATCACATCGACAGCCAACGCAGCGCGCTGACTCGCGCGGCAGTCGGCGGCGTCTTCGCCGGCCTGGTGCGAGCGGCGGTCACATGGATCCTCGATCATGTCTTCCCATAGCCAACGCCGCCGGCGCGCGACAGCACTTGTCTAAGAATCGTTGCTGCGCTCAAACAGTCAGCGCGTCACCACTGTTCAGACGCTCAGCGTAGACCTCGGCAGGGCTGCAGTACCCGTGGATCTTGCGGGGCCGGTGGTTGAGTTCGAGGGCTATGGCGTCGAGATCGTCCTGGGTGAACCGGCGAAGATCGGCGTTCTTCGGTAGATATTGGCGCAGTAAGCGATTGGTGTTCTCGTTGGTGCCTCGCTGCCACGGGCTTCGAGGTTTGCACAGATAGATCGGCGTGCCGGTCGCGGCAGTGATGGACTTGTGGCCTGCGATTTCGCGGCCCCGGTCCCAGGTCAGGGATCGGCGCATCGTTGTCGGCAGGCTGAGCAGGTATTTCGTCAAGTAAGGGGTGACCTGGTGCGCCTTGATGCCCTCGGGCAGCGCGACCAGCGCGGTGAATCGGCTGGTCCGCTCGACCAGTGTCGCGATGGCAGACGGGCGTGAGCCCATCACGAGGTCGCCTTCCCAGTGCCCTGCGACCCGGCGGTCTTCGGCTTCGATCGGCCGTTCGCTGATCGGCACCAGGTCGGTGATGACTCCGCGACCGTCTCGACGGCGGCCGGCTCGTTTCGGATGTCGCATCAGCCGGCCGGTTCGTAGTCGGCGCGTCAGTGTTCTCTCGATCGCTCTACGTCGGGGATCGAACAACGCCAGGTAGATCGCCTCGTGAGAGATCTGCTTCGATTCGTCGCCGGGGAATTCCCGGCGCAACCATCCCGCGATTTGCTCAGGCGACCAACGAACCGAGAGCTTGCCCTCGACGAGCTCTCGCAGCATCGGATTCTGCACCAGCTTGGCTGGTTTCGGCCGTCGCGCACGGTGATAGGCCCGCTGATCAGCCACCGCTGCCCGATAGGCGCCGTATCCGCGTTTCGCGCGATCTCGCGCGCGATCGTCGAGGGCGAACGGCCCAGCCCGGTGGCGATCGTGCGGGCCGAGCTGCCCGCGGCCAGGCCGCGGGAGATCTCCTCTCGCTCGGCCATCGTCAAATGTTGGATGCGCCGCTGCGGCGGTCGGCGTTGGAGTCCTCCGGTTTGGGCCAGGAATCGCCTGACGTGCTGCAGCGGCATCCCGAGGGATCGCGCTATCGCACTGAACGATTCTCCCGCTCGCCACCTACGCCACACCTCGTCCTGACGAGCCGCAGACATTCCATAGTCCCGCACCCAAACCTCCACGCCGACATGATCATCCACGCGGTGATGCAGTCACCCCTTGAGCCCAAGATTGATTTTCGACACCTCATGGTGCTGCGGTGAGTGTGGTGGGGCGGTGGGCGTTTCGACACTGGTTCCGGCGCGTACCGATGAATGCGTGGACGGCGCTGTGGTGGAGTTGGATCTCGCGGCCGTGTCGTTGGGGCAGGCACGGGCCGCGGTGCGGCGCCTGCTCGAGCACGCCACTGGTATCGGCGTCGAGGACGCGGTGCAGGTGTGTGACGAGTTGGCCAGCAACGCGGTCATGCATGCTCGCGCGCGTCGCGGCTCGTGTGCCGATGATTTGGTACCGACCCGCCTTCTGCATGGGATGATTTGCACGGTTGGTACCCGAGCCCGACCAAAAGGAGGCACTGTCATGGCCGACCAGGACGCCGCATCCGAGGACACCGGAGCCGACACGAACGCCAAGGCCGCAGCAGCGGCAAAGGCACAACAGACGGCCGACGAGGCCAACGAGCGTGCACTGCGGATGCTCGAGAAAGCCAGCAGAAAATAGTAGTGTTCAACGCCTTGACGGCAGGCAGCGGACGAATCGACTGCCTACCGTTGCTGTGTCTCGTCTTCATCGTCCATGACCAGAGCCAGATCACGAAGCGCGAGCACCGTCGAGAATCGATCAGTTCTTGGACAGCGGCTGTCCGAGCGGAAGGCCCAGGGCCTCGACTGGTTCGCCCTGTTCAACAAACGTGTCGAGTATTGGTAGATCGGGGTCGGGCCGAGATGCACCTACGGGTGGAGTTTTGAACGCATAGCGCGCCGCAGCCGAGGCGGGCAGCGGATTTGCCGGTATCAGCAACCGGACACGTCCCATCGAAATACCCTCGTAGCAGAGAGTTTCCTGTAGACCGTAACCGCGCGGGGGCCGGTGGGACCTTGCGCGCGGCTGAATGAAGGAGACAGGCCATGTCGGACGCCACACCTGATCTGGAAGCCAGCGAGCACGAAGTCATTCCTACTGATGCCGGTGACGCCTCTGTACCGGGCAACCCTCAACTCCGGTTGACTCTCGGTATCACACGTGAGGGCCGTGTGACCGCCAGGCCGTACGACGGCACGCAGGAGCAGAGCTTCAACGTCGTTGACCAAGCCGACGGCTCGAAGGGCATCCGCTGTCAGTACTACGACCTGGCCCTCGGCATGACCGCCAACGGCGTGAACGTGCGGCCCTACGATGGCAGCCCGGACCAGAGCTTCACCTTCGTAGGGATCAATAACGGATATGGATCCACGAGCATCCGAAGTAAGTACGACCACAACATCGCACTTGCCACGACTGGCACCAACAATGTCCACGCAAGGCCATACGAAGGCAAATACCCCGAATCATTCAACCTGCACGGACAAGCCGACGGCTCCACCGGCATCCGCAACACCTACATGAACGGCTCGCCCGCCACCGCTTCAGAGCCCGCCACCCCGGCCGCTGAAGCGTAGGAGCAAACCTGCAGGACCATGCGGGGCACACCGCTGACTGACGAGCCGGATCTCACACGCACCCTCGGCCGACGCCTCCCTTTCGTGTTCGAAACCAGACAATTCACAGGTCAGGACTTGGTCGTGTCAGCCCGCAGGTAGCTGTAGACGGTTTCACGGCTGACACCGAATTCCTTGGCTAGCGCGGCTTTCGACTCCCCGCCGGCCGCCCGGTCGCGCAGCTGGTCTGCCTGCTCGGTAGTGAGCGCTGGTTTGCGTCCGGTGTAGGCGCCGCGAGCCTTCGCTGCGGCGATGCCCTCGCGCTGGCGTTCGAGGATTCCGAATCGAGGACATCCGCCAGCACGTGAACCGTGCGACGTGCCGTTGCAAGCGGCTGAGGTTCGTGTGAGCGGCGATAGAGTACGTGACGCAGGAGGTTCCATCCTGCGGCGGCGCGAAACCGGCTCATGTCTGGCGAGCATCTTGCCGCTGGACTCGAGCTGTGTCTTCACGATGTTGCACTGGTTTCGGGAGCGCCTTTTCCAGCCATTTTCACTGGTTTACTCCACTACGAAAGGACTGGGCAAATGGAAACCGAGGTTCACGCGAACAAAGGCTGGCAGCACGTCGGTAAAATACCTGAGGCGGGGAACCTGTACGCCGAGGGCAGCTGGTCCTTCAACGACAACAGCGGTGGTGCATGCACCTGCAAGTCCGACGGCACGGGCCTGACAGGTAACTATTATGTCCAGAAGATAAGCAAGGGAGATCCGAAGTATCCCTATAGCGGAGAAGAGGCCAAGGTCGGCCAGCTGATCTATCGCGTGGGGGAACAGGGCCTGCCAGAAGCCTTGGATCGTCGGCACCACTTCGCAGGTGGCGAGGACTTGTGGATGAGGATCAACGACATCGACAGCGGCCTCGGCGACAACAAGGGTTCCCTGAAACTCCGGTTCGTCAGCGCCCGCGAATCTGCGGAATACAATCAGCGGATGGCCCTCACGAACTCTTATGGGCATCCCATCGGCACACGCTACACACGCAATGCGGCGGGCGGGTACGATAAAGTCAACTGAACCCGGCAAGATCATATGCGACCGTAATCAGCGGTGATTCACCGCGAACATCCACCCGAGCAATAAGCAACCCCAACCGCTGATAGTTGTGGATGGAATGCGCGTCATCGTCGGGGTGCCTGGTTCTTCGACCCACCCCGACGATGACCCGGTCATTTCACGTTCGAAACTGTGCAATTCGCGGTTCAGGATGCGGCGGCGTCGGTTCGCAGGTACGGGGGTTCCGGTAGTGATCACCGAAAAATCAACGGATGTGGCGTAGTTCCTGGTCAGGGATGGGTGCAACGTGGAAGGTTCCGGCTGTCTACTGGTCTTGTGGACGCTGGAGGACGACCTGGGCCTGGCGGCGGGTGCGGAGGTCGGTTTCCTCGGGTGTGAGCGGGTCGTCGGGGCGGCGGACGCGGGCGTTCCGGCATGAGGAACACCTCACCAGCGCAGAAAAAAAGCTTCACTCCAGGATGTAGACATCCTGTGAAGTCCGGTATACAGTCGCTCGCGTTGGAGATGAAGAGTCTGGTTGGCCGGGCAGGTGAACTGCCCGGAAAGCAAGAACTACCGTCCCCTCCGGCGGAGAAGAGAACCCGGTGCAGTCGGCCGGACCGCCGGAGGGGACGACGAAACACCGCAGGTCTCGTCGTCGATCCGGGAGGTGGTCGCTGAAGCAGTTGCCTACACCTTGCACGCCCGGGAAGTGCCGGGCGCAGTGTTCGACGTCGGCTCTGCGGGTCGACGATCGGAATTGATATCCAAACCCCCTCGATCCCGGGCCCCGGCGCACAGTGCGCCGGGGCCCGTCGGCGTTGAAACCAGAGGTGTAGTGCGGCAACCGGACACAGACCCCACAGACCCGACAGACCACACCGACGCTTCCGGTGCCGCCGAGAGGCTCGATGACGAGGACTATCCCGCCTACAGCATGGGCAGAGCCGCGGAATCCTCGGCGTCACCCCCGCCTTCCTGCGCGGTCTCGACGCTGCTGAACTACTGACCCCGCAGCGCTCCCCGGGCGGGCACCGCCGCTACTCCCGCTACCAGCTGCGTATCGCCGCCCGCGCCCGCGCGCTGGTCGACTCCGGCACACCGCTGGAGGCGGCGTGCCGGATCATCGTCCTGGAAGACCAGCTCACCGAAGCCCTCGAACTCAACGCCCAACTCTCCCGCCAAGACCCACCCCCACCGGACCCCAACAGCTGAACCCTTTCACCCGCCGCCGTGGCGGGCGCCGAGTTCGGCCCACACCGTTTTCGGATGTGCCCTACCGGCGCAGCGCAGCCCCGGCTCCGCGCCCGGGGCTGCCTGCGTGTCGTATGGATCCCGCCGATCAGACCTTGTAGCCCAATTGCCGCAGAGCCGCCAGAAGGCCACCATCCGGCTCGTTGGCCTTACCCCAGCAGAGGCCGACGAGTGCGCCCATAGTCCCCTTACGGACCATATCCATCAAAGCCGCCTGGACGGCCGGGTGGCCTTTCACGGCGGGATTGTTGGGAAACGGGCCGTCGTACCCTCCCGACCCTTCGGGCCCCTCCGGCGAGAACGCGGTGACAGAGTGCTGCTGGTCGCGGGCGGAGTCTCGGTGTTAACTGGAAGACGACGAGCACGCGATCGCGCAGGCCGTGCTCGAGGCGCCCGGCCGCTACCCGTTCAGCATCCGCACCGAGACGCTCGTAGCGGCGGATCCCGCGTCGGAGGCGTGAGGCGGGTAGTCCTACCTGCTGCCGTCGATGCGTTCGAGCGCCGCGGCGAGCAGTGGCAGGGTGCCTTCGGCCAGCCGGTACTCCACGATCGTGGGGTTCTGGGGGTCGTCGGTGCTGCGTGACTCGATCACGCGTGGTGGCGGGAGCTGTCGGTCGTGTCGTGCATGGCCTGCCGCATCGTCGTGCGCATGCCGCCCAAGGCAGTGACGCCCAGGGGAAACAACAAGTGCACCATGAGGCCGGTAGCTGTGGGTGCGCTCGTGGCGGGCGGTCACCCGGGCTGTCGGTGCCGCACGGGGGCCGGGAGGTTGGTTCGTGGTGACGGTCAGCGGTTGAGGTAGGCGGCCAGGCCACCGAGTTCCTCGTTGGCGATGAACACCGAACGGACGTTGATGACGGCCTCTTCGACGTGGGTGGTGCAGCCCCAGGCCGAGTCACCCCACGAATCGGCGATCTTCAGCTCGGCCGCCGCGGTGCAGCCGGCGGTGCCGCCGAGCTGGCAGTGCTCAGGGTGCGGCGTGGTGGCCTGTACGGCCGCCGCGGCTCGTATCTGGGCGGCGAGCTCGGCGGCGGCAGCGGCGCGTTGCTCGGCATCGTCGCGCAACTGGCGTTCGGCGCGTACCGCCTTGATGGTGGCCAGGCGCAGCTCCAGGTGCTGCGCAACCTGGTCGGCGAGATAGCCGAGCACGGTCCTCTGCACCTCGCTCAACTCCCGAGGCATGGCGTCGATTGCGGTAACGGTGCCGAGGTGGTGCCCGTCGGCGGTGACGATCGGGGCGGCGGCGTAGAACCGCAGCCCCAGCTCACCACGTACCAACGGATGATCGAGTGTGCGCGGATCCGTGACCGCGTCGTTGACCACGTACGGGCCCTCGGCGCAGAACGCCGACGCGCACAGTCCCGGTTCCGTGCCGACCTGCGCGACACCGTCCAGTCCCTTGGCCGCGGCGAACCAGACCCGGTCGGCATCGACGATGCTGACCGTGGCGATCGGGGTGCCGCACACCGCTGCGGCGGTCGCCGCGATGGTGTCGAACTGGCCGTCGGTTGGAGCGTCGAGGATCTCGTAACGGCGTACCGCAGCTAGCCGGGCGGGGTCGGTGAGGGCGGTTCTGTCAGCGGTGATCGACACGGTGTGGTGCTCGCTTCCCATGGGGGTGTCCAGACCGGGCTAGAGTACGTGGTTGCGGCGGTCATGGTCAGGCCGCCGCGTATCGGCCGGTTCGTCGGGAACCGAGCCACCCAGTCCTTCAGCTCGGCCAGCCACCGGCCATGACCGCCGAGCAGATTCGCCAGGCCCGATGGACGACGACACCACCGACGGGAAACGCGCCGGATGCGGGCGACCGGGCTCGGCGAGGGCGCTGAGCCAACCGAAGGTGTAGGCGCCGCGGTGGTCCCGCCCACCTACCCGTCGGACTGTGTTGCTGCGCAACCGTACTCGCCGTCGAGCGCAATGTCCTTTGCGTCCGCTAGCGAATGTTACCGGGGTCGTGGCCGAGCGGAGGTCTGGCGGTGTCGGCGCCGTTGGCGGTCCTCCGCGTCACGCCGAGCGACGAGCCGTAGAACATGGAAACCGCAGTAGTGGCGCAGATCTGCTACGGGTATGCCGCCGCCGAATTACTTGCTCGACAACAGCCGTGGAGCGTACGAAAGAACGTGGCCCCGACTCGTGCGGTCGGGGCCACGTCAAAGACCGGAATGCGGAGAGCAGATCTCTGGTCAAGGAGACCACCGCAGGCCCTGGCCATCCCCATGTGGTGGAGACTCCCGGAGTTGCCGCAGTATAAGATCACACAGGCTTTCGAGATGTCAAGGAGATGGGTTGACCAGCCTGGTCGTTTGGATAGCAGTGGACCAACGTGGCCCCGCCTCGGCGTACATCGCCACTGACAGTCGAATAAGCTGGCCGAATACACAGTCCTCCGCAACGTGGGATAACGCTCGAAAAACCTACGCAACGCGGCATTCTGCGGACCTCATCGGATATGTCGGCGACGTGCTGTATCCCTCGCAGGTCCTTCCCGCGGTCGTAGCACGCTTGGACGAGATGCAACCAGCAGGGACTGTCGATGAGGCGCAGGACCGCGTCCTGAAGCTTGTCGAGGCCGCATGGAGGAACGTTCCACCAGAGACACGGCCGCATCGTAGTGAGTTGGTGCACTGCACCAGGGTCGGAAGCGGCATGCAGTGTGAGTTCGGTGCCCAAGTTCTACGACTTCCCGCCGGGGGGCGCGAATGGTCGACGGTCAAGCTGCCGATACCCACGATCAGCTCGAAGCTTGAGTTCCTGGGCAGCGGAACGAGGAGCCTGAAGGCTGCACACGCTGAATGGATCAGGCCGAGCATGGCGGCTGATGATCAGAGACGAACGAGTCGAGCAATCTTCACGTCATTCTGTGAGTCGCTGCGCTCAGGAGCCGACCGGTTCAGCGGTGGAGCGCCGCAGTTGGTCGGGATGTACAGGATCGGGTCTGGCCGATCATACGGAATACATTGGAATGGTGAGACGTACCGTCATGGCAGCTCTCTCGATCAAGATCCCCCGGCGGATGTCCAGTTCTACAACTCGCGATTCGAGCGCGTGGACTACGAGGGCCATCTGCTTGATGGCGCGCAGCGACATTCTCCCATCCCTACATAGCGCTCGGCGCTACGACTCTATACTTGACTATCTCAGTTATGCACTGATTCAGTGTTCGGTATCCAGATAATAATTCGATCCAGCCAATCGACAAAATGGACGGCATCGCAATTGCCCGCGATCCTTCGTATGCGCACAAAGAGCCAGCGCCTTCTTCACCGTGTTCTTCGAGATATTCATCCGCCGAGCGATCGCGCGAATCGCCATCCCTCTGCCCGATGCAACCGGCGGATCTCCGCCAGTCCTCCACTTTCAGCACCTCATGATCGTTCACGGGGTGGGTCAGCATTCACCCGGGATCAGAGGGTCAGTCTTCAGGTTCTGGCTCGCATTTCGTGAATGACCCAGCTCCTGGGATGCGTTGAGCTGCTTGGTCGTTGACGAAGAGGTCGGTGTTCTGATCTTGGTGTGTTGACGATCTTGTTTCCGCACCTGGACGGCCTGGTGATCGGCGCGGTCCGTGCTGTCGGTTCGACGGTCCGGATCGACGCGGCCACCGTGGACAAGCCGGTGGAGTGTCCCTGCTGCGCGGCAGTTTCGCGCCGCGTCCACAGCCGGTACCGGCGCCGGTTGTCCGACACCGCGATCTCCGGGAGGAAAGTGGTGATCGCCCGGCGGATCCGCCGGTTGTTCTGCGACAACCCGGCGTGCGGGAGAAGAACTTTCGCAGAGCAGGTCCCGAAGCTCGCCGCCCGTTACGCCCGTCGGACGCTGTTGCTGGAGCAGGTCTTGCGCCCGGTCGCGCTGGCGCTGGGCGGCCGAGCCGGGGCCCGGTTGACCGGGCACCTTGCAGCCCAGGTGGGTCGCATGACCCTGTTACGCCGGATCCGCGCACTGCCGGATCCGAAACGAACGATGCCGCGCGTACTCGGGGTCGACGACTTCGCGCTGCGTCGCGGGCACCGCTACGGAACAATCCTGATCGACATGGACACCCGCCGCCCGGTCGAGGTCCTGACCGACCGCACCGCGGACACCTTGACCGCATGGCTGCTGGCCCATCCGGGCGTCGAGGTCGTCTGCCGTGATCGCGCCGGCGCCTACGCCGAGGCCGCGACGAAGGGTGCACCCGATGCGATCCAGGTCGCGGATCGCTGGCACCTCTGGCACAACCTCGGCGAAGCCGTCGAGCGCACCGTCGCCCGGCACCGGGCCCATCTCAGCGCAGCGGTCGAACATCGCGACGAGCAGCAACTACCCGAGATCGGCAAGGTCGCCGCGGCCATGCGGCGTGGGCCGGTCGACCCGGTGCAACGCCGCGACCGCGTCGCGGTCCGCACCCGGGAACGCTACGTCCAGGTCCACGCGTTGCTGGCCGAAGGCGAAACCATCCGGGCCATCGGTACGCGACTGGGCCTGGCGCGCAACACCGCCCGCCGGTTCGCGCGCGCCCAGTCGCCGGAGGAATTGTTGGTCAACAACCGAACCGGCTACCGCGCCGGTCTGCTCGACGAATTCAAGCCCTACCTGCACGGACGCTGGAACGAGGGCTGCACGAACGCCACCCGGCTGTTCGAGGAGATCCTCACCCGCGGCTACCGAGGCCGAGCGAGCATGGTCCGCGCATACCTCCACCAATTCCGGTCGACCGCGCACGTCCCGGTGCCGCCACCCAGACCACCATCCGCGCGCCGGGTTACGGCATGGATCATGACCGATCCCGCGACGATGACCCCGACGACCAGCGGCGCCTCGACGCGATCCTCGACGCCAGCCCGGAATTGAAATCCCTCACCAGCCATGTCCGCGCGTTCGCGGTCATGATGACCGAACTGAAAGGCAAGCAGCTCGAATGGTGGATGAGCTGCGTCGATGCCGATGACCAGCCTGCGCTGCAGTCGTTCGTTCGTGGCCTGCGTCGCGATCAGGACGCGGTCACCGCGGGTCTGAGCATGCGTTGGAGCAGCGGTGTGGTCGAGGGCCACGTCAACCGGATCAAGATGTTGAAACGGCAGATGTTCGGCCGCGCCAAGCCCGACCTGTCGAGGAAGCGAATCCTGTTGAGCGAGTAGCCAACAGCACGAGCGACTTCACAAAATTTGGGCCAGAACCAGGCTTCAGACGGAAGCGACACGGAATCCCCGGACTACCGGATCGCGGCGCGAACTGTCTCAACTGAAGATCTCGAAACTGGAGGTTCGATCATAGAAGCACGGTATAACGACCCCGACTAGTCGGTTCGCCCTCCCCATGCCCGCCTCGATACAACGTCGGCAACACATTGGTCGTGTGGGCAATGTGGCACGACCGATGCGTTGGATAACGAAGACTGCGCTCGCTGCACACGGGGTGTACGCCCAGAAGGCTGAACTAACGCGAAATACTCTGACGTGTGGCAGCAGTTTGGTCCTGCCACATACCGGGGATCTCTGACCGTTGAATTCGGCGGCCAAGCGCTGTCCTTGCTGGCTGTTCAGTTATCGGAAACCGAGGTGTGGCCGACCTTGCGTGACCCTCAAGGCCTCCCGAGTGCTCCGACCCCACAGTTGCGGGCCGCGACCGGGGCAACTGGCTGATCGCTATGCCGTGATCGCCCCTTCGGGGATCTGTCCCTGCGCAGTCAGCGATGTTGACGAGACTCCCATGGATCCCTACGCTACTCGCCCGACGAAGCCGCCATCCAAGCCGTACACGCGAACAGCGAATCCTGAAGGGATGAGGCCTCAGTCGAGGTTGCCAAAAAGTAGCTACCGCGCGGGTGGGCCAGCGTGTCGTGTCGGCGACACGCCGCAACGGTCGAACACGTGAGCTGCCACCCAAGATCGCGCCTGTCCTGCCCGGGCCGACTTACTGTTCGACCGGCGTCAGACACGGAGTCGAAGCAGTGAGCCTTTTGACGCCCAGATGGAGATGCCAACCATGGAGCCGATTCGATCCATCTCACCAAAATCTCACACTTTCGACGGGAAATGTCCGGATCTGATGGGACTCATCCAGCGCCGGGCTTCGCCGCAAAGTGCTTTTGACCAGGCTTGATGAGGCGCGTCGGGATCGATTGGGGAGACTTGAACCTGGGTCGAGTGGACACGGCTCCGCGCCAGCATCGAACGTCGCCGTCTCCATGAGCGATCACAGGAACATCCGTCCTGTTCCTGCCATCGGCACACCGAGCGCCAACGTCTCCTGTCGGCGGTGTCAACCCGCGACTCCTGTTGTCTGCGAACACGCAGGTGGCGCGAGGCAACAAAGATGCGCTTCAATAGGTGTCGGGAGAATCGGCAGGCAGGTCACCAACGAGGTGACTTCATGCCGCTTGATACCCGTAGCGCGGTAGCTGGTGGATGCTTGCCAGCTTCTACTTGGATTTTCACCAGCCAAGTCGCGCGCACAGTGCGCCCATTTCCCGCGAGCCGGGCCGCTCACCAGCAACACCCCCAGGTGGCGCGGCATGGGTGAGAACAACGGTCAGTCGCGTGAATGGACTGACGAGGAACTTGCCTACATCAGCGAGGTCCAGCGACGGCTTTCCGGTCCGCTGACCGAGCGTCAACTCGCCGTGCTCCGGCGATGGTGGCACGGCGGCTACGCCACAAACCGGACATACGAGCCAGATCCCTGAAGTCTCGGGACAATCGAGCACATCACCCCACTACACTTCGTGAGGCCGCACTCTCCTGATTTGAGGACGACGAAGGAGTCGGGGCTTCCACTCGATGCCGCACGCGCTTGCGCCGGCTTCATTCCTCCCGGCGAGCCTTGAACGATCCGGGACACCACGCGCGGTGAACTCGCCCACGACACCGCATGAACGGCGAGACTCAGCCTGCCGCAGCGTGATACATCTCCCGATGCTCAACCCACGGACGCCCCCGCTCCTCCGGACTCATCGCCAACAACTCCCGCAACTTACCCCACGCCACCTCATCGGTCGGCGTATACACCTGCATCCACGCATTCGGCACCGACGGCAACGACATACTCGTCAAAAACATCTCCAACTCCCCCACAGCCAAATTCCGCACCTGCTTCGTCCTACTCACCGGCACCGCCACATCATTCAACGCCCACAACGACGCGAAACTCTCACTCTCCACACACAACTC
>NZ_JBEXYF010000066.1:0-7738 GCF_040630775.1 Nocardia sp. NPDC005745
CGGGGTTGTCGATCTGTGCGGGGCGGGTCGCGCCGTATCCGCGCGCCGTCGCGGCCCGGATCACCGCGGCTTGCTGCTCGTCGTCGAGCAGGCGGGGACCGCCGAGTCGCCGGGTATCCAGGTAGATCGCGCACGCCCACTCGAGCAGCAGGGCATGGTCGGCGGCCTGACCCAGAGATGCCCCGATCGTCACCGCGCCGTGATTGGCCAGCAGCGCGGCCTGCTTGCCGCGCAGCGCCCGCACCGTGGACTCGGCCAGTCCGGGAGTTCCGAACGGGTGGAACGGCACGACGTGCGTATCGCCGCCGAGCAGAAGCTGCTGGTAATGAAAGACGGGCAGGTGCGTCTCGGCGCACGCGACCGCGACGGATTTCGGTGCGTGAGTGTGTACGACCGCGCCGGTGCCGAGTTCGCGATAGCACCCGAGGTGAAGATCCACTTCGGAGGTGGGAGCCAGCGCTCCGGCGATCTGGGTGCCGTCCAGGGTGAGCACACAGAGATCATCGGCATCGATGCCTGCCAGCTCGGCTCCTGTGGGCGTGATCACCACTTGGTCGGCGAATCGGCTGCTCACATTGCCGGAGGTGCCGATGAGCAGGCCCTTCGCGGACAGCATCCGGCAGACCTCGGCCAGTTCTCGGCGCTGTTCGGGCAGCGTGATCGCGGTCATGCGGCTAGCCTAACGGTAAATGTGAAAGAAAGTCAGATTCACGTCACGGAAGCGGGTGGAGATGGACGGGCAGCTCGTGATCGCTTCGGCGGCACTGCGCCGGGTGCCTCAGCAGGCGCGCAGCAGGGAGAGACTGGAGCACATACTGCGGGTGGCCGACCGGCTCATGGCCGAGTCCGGCCCCGAGGCGCTGACCACCTCACGGGTTGCCGCGGCCGCGGGCATCTCGGTCGGGTCGCTCTACCAGTACCTGCCCGATCGCGAGGCGATCATCGAAGCGCTCGCGGAGTCGTACCTGCGACGGCTCGAGGACGCGATGAGAGAGTTGGCCGAGCGCGCTCGTGCACGACGCTGGCCGGACCCGATCGCGGAACTGGTGGATGTGTTCGCGGAGCTGTATCGGTCCGCACCCGGATTCCGCGCACTGTGGTTCAGCAGGCACCTCACCGACGCGACTCGCGCCGCCGACCGCGAGCACAAGAAGCGGATGGCTGTCACACTCGCGGAAGTCCTACTGGCCCAACGGGTCCTGCCGGACATTGACCGGCTCGCCAATGTCTGCTACGCGGGCCACGTCATCGCCGACGCGGCCCTGCAGGAGGCGTTCCGGCTCGATCCCGACGGTGACCCGGACCTGTTGCGCGAGACCAAAACCGCGCTGCGCGGATACGTAGCCGCCTACACCCGGGAGGTGGCCGAGTGAACGCGTGCGACGTCGTGGTGGTCGGAGCCGGGTTGGCGGGGCTGGTCGCTGCCAGACGGCTGCGAAGCGCCGGCCTGGACGTCGTCGTCGTGGAAGCCCGGGACCGGGTGGGCGGGCGGACGTTCGATCACGACCTCGGTGACGGCCAGGTCGTGGAGGTCGGCGGCCAGTTCATCGGCCCGACCCAGGACCGGTTGCTCCGGCTGGCCGGAGAACTCGGTGTCGAGACCTTCCGGGCCAACACCGCTGGTGCGAGCGTCTATGTCAAGAACGGGCGCGGCACGCGCTATACCGGCGATATCCCACCCGATCTGCTGGCTCTGCCCGATCTCGGCGTGGCGATGCACCGCATCGACCGGATGGCGGAGCGGATCCCGGTGGTCGCGCCGTGGACCGCGCGCGACGCGTCGCGGCTGGACGGGATGACCTTCGAGAGCTGGCTGCGGCGAACGACGCTGGGCCGGGGCGCCCTCGACCTTGTCAACGCGTTCCTCGGCTCCGCGTTCGGTGGTTCCGCCCGTGACGCGTCGCTGTTGTTCGGTCTCTGGTACATCGCGACGTTCGGCAACGAGACCCATCCGGGCACGCTGGCGCGTGGCATCGGTGTGGCGGGCGGAGCCCAGGAATCGCGATTCGTCGGCGGCGCGCAAGAGCTGTCGCGACGGCTGGCGGCCGATCTGAGAGAACGGGTCGTGCTGTCGGCGCCGGTGACCGCGATCGAACAGGATGCGCGACGGGCGACGGTCAGCGCCGGTGCGCGCACCTGGACCGCCGAGGCGGTGATCGTGGCGATCCCGCCGGTGCTGGCCGGGCGGCTGCGCTGGGATCCGGTGCTACCGGCCCAACAGCAGGCATTGTTGCAGCGGCTGCCCTTCGGCACCCTGATGAAATGCGAGGCGATCTATCCCGAGCCGTTCTGGCGCGAGGCCGGACTCAACGGCAGTGCGGTCTTCCGCGACGGCGCACCCATCTGCTCGATGTTCGACAACACTCCACCCTCCGGCGCGCCGGGCATCCTGATGGGTTTCCTAGGGGGACAGGCATGGCGGACCTGGTCGCCACGTAGTGGCCGGGAACGCCGCGGTGCGGTGCTGCGCTCTTTCGCCGCCGCCGTCGGGCCGGAGGCCCTGCGCCCGTCGTCCTATTTCGAGCAGGACTGGACGCGCGAGCCGTGGACGCTGGGCGGCCCCACCGCTGTCGCCGGCCCCGGCGTGCTCACCGAGTACGGCCCCTGGCTGGGGCGGCGCTTCGATCGTGTGCACTGGGCGGGTGCCGAACTGTCGCCGTACTGGAACGGATTCATGGAGGGCGCGGTCCGTTCCGGTGAGCAGGCGGCCTGTGCGGTTCTCGCCGATGCACCGGAGACGGTTCCACAACGATGAGTTCGGTACCGCTCGAACGAATGCGGGCGAGCGTCGAGAAAGGGAACGCGAACATGTCCACTCCGGTCACCGTGGAGGAGAAGGCCGTCATCCCCGCGAGCGTCGAGCGAGTCTGGGAGGTGGTGTCCGCGACGGACCGCTACGACGAATGGGTCGCCGCCGTCCTTTCGGTCACCGATCACCACGGAACAGCACAGGTGGGCAAGACCTATGCCGAACGCAACACCACGATCGGGCCGCTCACGACCCGTTCGCAGTGGACCGTCCGGGAAATCGAGCCGCTGCGGCGCCGGGTGGATCACGGAACCGGCTTCGAACCCATGCGGGATCTCACCAATATTTTCGAGTTCCGGCCCTTGACCTTCGAGGACGGCACTGCCGGAACCGAGATGACCTATCGGGTGACCTACCGTCCCGGACTCGGCGTGATCGGTCGCTTGATCGATCGCGTGCAGAAGCCGGGGATGCGTGCGGGAATGCGCCGATCCATGCAGAACCTCTCCGATCTGCTCGTTTCCGAAACCGAACCCTCCGGCAGAGGCTGACCTGGGCGGCGGACCGGTACGGACGCCGAACGCCCGCCGGGCGGCGGGCGGGTGGTGCGCCGTCCGCACCGTCGCACCGTCAGGACCGCTGCCGGTGCGCGCGCACGGTGTCGCGGTACCAGTACCAGGAGTCCTTTCTGGTACGTGCCAGGGTTTTCCAGTCGACGTGGATCAGGCCGAAGCGTTCCTGGTAGCCGGCGGCCCATTCGAAGTTGTCGAGTGCGGACCATACATAGAAGCCGCGCACATCGATGCCGTCGGCGACGGCCGCGGCCACCGCGCGCAGGTGGGCGTCGAGGAATTCGATGCGCCGGGTGTCGGGGACGCGCCCGTCGGGGCCGGGCTCGTCGTGGAACGAGGCGCCGGTCTCGGTGATGACGATCGGCGGCAGGCCGGGGTAGCGGGCGCGCATTTCGGTGAGGATGTCGGTGAGGCCGGAGGGGACGATGGCCCAGCCGAAGTCGGTGCGGTCGACATCGGGGATGGCGACCGGGGAGAAGGGCATGCCGGCGGGGATGTCGACCTCGAGGACGCCGCGGTAGTTTTTGTCGGGGCGGGGTGCTTCGATACTGACGGGTTCGTAGTAGTTGACCCCGTAGAAGTCGAGCGGTTCGGAGATGACGGCGAGGTCGGCGGCCAGGGCATCCTCGTCGAGGCCGGTGGTCGCGGCGATCAGCGCGGTGACCTCGTCGGTGGGGTAACGGCCGAGCAGGATGGGGTCGGCGAAGGTCCAGTGGGTGAGGGTGGCGAAGGTATCGGCGGCCTCGACATCCTCGGGTGCCTCCGAGGCGGGTCGCACCGGGTAGTGCTGGCCGACCACGCCGACGCGGGCGAGGCCGTGCGCGCGGATCGTCCGGACGGCCAGCCCGTGGGCGAGCAACTGGTGGTGTGCGGCGGAAAAAGCCTCGAGGCCGAGCCCGAGGGCGGGGGCGTGATCGGTGAGGACGTGTCCGTAGAGGGTGTGCACGTTCATCTCGTTGAGGGTCAGCCAGTCGGTGACTCGATCGCCGAGGCGCCGCACCACGATGTCGGTGTAGTCGGCGAAGGCCTCGGCCGTTCCCCGTCGCAGCCAGCCGCCCGCCTCTTGCAGCGGCTGCGGAAGGTCCCAGTGATAGAGGGTGGGCACCGGGCGGATGCCGGCTTCCAGCAGTGCGTCGACGAGGCGTTCGTAGAAGTCGAGTCCGGGATGGTTGATCGCGCCGCGTCCGTCGGGGACGACGCGCGGCCAGGCGATGGAGAAACGGTAGTCGTGGATTCCGGCGTCGCGCAGGTGCTCGATGTCCTCGCGATAGCGGTGGTAGTGGTCGGTGGCCACCGCGGGGGTGCCGCCGTGGCGGATGGTGCCGGGCCGGGCGGCGAAGGTGTCCCAGATGCTGACACCGCGCCCGTCCTCGGCGACTGCACCCTCGATCTGCGCTGCTGCGGTGGCCATCCCGAAGCGGAAGTCGAAGGGGAACTGCGGCGGTGACGATGGCATGGATGTCCTCGGGTCGAGAGTTGATGTGGGAGCGGTCGTCTCAGTAGCGGTCGGGCAGACGGGCGACGCAAAGCACGGCTCCGGCGGCCGTGAGCGCTGCCAGCCCGTACAGGCCGGAGTAGCCGAGCGGGCCTGCCACCAGCGCAGCGGCCACCAGCGGGGCGGCGACCTGGGGAAGTACAGCCGCGATATTGGCGATGCCGAGCATGGTGGCGTGCGTCGTCGGGTCGGTGAGGGTGGCGGTGACCATCGCCATGTCCACGGCGAGATAGAGCCCCCAGCCGCAGCCGAGCGCCGTCGCCGCGCCGATCACCACCGGATAGGGCGGCAGGGTGGCGAGGGTGACGGTTCCGGCGACGGTCGCGCCCGCCGCGGCGACCGCGAACGCACGGCGCCTGCGCAGCCGGTCGGACAGCCCGCCCGCCACGCCCGCCGTGGCCGCCGCGATGAGGACCACGAGCACGGTGACGAGCAGCACGGCCGTCTCGGGATCCTCGACACCGACGGCATCGTCGAGATAGAAGTACAGATACAGCAGGATCAGCGCGTTGCCGAAGTTCATCAGGAACCGCATACCCCAGGCCCATGCGAACAACGGGGGCAGTCCGCCGCGCAGCCGGCCTGCCGCGACCGGTGGCGGTAGCGCGGTGCCGAAATCTCCGGACCGCCGCCCTTGCGCGAGCAGCCAACCCGCGCCGAGCGCGGGGACCGCGATCGCGAGGGCGACGTATCCAGCGCCGCTCGAATCCGAGGCGACGGCGAGGGCTGTGCCGGTGACCACTCCGAGGGTCTGCGCGATCCCGAACAGAGCGCCGACGAGACCACGTTGCGACGGCGGTACCCGATCGGCGATGAGCGCGGCATACGCGGCGGCCGGACCGTTCAGGCCCAGCTGCGCACACGCCCATCCGGTGACCATCCAGCCCACCGACGGTGCGTTGGCGAGGATCAGCAGACCGAGGACTCCGATCGCGGTGCCCGCGAGAATGACGGGTACGCGGGGACCACGGGACGAGCGGAGCCGGTCCGACAGCACCCCCCACAGCGGGTTGGCGATCAGTGACACCAGGGCGCCGGTGCCCGACACCAGCGCCAGCGCCGCCTCCTTGCTGCCCGCTTCGGCCGCTTCGAATGCTTCGGCCTGGGCGGGCAGCAGGATCTGCAGCGGGCCGAACCAGCCCGCCGCCACCCCGGTCATGGCGAGGACGAAGGTGATCAGCCATCCGGCGCCGACGGGTGGGACGGGTGTGGTGCGTGCCCGCGCGGTACCGCTGGTCATCGGCGCGCGGATTCCCACATGGCGACGAAGTCCTCGGCGCCGTTCATCAGCTCGCAGGCGAGTTCGTCGCCGTCGTCGCCTGCCGTCCGGATGACATCGGCGTACCAGTCGGCATAGAGCCCGTACTGAGCGACACCGTCGAGATTGAGGTCGTAGACGCGATCACCGACGCGCTGACGGTCGAACTCGACCCCATTGGGAGCGCGGAACGGGTAGGTGAGCGGTCGCTGCGCGGCATCGAGCCGCGGGGCCGCCAGAACCGCGAGTCCGTTGACGTCGGACCCGTAGCCGTAACCGGTCACCCGATCGCCGTGCGGCCCCGAGGTGTTGGCGCGCCATTCCGACAGGAAGTCCGGCTCGCCGTCCCCGGCATCGGCGGCGGCGTAGGCGTAACTCCCGACGAATCCACCGAGTGCGAGCACCCGGTCGACCATTTCCCGGTCCGCCCAGGTGTGCGCCGAGATGATGCCCGGATATCCGGCCGCTTCGGCGATCTCGAGGGTGTCGCGCGCGGCGCGCACACTCATGTGATCGATATTGATCACCATGCCGCGCGCGATCATGCCGTGCACGAGATGACGGCCGAGTGCGGTGAGACCGCGGATATTGCACACCGGCCCGCTCGGATAGACGGGCACCACGGTACCCGAGGGCAGTCCGGTGGCACCGCCCGCGAGCAGATCGCTCAGTGCCGAGTCGGCGAACAGCTGCTCGTGATCGGCGGCGCCGGTGCAGGATTCGGCCTGCCACCAGTGCCCAGTCGCGAGCAGGTTGCCGACATTGATGGCGGCGCCTGCGAGACCGGGATCGAAACGGGTGCCGCCGAAGGCATTGTCGAACTTGTGGACCGGGAACAGATTGCTCACCCCGAGAGCCTGCATCTCGTCGAGCCCCCGGTCGATGTCGGCGACGGTGCACTGCGCGACATCGCGTATTTCGCGGCAGCCGAACAATTCGGAGTTCTCGACCCCGATGATCACCGCCAGTTTCCCCTGCGCGGCGATCGATCTGACCTGCTCGGGTGAGGTGGCGATACGGAACCAGCCCCGGCCGGGGCCGCCATGGGTCGCGTCGACGTGATCCTGCATGGCGCGCAGATAGTTCGCCTGGATGTGGATCTCTTCCATCTCGTCACAGGCGTGGTGGCGCCGCTGCGGAGACAACTCGCAGATCACCCGGTTCGCGACCAGCAGGGTGTTGACCACGCGCAGACCGGCCCGCCAGGCCCGCTCGATGCCATCGATCTGAGCCTGTTCGTGCAGCACCGTGTCGTGCCGGGGCCAGGACTCGAAGCCGGGCCAGCCCCCGCCCCCATCGGGCACCGGCGCACCACCGCCGATCACCGCCTCGAGCAGCGAACCCGGCTGTGCCCCCGCCTGCTCAGGGCACGGCGCGAGAGCCGTCGCGACACCACCCTCGGCGAAGGGTCGCCCGCACCGCAGCGCACCGCCGAACGCTTCGGCAGCGGTGAGGTGGGCGTGCGCGTCGATCATGCCCACCAGCTTCCCGGCGGCGTCGACACCGGAAAGCTCCGACCGGTCGGCGAGTTGCCGGGCCGCGTCGGTGGTGGCCGGTTCCCGCTCGCCGGTCGGCGGCAGCTCGATCGCGTCGGAACAGATCGCGATGATGATGGCAAAGACCAGCGTGGACCCGATCGGGCCGCGCATGTTTCTGAGGGCACC
>NZ_JBEXYF010000066.1:7836-12623 GCF_040630775.1 Nocardia sp. NPDC005745
CACATTTTCTCAAGC
Organism: Nocardia sp. NPDC005745; assembly: GCF_040630775.1. Classification (NCBI taxonomy): domain Bacteria; kingdom Bacillati; phylum Actinomycetota; class Actinomycetes; order Mycobacteriales; family Nocardiaceae; genus Nocardia; species Nocardia sp. NPDC005745. Next base: position 7,852 of record NZ_JBEXYF010000066.1, read on the forward strand.
TGACCTACCGTTTAGTCGGTAGGCCCGCTGTACGAGTCTTCGCCCGACGAAGCTCGCTGACCCGAGGACTCTTTCGATGACAATCAGGAAGATCGCCTGCGCGAGTGCGCTCCTGGCAGGTGCAATGGCTTTCACGCAGACTGCCGCCCACGCCTCGCCCGAGATCCGGTCGCCCGGTGTCGAGTTCCGCGCTGCCCTGGTCGACGATGCCGTGGTCACGACCGTCGCGGACGGGCACTTCGCGTTCGACACGGCGACCACCACACTGCTGCTGCGCGACGACGCGGGGCAGATCCTCGACCGACTGCCGCTGTCGGCGCGGGTCGACGGTATGCCCGTAGGGCTCGCCTACCAGATCTCCGACGACGGTCACACGGTGCGCCTGCGACCCGATCTGACCGGTGTCGACCGCGCCGCGGTGCGTCCGGTGGCGTCTGCGTTGGAAAACCAGCTGGCGACGAACGACCTGATCAATGCCGTGAGCGTCTCGACGTCGGTCGGTACCCTGATCGGCACCGCCATCGGGGCCGCCATCGGTATCGGGATCGGGGTGGCGGTCGCAGGCGCCACCTGCGCGGCCATTTCGGTGGCATGCGTGGTCGCCGTGCTGCCGGTGTTGAGTATCGGTGCCGCCGCGGGCGGCGTGATCGGGATGATCGCGGTGGCCGGTCCCTCGGTCGCCGTTGCGCTCTACGACTACGTAACGACCCTCAACGGCGCGCCGGGCACCAGCAGGTACGCACCGGATCTGTCCCGTCCGGCGACGCAGCGATGAGCGGAGCGCGGTGATGAGAGTGATCAGAGGTGGCCTCGGGACGGTGGCCCTCGCGGCGGCCGTGCTGGCGACGATCCCCGCGCCGTCGCACGCGACACCCGACGCCACGGTGCGTTACGGCGTCGCGATCCTCGACGGCGCGGTAGTTCTGTCGCTGCGCGCGGGCAGTGTCGCGCCCGCGGCGGGCGGCCACGGTGTCGATGTCTTCGACAGCGGGGGCATGCGCCTCGAGACGCTGCCGACCGCCTACACACGGGACGGCGTGTCGTACCCGGTCGCGACGCGGGTCGGCGACGACGGGCGCAGTCTGACCCTGAAACCGGTCGAGACCGATCCTCGGCCGGTGGCCGGCGCCCTGGAGAATCAGCTGGCACTCGGCGACTTCGCCACCGCCATGTCGGTCGGGCCGACGGTCGGCCTGATCGCCGGGACCGTCCTCGGCGCCGTCATCGGCGCGGCGGTCGGAGCGAGCACCTGCCTGGTCGTCGGGCCGGGCTGTGTGGCCACGTTGCCCGCCGCCATCGGCGCTTTCGCCGGCGCCGGCGGTGTGGTCGGCGGTGTGGTCGGCGGTACGGCCGGTCTGCTCGCCGGTGGATGGAAGTATCTGACCACCCTGCAAGCGGCCCCCGGTACCAGCCCGTATGCCAACAGTGACGGCCTCCAGGACCCGAACGGTGCAGGCGTACCCAACTCCCCGCTGCGGTTGCCCGGTTTGCCCGCGCTGCCGCCCACCGGGTCGGGATAGGTCGCGCACCCGACCGCCGATCCGGCCGATTTTGTACAGTGGCGACGGATCGAAGGAGATTCGGATGGCACGCACAGCGGTCGCGACGCACGCGGGACGAACGGCCCGCGAGCGCATCCTCAACAGCGCGCTCGCGGTGTTCGCCGAGCGCGGCTACGCCGGATCGTCGCTGCACGCCATCGCCAAGCGGGCCGGATTGTCCCGGCCCGGACTGCTGCATCACTTCCCGGACAAGATGTCGTTGCTGCTGGCTGTGCTCCAGCAACATGACGAGTCCACCGACTCCTTCGTCGACGACCTCACCCTCCCCGAACTGCTCGCGCGGGTCGTCGCGACGACCGAGCGCAATCTCGTATCGCGCGAGGTGATCCGGCTGGCACATGTGTGCGCGCTGGCCACCGGCGAAGGTGCCGAAGTGGCGGCGCGGTGGTCGCGCCGACGCATGGCACAGATGCGCGCCGACTATGTCGCGCTCGGACTCCGAGCCAGGGAGCGCGGCGAGATCTCCGCGGACGTGGACATCGACACGATCGTCGCCCTGATCATCGCGGCCTTCATCGGCCTGGAACACCAGTGGCTGCTCGACGAGAGTTTCGACATGGTGTCGGCGATGCGCGCGTTCATGGCCATGGTGTCCGCCGATCTCGGCATCGCGTCGCTGAGCTGACAAGGGCCTCGGCCTGTCGTGCCGCCGGATCGAGCTGGACGGTCAGGAGGCTCATCTCCTGATTCTGGGTCGCGATCATGGCGCGGGCCGGCAGCTCGACCGGTCCTGTCGCGATCTGCTCGCAGGCGGCCTGCGCCATGAGCGGTGCCCCGCGATGATGCCTGCGCTCGACGGCAGGAACTGACGCTCGGCTCGAATGCCGCGCGCCGAGTTCAGCGCGTCCGGTTCGCGATCGGCGGTACGTCCCGGTGGCGATGAGCGGCCATGTCCTGGATGAAGGCGATCCCCGGTGGCGAGGAAGATCGGGGCGGACGCGCTGCCGGCGGGGACGATCAGGGGCGCGCGGCGGCGGTGTCCATCAGCAGCACCGCGAGTGCCGTTCAGCCGGAGGTCGAGGTAGTCGGATGGCCCGCCGGACGCCCCGTCGCGTCGATGTGATGTCGATTACGGGCCGTGGCCTGCGCGCGAGCGGGTGCGGACCCGATTTCCTCCAACTGGTCGGTTGACCAGCTCGGATGCGAAGCGGTCCTGCCGAACCAGCGAGACCGTCGCTGCCCAGGCGAAGGACACCATCGCCGCTACGCCGGCGATACGGCCGATCTGGACTATCGTCGCGGGTGGTCGATCGATTCTCGGCGCACAGGGGCGTGCACATCCCGAGTTGGGTCGCTGCGGTCGAGTCGCCGTCCCCCGCCGCGTACGCGGCGTTCACTCAGCATCGAGGTCACAGTATGCGGCACCTTTCCCGGCAGGGGTCCGTCGATGGATCGGTAGACGACGTCGTTCCCCCGATCATCCTGACCGGCGTGATCGACATCGGCCGACGCCACGATGTCGCGATCTCGCCGTGGTTCGACGGCGTCGACATCGCCGCAACGGATCCGGCAGTTCTGGGTTCCGCGCGGATGTCGTTGCAGCAGAACGCGACCGTGCTCGCTCGCGCACTCGATGCCCTGCCGCAGGGGCCACTGGGACTGCGCGTGGGAGGTCGCGATGTCCTGGTCTCCACCGGGATGCTGGGGGTGGCCCTGAGTGCGTGCGAGACCATCGCCGAAGCGCTGACCCTGTGTGCAGAACTCCATCGGGCCGGAGGATCGTTGGTCGATCCCGGATTCGAGATCGACGCCGACGAGGTCGCGATGACGGTGACGCCCCGGATTCCCGATCCGAGGCTGACCGCGTTCCTGATCGAGGAAGCATTGGCCTCGACAGTCGTCTTCCTTCGAACGATGCTCGGCACCGACCTGAATCCGATCGCGATCGAATTCCCCTACGCCGCCCCCGCTTACGCACCTATGTACTACCGTGTCTTCCGTAGCGCGGTCACCTTCGAGGCCGACTCCGCTAGCATCTCGTACCCCGCCTCGATTCTCGAACGCGCTCTCCCGTTCGCCCACAGGCCCACCCGTGAGGCGGCCAGCGAGGCCTGCCGCCGGTTGCTGCGTGGCCCACACGAGCGTTCCGAAATCATCGCTGCGATCGAAGCGCTACTCGACCGGTACGGCGTCCTGATGACTGCCGCCGACATCGCCCGCCATCTGCATGTCAGCGAGCGCACGCTTCGCCGTCGATTACACTCCGCCGGAGTCAGTTTCAGTAGCCTACGGGACAGTGCACGCGAACGACGCGCCACTCTGCTGCTGCGGGAGTCCGGATCGACCATCGAGGCGATCGCGCGCGAAACAGGTTTCCGTTGCGGTCGCGACTTCCGCCGTGCCTACTACCGCTGGACCGGGAGTTCGCCCAGCGCGGTCCGCCGCGGTGGTGTCACCGAACCGCTGTGAGGCGGCGGCGCAGCCCACCGCGCCGAGCCGCGCCGCCTGGTTGGGCGATATTTACGGCGTTGGTGCCAGAGCGCCGACGATCGCGCCGATACCCGCACCGATGACGCCACCGATCGTCGCGCCGGTACCGGCGGCGGCGGCCCCCGCGACGGCGCAGCCGGCGAGCGTGCCCGCCGCGCCCACCGCGCAGCCGACGATCAACCCGAGTACCCCGCCGATGGCCGAACCGATGGCCGATCCCATGGCGATGGCGGCGGGAATGGCCATCAGGCCGATCTCGTCGGCGGTGACGACCGGCGCCACCGGGACATCGGAAGGTGCGACCCGGGTGACCGGTGTCAGGCGCGCGGAGTGATTGTCGTAGTCCACCGCCAGTGCCACGACGGTGTCGTTGACCGGCAGGGCCAGCGGAACCTGGAGGACCAGGGCGCCGGCATCATCGACCAGCTCGAGCGCGTTGCCCGCCACACGGAACTGACCGGAGTCGACCTCGGCCACGACCGACCTGCCCTCGTTGCGGACCGTCCATTCGATGTCGCGCTCGGCGGTATTCGCCGAGGCGGTACCGGACACCGCGGCGATCGCCGCGACCGCGGCGGTACCGACGACCAGGGACCGCTGGATACGACGCATGATGTGCATCTCGTGTTCTCCATCTACGTGACGACCCGATACGGGTTCGTCGAGGTGTGCGAACCATTCTGCTGCGCGGCCACCGCACCGTCACTGCGATGACGGCGGTCCGTCGGCCGAATTCACCGTAGAGAGCACGATCGTGAGACAGCGACCTCTGCGCCCGCA
>NZ_JBEXYF010000067.1:0-12211 GCF_040630775.1 Nocardia sp. NPDC005745
AGAGAGCGTATGCTCCGTACTCCCGCTTCCCCGTGGGAGCTGCTGGGTTAACGGATAGCGGTGTCGTCACGGGATGCAATGTGGAGAATGTCTCATATGGATTAGGCCTGTGTGCCGAATGTGTACTCATCGGTAACTTGATTTCGGGCGGCGGGGGGCGTCTGGTGGCCGTCTCGGTGACCGATTCTCGCGGCGAAATACTGATGCCCTGCGGTCGCTGCCGCCAATTGCTCTACGAGCACGGCGGGGCCGATCTCCTGGTCGATCACAAGGCCGGTGCGGTGCCGTTGCGCGCGCTGCTGCCGGACGCGTTCGGGCCGGACGATTTGGACGCCGGGCGAAGGTAGCGGCATCCCTCGCGGCGAAGGCGACCGCGGAGCGGGCCGGCGTTTCCATCCCATCGGCGAGAACCCGGGTGCACGTCGGCTCGTGCCAAACTGGCCACCGTGACGGCACTCGACGCGGTTTCGATCATCACCACCAAGCGGGACGGCGGCGAGCTGTCGGACGCGCAGATCGACTGGGTGGTCGACGGGTTCACCCGCGGCACGGTGGCCGACGAGCAGATGTCCGCGCTGGCCATGGCGATCGTCTGGCGGGGGATGACCCGGCGCGAGACGGCGCGGTGGACCGCCGCCATGATCGCCTCCGGGCGGCGCATGGATCTCGCGGGCCTGCCGCGCCCCACCGTGGACAAGCACTCGACCGGCGGCGTCGGTGACAAGATCACGCTGCCGCTGGCTCCGCTGGTCGCCGCATGCGGCGCCGCGGTGCCGCAGTTGTCCGGGCGCGGCCTCGGTCACACCGGCGGCACGCTGGACAAGCTGGAGTCCATCCCCGGCTGGCAGGCGGACGTGCCGGCGTCGCGGATGCGGGACCTGCTGGCCGACCCGGCCGTCGGGGCGGTGATCTGCGCGGCAGGCGCCGACCTCGCGCCCGCGGACCGGCGGCTCTACGCCTTGCGCGACGTCACCGGCACGGTCGAGTCGATCCCGCTGATCGCCAGCTCGATCATGAGCAAGAAGATCGCCGAGGGCACCGCGGCGCTGCTGCTCGACGTCAAGGTCGGCTCCGGAGCGTTCCTGAAGACACTCGCCGGGGCGCGCGAGTTGGCGACCGCGATGGTCGAACTGGGCGCCGACGCGGGCGTCCGGACGGTCGCGCTGCTCACCGCCATGGAGACCCCGCTCGGCCGCACCGCGGGCAATGCCCTGGAGGTCGCGGAATCGGTGGAGGTGCTGGCGGGCGGTGGTCCCGAGGACGTCGTCGAGCTGACCATCGCCTTGGCTCGCGAGATGGTCGCGCTGGCCGGGCTCGATACCGACCCCGTCGATGCGCTGGCCGACGGCCGGGCGATGGATCACTGGCGCGCGATGATCAGCGCCCAGGGCGGCGACCCGGACGCGCCGCTGCCCACCGCGAAGCACACCGAGACCGTGCGCGCCGACTCCGACGGCACGCTGACCCGGCTCGACGCGCTGAGCGTCGGTATCGCCGCCTGGCGTCTCGGCGCGGGCCGGGCACGTCAGGGCGATCCGGTGCAGTCCGGCGCGGGCATCGAGATGCACGCCAAACCGGGCGATGCCGTCAGCGCGGGCCGGCCGCTGCTCACCCTGCATACCGACACCCCCGAGGCCTTCGCCGGCGCCATGGCAGCCCTGCGCGACGCCGTCACCATCGAGGCGACTGCCGCGCCCGGTCCAGCCGCGCTGATCCTCGACCGCATCGTGTCCTGAACTGTCCGCGGTAACCCAGCGGGGTCGTCACATCGCCTGACGCCCCGCGTCGGCAACCGCGTCCGCACCGCAACGATCGGCTGTGCCATGCGCTCGCCCAGCACCGCCACGGCGGCCGCACCTGTGCCCGCCCGGCAGGCGGCCCCTGGCCCTGCTGCGCAGCCGGATCGCAGGAGTGCCGCCGGGCCGAATGCATACGCGAGGGTGGAAGCTGCGCATCACAGAGCACGTGCGCGCCGAACCGAGCGGTGTCCGGTTGTGGGCCGGCCCGCATCCGGCGGGCAACGAGATGGTTGCCACGGCCGGACTCGGCTGCCGTTTCGGCGCGCTGCGGCTACCGTCGATACATGACTGGACCGATGCCTCTGACTCTCGCCTCGATCCGCCAAGCGCCGAAAGCGCTGCTGCACGATCACCTCGACGGTGGCTTGCGGCCCGCGACGGTGCTCGAACTCGCCGCGCACAGCGGCTACGAGGACCTACCCGCCACCGACGAGGCGTCGCTGGCGGCCTGGTTCCGCGACGCGGCCGACAGCGGATCGCTGGAACGCTACCTGGAGACCTTCGCGCACACCGTCGCCGTGATGCAGACCCCGGAGGGACTGCGCCGGGTCGCCCGCGAATGCGCCGAGGATCTCGCCGCCGACGGCGTCGTCTACGCGGAGGTGCGCTTCGCCCCCGAACAGCACTTGGAGCGCGGGCTGACATTGGACGAGGTGGTCGAGCACACGCTGGCCGGATTCCGCGAGGGAGAGGTGGCGGCCGCGGAGCGCGGACATCCGATCGTGGTGACCTGCCTGCTCACCGCGATGCGGCACGCGGCGCGCTCGCGGGAGATCGCGGAACTGACGGTGCGCTTCCGAGATCGCGGAGTGGGCGGCTTCGACATCGCGGGCGCGGAAGCCGGTTACCCGCCCAGCAGACACCTCGACGCGTTCGAGTACATGCGTGCCAACAGCGCGCACTTCACCATCCACGCGGGCGAGGCCTTCGGCCTGCCGTCGATTCACGAGGCGCTCGCGTTCTGCGGCTGTGACCGGCTCGGCCACGGCGTGCGCATCACCGACGACATCAGCGTCCCCGGCGCGGTCGAGGACGCGGAGCTCGGGCTGGTCGCCAACTACGTCCGGGACATGCGCATCCCGCTGGAGCTGTGTCCGTCGTCGAACGTGCAGACCGGCGCCGTGCCCTCGCTGGACAAGCACCCGTTCGACCTGCTGGCCCGCCTGCGCTTCCGCGTCACGGTGAACACCGACAACCGGCTGATGAGCGACACCAGCATGAGCCAGGAGATGCTCAAGCTGGTGGAGACGTTCGGTTACGGCTGGAGCGACCTGGAACGCTTCACCATCAACGCCATGAAGTCGGCGTTCATCCCGTTCCCCGAGCGGCTGCGGATCATCGACGACATCATCAAGCCCGGATACGCGGTGCTCATCGGCTAGGGGCGGCACGCGTCCTACGGGCACGAGACAGAGTCGGCTGCGAGGTTGGCGCCCGCCCGGCTACCGGTTCGCTGGCGTGGCGATATGGCGACACTGCGCATATCCCGCCGGTTCAACGGACCACCCGACTCCGGCAACGGTGGCTACGTGGCCGGTCTGCTCGCCGCCCAGCGCGACGAGCAGACGGTCACCGTCATCCTGCGCAGCCCACCGCCGCTCGAGACGTCCCTCGACGTGCGGGCCGAGCGGCTCTACGACAGTGACACGTTGATCGCCGAGTCCAAGAGCGGCGAACTCGAACGTGACGCCCCGGGGCGTATCCCCTTCGCCGACGCGACCGAGGCAGCGCGCAGCTACACCAGCATCGAGATCTTCGCGTCCTGCTTCGTCTGCGGCAGTGGCCGGGCGGACGGGCTGCGCATCGAACCCGGCCGAGTCGACGAGCACCGAGTGGCCGCGCCATGGATACCCGACGACACCGTGCCGCTGGGGCCGCCGCTGCTGTGGGCCGCGATGGACTGCCCCGGCGGTTGGTCGCTACCCGGCATGCTGGAACGTCCCGCTCTGCTCGGCTCGATGACCGCCACCGTGCACGACCTCCCCGAAGTCGATGAGCGCTGCGTCGTCGTGGGCGAGTTCCACCGCGAACAGGGACGCAAATGCTGGGCCTCGACCGCGGTCTACGGCGCCGACGAACGCCTGCTCGGACAGGCCGAGCAGGTCTGGATTCGGCTGCCCTAGTTACTGCTTGTCGAGCCGGGACTCCAGGTTGCGTTCCAGTTCGCGCCAGGCTTGGGCCTCCGCGGTGAACGGCGGGTTGGGCGCCAACCGGGTGGGGTCGGGGTTCAGCAGGTAGGAGACGTACCAGCCGAGCGGGGTGGACTGGGCCAGGGCCTGCTCCACCGTGTCGTCGTCGGCGTAGTCGGCGGCGTCGGTGAACAGCTCTACCGCCAGATCGAGCTGTTCGATGTCGACCGCCTCGGGGCCTTCGGCCAAGTCCTCGGCCAAGCCGGGCAGCACGTAGACGTTCTCGTCGGTCACCTCGACCTCCAGTGAGCCGTCCACCGCCGCGGTTTGCACGTCGGCGAACGTGCTCACGCGGGCCAAGTCGTGCTCGTGGTCGTCGGCGAGGTAGCGGGCCAGCGCGCGCTCGGACGAGAACACCGTGATCGAGCCCCTGGAACCGAGGAAGATCGGCTCGTCGTCGAGGTAACAACGCAGGGTGAAGACGCTGCCTTCGGAGGTGATGATCTTGACCGGGTCGATGCCGACCTCGTGCCAGAACGATTCGTCCTCGTCCTCGTCGTCGTCCTCTTCCGCGTCGAGGTCGACGGGCTCGAACTCCTCCTCCTCGTCGCTGTCGGCGGCATCGTCGGCGTCGACCACGTTCTCCTCGGCGGCCAGCAGTTCGGCCTCGGCGACCGCGACCGCCTCGGCGTCGACCTCGGGCGTCTGCACGACGGAGTCGATGGCGTCCAGGACGTCGTCCCAGCCCTTGGCGATGGCGGCGCCGATCTGGTCCCACAGCTCCTCGCCGTCGCGACCGACGAACGCGCTCACGCCGCCGGGCAGCGCGCCCAGCACCGGATGGGAACCGAAGAATTTGGTGACCGTCTCGAGTTCGCACACCTCGCCGATGTTGCGCACCATGCCGAGGGTGTCCTCCAGCTCGGCGACGCTGTCGACGTCGGGTTCGCCCGCCGCGAGCTCCGGCACGGCGACCAGATCGAAGGTGAAGTTCTCCTCCGGTTCCAGTTCGACCGCCGAGAGACCCGCGACGACCTTCCAGGCCGGATGGTCCACGAGGTCGTTGTCGGCGTTGGTGCGGATGAAGGCGGCCAGCTCTGCCACGGACTCGAAACCGTAGAGGGCGTCCTCGTGACCGAGGAACGCCTCCCACTCGTCGTCACCGTCTCGCCAACGCGGTGCCCACAGGGTGACGAGATCGCCGTCGGTCAGGCCGAGCTCGATCGGGACGATGTCTCCAGAAGCCATGTGCGGAAGCCTATCGACCTTCCGCGTCAGGCACTATCCGGCCCGCCCCCATTCGTGCCTGCGGGCGGCTGCGCGGCGGGGACGAACGACTCGTTCAGTGTCGCAACGACCTTGGATCGCTGCGCTCCGGCGTCCTCCGCGGCCTGTCTGCAGGCCCAGACGATCAACTGTCCGACCTCGGCAGGCGGCAGCGATGTGACCGATTCCGCCAAGCTCAGGCCGACCAGTGCGCCGTCGCTGTTCACCTCGACGCTCACCGCGCCGTCCTCGGAGGTCCACCGCCCGCGTACCTGCTTCAACCCGTACAGCGCGGCTTCCAGCGCCTCCAGTTTCTGGGTGGCCGCCGCGACAAGGGCGTCCATTTCCGCACTCATACCGGCCTCATCCAGGTCGTCGGTCCCGTATCCGCGTCGTCGATCCGGTCCAGCTCGTCCACCGCCTGCTGGCGGGTGGGCAGACCGAGCCGGTCGAGGATGTCCGAGGGCATGCCCGACTCGGCGAGCAGTTCGCGCCGCCGCGCCCGCGCCGCGATGGCGGAACGCCGGGTGAGCCGCAGGATCTCGTTGGCGAGCGACTGTGCGCCGTAACGGTATTCGCTGCGCTCGAACTTGATCTCGACCGGCATGCCCTGATCGGTCGCGCGCACCGAGATGGTGCCCGACCGGTTGCTGCTGGACGCCACCGTGACGTTGGGAACCGGGGGGCGGGTCATGCCGTCGGCCTGTAGAAACCGTAGAAGTCCATGCCTGAGTTCTCCGTTCGAATCGAGCTGATCTGGACCGGGTCACCCGCCTCGACCAACTGGCCGTTCCCGATCACCATGGCCACGTGGCCGTCCCAGATCGCGAGGTCGCCGGGCATCAGATCACCGGCCGACACCGGTGTGGCCCCGTTGCCCTGGTCGCACGCGAGCCGGGGCAGGTCGACGCCCGCCTCGCCATAGGCGTACTTGGTGAGCCCGCTGCAATCCAATCCCGCGCCCGGGCTGTTGCCGCCCCAGACATAGGGCGTGCCCACGGCGCCGATCGCCGACCGGACCGCCGTGGCGGCCTGTTCGTTGGGCGCCTCCACCACGCTGCCGTCGGGCAGCGTGATCTTCACGCCCTTGCCGTCGTCGGGCGTGCCCGACGAACCGGTGTCCGGTTTGGGGGTGCCCGTCGTGCCGGGTGTACCACGGGAACCGCGTGAGGACTGCGACTGCAGCGGTGTGGCCATCGCGGTGCTCAGAAGCGAGCCCGCACCGTTGAGCACGCCGGACGCCGCCTGCTGCACGCCCGCGGCGGGGACACCGGCCAGTGCCGGGGTGGTCGGCGGCGGGGTGAGGTCGTTCATCGACGCGGTGTGCGTCTGCAATTCGTTCTGGACCCGGCCGACGACGTTGAGGGCCTGGTTGAGATGGTCGATCGCGGAGCCGACGAGCACCGTCAGACCTTCCGGCGTCGCCAGGACCGGCCCCATGCTCGCCGCGGTGTTCACGAAGGACTGCGCGATGTCGGTGAGATCCTTCTGGCCCGTCTCGACCTCGCCCGCGGCCTGGTTCACGACCGTCGCCATCTCGTTGCCACGATCGGAGATGGTGGCCGCGGAGGTCTGCACGCGCAGCGCCTTGGCGGTGGCCGCGTCGGCCGCGCGACCGTCCCACGCGGCGTTCATCCCGTTGATGCTGTCGCGGCCCATCTGGTGGATCTGGTCGACCACGGACGAGGTGCTGCGCAGCGCGTCGGTGGGACCGCCCGCGGGCAGCACGCCGCTGCCGAAGCTGGCGAGCAGGTCGAGGATCGGTTGCGCCAGTGCGTTGACATCGATCACAGGCTCACTCCACCTCGGTGGCCGCGTTCCGCAGCGCGCTCGCGTGGGTGGCGTCGGTCTCGGTGAGGACGGCCGCCGCGCCGGTGGCCGCGCCACCCATGCTGGTCAGCACTGCCGAGAGCTGGCCGATCGCGGCGACGTGTCCGGCGTGCGCCGCGGCGTAGGCCGCCATGAAGTCACTGCCGATCAGTCCCATGATCGGGCCGAGCAGCGCGGGCTCCGCCGCCGCGGCGCTCACCCCGGCCGCCGCCATCTCACCCGCCATGACGTGAGCGGTCGCGCCGTAGGCCGCAATGCCTTCGGTGTCCGCCGACATCTTCCGCATCAGAGCTTCCCCCATCTGTTGTTCCCAGGCAGAGTACGTCATCCACTTGGTTCGACGCGCGCTGTTCCGGTTCGGTTCCGCCGCTTCGGAAAAAAAGTCCGGTGGCATCCGGCGGCGCACCCGTGACCGACTTTATCGTTCCCTCATGCGCACCCTCACCGTGGACCATCCACTCGTCGCCGCCCTGCTCACCACAATGCGGGACGAGCGAACGGCCAATCCGGCTTTCCGTGCCGCACTACGTGATCTGACCGGCATCCTGATCTACGAGGCGCTGCGCGACGCGGAGGTCGAGCGCTTCGAGATCACCACGCCGGTCGCTCCCACCGAAGGCATCCGGCTGGCCCGTCCGCCGCTGCTGGTTCCGGTGCTGCGCGCCGGGCTCGGCATGATCGACGCGGCCGCCGAGCTGATCCCCGACGCCAGAATCGGGTTCGTCGGTCTGGCTCGCGACGAGGACACCCACCTGCCGGTGCCCTACATGGAGTCGCTGCCCGCCGATCTCGCCGGCCTGCCGGTCTTCGTGCTCGACCCGATGCTGGCCACAGGCGGCTCGATGCGGCACACCTTGCAGCTGCTCACCGCCCGCGGCGCCACCGACATCACCGCCGTGTGCGTCGTCGCCGCACCGGAAGGCATTGCGACACTGGCGGACTCGGGACTGCCGGTACGGCTGGTGACCGCCGTCGTGGACTCCGGACTGAACGAGAACGCCTACATCGTGCCCGGTCTCGGCGACGCGGGCGACCGGCAATTCGGGCCGCGCTGAACCTCCGCCGGGCCCGCGGTCAGAGGGTCCGGCAGAAGTCGCGCAATGCCGAAAGGCGTTCGCGGGCAGCGGCTCGCGCGGCCGGAAGACCGGCGCGCGAGCCCACCGGTTCGACCACCTCCAGGTAGCACTTGAGCTTCGGCTCGGTACCGGAAGGGCGGACGACCACGCGGGACGAGACACCCTCGAAGATCAGCGCGTCGGTCCGCATCCGGCCCCGGACCCGAAGCTGATCGGTGTATTCGACCGGCTCGCCCGCGATCTCGCGCGGCGGGTCGGCCCGCAATCGCTCGACCACGGCGGCCGCGTCGGTGGCCGAGCCGAGCCGCAGCGATACCTGGTCGCCCGCGTGGAAGCCGAATTCGACCGCGTAGTCGTCGAGTTCGTCGTTCAGGCCGCGACCAGCGGCCTTCAACCGGGCCACCAGGTCGGCCACCAGGACGGCGGCGGAGATACCGTCCTTGTCGCGGACCGCCGCCGGGTCGACGCAGTGGCCGATCGCCTCCTCGTAGGCGTAGACCAAGCCGTCCCCCGCGCGGGCCAGCCACTTGAATCCGGTGAGCGTTTCCGCGTAGCGTCCGCCGCGCGCGGGAGCCAGCTTCGACAGCAGCCGCGAGGACACGATCGTCGTCGCCACCAGCGCACCGTCCGGGGCGGTGCGCAGCACACAGTCACCGAGGAGCACGCCGGTCTCGTCGCCGCGCAGCATCCGCCAGGTGCCGTCCGGCCGCGGGACGCCCACCGCGCACCGGTCCGCGTCGGGGTCCAGTGCGATCGCGACGTCGGCGCCGACCCGTGCCGCCGTCGCGAGCAGCAGATCGGCCGCTCCGGGTTCCTCCGGGTTCGGGAACGCGACGGTGGGGAAGTCGGGGTCCGGTGCGAACTGCTCCTCGACCACATGGACGTCGGGAAAACCCGCCGCGCGCAGCGCTTCGACGGCGAGGTCACCGCCGACGCCGTGCAGCGGAGTGAGGGCGATCCGGATACCGGCCCGCTCGCCCGGCCCACCGATCCAGGAGGGTATTTCGGCAACGCGGCGGATATAGCGCTGGACCACGTCGTCGTCGGCGGGGACGACCGGCACACGATCGATCGGCTCGGTCACCGCCTCGATACAACGCTCGATCTCGGTGTCGGCCGGGGCGATCAGCTGCGACCCGCCGTCCAGATAGACCTTGTACCCGTTGTCCGTGGCCGGGTTGTGCGAGGCGGTGATCTGCACGCCCGCGACCGCGCCCAGCTCACGCACCGCGTACGCGACCACCGGCGTGGGCAGCGGACGCGGCAGCAACGTCACCGGAAAGCCCGCCGCGGCGAAGATCTCCGCGGTCGCCGTCGCGAACTCGGCGGAACCGTGCCTGGCGTCGCGGCCGACGACCACCGTGCCGCCGCCGAGACAGCGGTCGCGCAGCCACGCAGCGATTCCCTCTGTCGCCCTGCTCACGGTGGTGACGTTCATGCCGTCCGGGCCCTCGCGCAGCGGTCCGCGCAGGCCCGCCGTGCCGAAGCGCAGCATCTACACCCGTTCCAGCACGCCGCGCAGCAGTTTGCCGAGGCGCGGAGCCGCGGCATGGCCTTCGGCGAGCACCTCGGCATGGGACAGATGCGCGCCGGTGACGCCCGCTGCCAGGTTGGTGACCAGCGAGATACCGAGCAGGCGCGCACCGAGCGCGCGGCAGGCGATGGCTTCCAGCACCGTGGACATGCCGACCAGATCCGCGCCGATCGTGCGCAGCATCCGGATCTCGGCGGGCGTCTCGTACTGCGGCCCCGTGAGACCCGCGTAGACGCCCTCGGTCAGGCTCGGATCGATCTCCCTGGCCAGCGCCCGCAACTCCGGATCCCAGGCGTCGACCAGGTCGACGAAAGTCGCGCCTGCCAGCGGTGTGCGACCGGTCAAGTTGAGATGGTCGCTGATCAGCACCGGCTCACCGACCCGGAGACCGGCCCGGATACCGCCCGCGGCATTGGTCAGCACCACTATCTCCGCGCCCGCAGCCACCGCCGTCGACACCGGATGCACCACGTCGGCGGGCTGATACCCCTCGTAGAGATGCTGGCGGCCCATCAGCAGCAGCACGTCGTTGTCGTCCACCCGAACGGAATGGAGCACGCCGACATGGCCCTGCGCGGTAGGCGTGCCGAAACCGGGCAGCTCCGGCATCGGCACCGACGCCCGCGGCGCCCCGATCTCCGCGGCCGCGTCCTGCCAGCCGGACCCCAGCACCACCGCGACCCGGTGGCGTGACACTCCCGTACGTTCGGCGATCGCCTCGGCGGCCTGTTCGGCAAGCATGATCGTCACCATAGCTGTGTTTGATTTGCCGCGCCTTCGCGCGAACGGAACATGCTCGGTCTCGCTTCGCTCGAAACCGGGAGTGGAGGTGCGCTGGGCGCGTAGGGGCGCGAGGTTTGGACATCGTGCACGCGGTTCGCTGTGGTCGGGGGTCGTTCCGTCGGCCGGTGGTCAGTCGTGGACGCGGTGGACGTGAGCTGGGCCGCGAACGGCGGATGCTCGGTCTTGCGTCGCTGGGAACCGGGAGTTGGGGTGCGCTGGGCGCGTAGGGGCGCGCGCTTTGGGCATCGTGCACGCGGTTCGCTGTGGTCGGGGGTTGTTCCGTCGACCGGTGATCAGTCGCGGAGACGGCGGACGTGAGCCGGGCCGCGAACGGCGGATGCTCGGTCTTGCGTCGCTCGAAACCGGGGGAGGGTGCGCTGGGGGCGTTGATGTGCGAGTTCCTGGCATTTTGCGCGCGGATTCACCGGCTGGTCGTGAGGTCGCTCGGTGCCGTGGCTGTGTACGCGGCGGTGGGGGACTCGGGTGCTGAGTGGACGGCGCGCGGTTGGTCTGCGTTTGCGATGGACGGTGCTTCGGTTTCGCTTCGCTCAAAACCGGGAGTGGAGGTGCGCTGGGGCAGGGTGGGGGTGTTCGACTCGACCGCTACCCGCGAGTAGGGGGAGCCATCGGTGCCCGATACGCTGCACGGCATGCCGTATCTGGAACGCCACGGGGAAGTGTTCGTCGTCTACCTCGGCGCCGAGGGACAGACGGACAGCGAGAACCGTTTTCACCCGGACTGGATCGACGCCTTCCACGGGCTGCTGGACGAGGTCGAGAGCTCCGAGGGGCCCGCCGCGCTGGTGACGACCGCGACAGGGAAGTTCTTCAGCAACGGTCTGGACACCGATTGGCTGTTCGGCAACCTGGACAAGATGCACGGTTACCTCGACCGCGTGCACTCGCTCTACACCCGCCTGCTCGCCTTCCCGCTGCCCACCGTCGCGGCGATCAACGGCCATGCCTTCGGCGCGGGCGCCATGCTGGCAACTTCGCACGACTTCCGGGTGATGCGCGCCGATCGCGGCTTCTACTGCCTGCCCGAGGTACACCTGGGCATGCCCTTCACCATCGGGATGAACGCCCTGCTCACCGAGCGGCTGTCCAACCAGGTCTGCGTGCAGGCGATGACCACCGGCCACCGCTACCCGGCCGACGAGGCGATCGCCGCGGGCATCGCCGATGCCAAAGCCGACGCCCCCGAGTTGCTCGCCACCGCGATCGAGCGGGCCGCGGCACTGGCGAGCAACCGCAAGCCAAACCTCCCCGTGATCAAGCGCGCCCTGCACGCGAAGGCCTTGGCCGGCCTCGCGGTCGCGACCACTCCGGAAAACCTGGCGTTCGCCACGAGCTGACCCGCCGTCCGCAGATGGCGGAGCCCCTCTCCGCCCGTGCGCTCAATCCGCTGGCTGCGTCTGCGAGGTAGCCGCTGCGGCGCACATCCGGCCATCCGCCGCCGCCACGCGGCGAACTATCGGGTAACGGTTTCCGTGATGCCGACCATCCCAGGTGCTTGGCGACGCGAGGGCCGCGTATGCACCCAGCTGCTTGGCGACGCGTGAACCGCGTACGCACCCCATACGTGCCTGTCGGCGGTCCAGCCACCGAGTACGACGATGACGCCTTGAAAACGGCGGGCCAGAGACCGCAGCGGTCACTCCTGCGCGCCCAGCGCACCTCAACTCCGGGTTTCGAGCGAAGCGAGACCGAGCATGTTCCGTTCGCGGCCCGGCTCGCGTTTGCGTGGCCGTCGCGTAGGCGACGAAGGAGCAAGCGGCGGTCGCGCAAACGCGA
>NZ_JBEXYF010000068.1:0-10965 GCF_040630775.1 Nocardia sp. NPDC005745
GCCGTCCTGGACCGCCGTGAACTTGGCGGCGGCGGGAGGAGCAAGCGGCGGTCGCGCAAACGTGAGCCATGAGGGGGCCGCGAACACCCAGTGCCGAAGGCACTGGAAAAACCAACACAGCCCGGCTCGCGTTTGCGTGGCCGTCGCGTAGGCGACGAAGGAGCAAGCGGCGGTCGCGCAAACGGGAGCCGGGCCGCGAACACCCGGCGCCGCAGGCGCTGGAAAAACCAACACAGCCAATAAACTCAGCGCATGCGTCGCTATGTGGCCGCCATCGATCAGGGCACGACCTCGACTCGGTGCATCGTCTTCGACCGTCAGGGGCACCTCGTCGGCGTCGCCCAGCGTGAGCACGAGCAGATCTTCCCGCAACCGGGCTGGGTTGAGCACGATCCCGAAACCATCTGGCGCGATACCGAATTCGTCCTCGGCGACGTGCTGGAGCGCAGCGGACTCGGCGCTGAGGACATCGCCGCGGTGGGGGTCACCAACCAGCGCGAGACGACGGTGGTGTGGGATCGCGCGACCGGGCGGCCGGTGTACAACGCGATCGTCTGGCAGGACACCCGTACCGACCGGCTGTGCGCCGAACTGGGCGGCGACGCGGGACCGGCCCGCTACCAGGATCGCACCGGACTCCCGCTGTCCACCTATTTCGCGGGGCCGAAGCTGCGCTGGATCCTGGACAACGTGCCCGGTGTGCGCGAGCGCGCGGAGGCGGGCGAGCTGTGCTTCGGCACCGTCGACAGCTGGGTGCTGTGGAATCTCACCGGCGAGCACATCACCGACGTGACCAACGCCTCCCGCACCATGCTGCTGGACCTGCGCTCCTTGCAGTGGGATTCGGAGATCTGCGCGGAGTTCGGCGTGCCGGAGTCGATGCTGCCGCAGGTGCGCAGTTCCTCGGAGGTCTACGCCCCGATCAGTTCCGGACCGCTGGCCGGGGTGCCGGTCGCGGGCATCCTCGGCGACCAGCAGGCCGCCACCTTCGGCCAGGCCTGCTTGTCGCCGGGCGAGGCCAAGAACACTTACGGCACAGGCAATTTCATGCTGCTGAATACCGGGACGACACCGGTGTTCAGCAAACACGGCCTGCTCACCACGGTGTGTTACCGCCTCGGTGACGCGGACGCGGTGTACGCCTTGGAGGGCTCGATCGCGGTCACCGGCTCGCTGGTGCAGTGGTTCCGGGACAACCTGGGCGTCATCTCCGCCGCCGACGAGATCGAGCCGCTGGCCCGCAGCGTCGACGACAACGGCGGCGCCTACATCGTTCCCGCCTTCTCTGGGCTGTTCGCTCCCCGATGGCGTCCGGACGCGCGCGGCGTGATCGCCGGGCTCACCCGTTTCGTCACCAAAGCACACCTCGCGCGCGCGGTGCTGGAATCCACCGCGTTCCAGACCCGTGAGGTGGTCGACGCGATGCGCGCGGACGCCGAGTCCCAGCGGCTCGGCCTGGAGCTGACCACGTTGAAGGTGGACGGCGGCATGGTCGGCAACGACCTGCTCATGCAGTTCCAATCGGACATCCTCGACGTGCCCGTGGTGCGCCCGGTGGTCAACGAGACCACGGCGCTCGGCGCGGCGTACGCGGCCGGGCTCGCCGTCGGTTACTGGGCGGGCACCGACGACATCCGCGCCAACTGGACCGCCGACAAGACCTGGCACCCCGCGATGTCGGACGCCGACCGGTCCGAGCACTACGCCGCGTGGAACAAGGCCGTCGAGCGGACCTACGGCTGGGTGGACTGACGACCGCACTTCGCGCACGGTCGCGGCTTCCGTCGATGGGGGGGTGTGCAGCGCGGTTGCCATGTGGACCCGCGCAAAGTCACACAACTCGGAAGTGATCCGCGTCACGCAATGGAACGGTCTTCGCATCCTCGCCGTCCATGTCCACGTAAGGATCACTCGACCGAAGGAACGAACCGTTATGAGACGTACCGCATCCGCGCTGGCTGTCGGCGCATTGACCGCCGGCATCCTGGCCCTCGTCGCGCCGTCGGCGCACGCCGCCCAGCCCGGTCAGCCGTGCAAAGTCCCCGGAGCAACGGCGCAGGACTACGTGGACGTAGGCAACGGAGTCCAGCGCAAAGCGGTTCTCGGCTGCGTTCGCTCCGGCAGCGGATACGTGTGGCAGGTCACGAACTACCTGCAACCAGGCGTCAACGACGGCTGAGCCGCCATCCGCGGCCACGGGGTGCGGGGTCCGCGCCCGTGGCCGAGCGCACCGGATTCGACCGGACCAGCGCACCGGCATCCGGCAGCCCGTCAGCCGGCAGCGCAGCGGTGGCCGGCGGGACGATCACTATTCGCCCACGGCACGCGCGAGCCTGTCGACCGCCTCGAACAGGGTCGCGCTCTCGGAGGTGGTGAAGCACATGCGCATCGAATTGCGGTAAGCCGTAGCCACCGCGAATGCCGAGCCGGGGACGTAGGCGACTCCGTGTTCGATGGCACGCGGGAGCAGTTCGGTGGTATCGGTGCCGTCGGTGAAATCGACCCACACGAACATGCCACCCGAGGCGTCGGTGCTCACCACCCGGTCGCCGAAGCGATCGCGAAGCACACCGACGAGTGCCCGCGCCCGCTCACCGTAGACGCGCCGGAGCCTATCGACATGTGTCGCCAGCCAGTCGGTGTCGGCCAGTAGATCCGCGGCGATCTGCTGAGTCAACGCCGAACCGCACAGGTCCGCCCCCTGCTTCAACAGTTCCACTCCCCGGCACACCGCATTCGGCGCGACCAACCAACCCACCCGCAGCGTCGGCGCCAGGGTCTTCGAGACACTCGACAGCCGGATCACGTTGGGCGAGTGCGACGCGATCGGCTCCGGCGATGGCCGATCGAACCACAGCTCGCCGTACGGATCGTCCTCGATCACCCAGAAGCCGTAACGATCGGCGAGTTCGGCGAGCCCGCGGCGGCGATCCGGACTCATAGTGACACCGCGCGGATTATGGAAGTTGCTCACCGTGTGCACCAACGCAGGGCGCTCTCCACGATCGAGCAGTTCGGTGAGCGCGTCTATTCGCATGCCCTCGGCATCGATCGGCACGGCTACGATCCGCGCGCCCGCCGCCCGGAATACCTGCAACGCACCGACATACGCCGGGTCCTCGATCACCACCAGCGCACCCGGGTCCAGCAGCACCTCACTCAGCAGCGACAGCGCCTGCTGCGAGCCATGCGTTACGAACACCTCATCCACTGGTACCGAACGCCCCAGCCGTGCCGACTCCCGTGCCGAAAGCACTTCACGCAACGGCCCCCACCCGGCCGACTCGGTGTATTGCAACTTCGAGTGATCGAGCAGCGCCGCCTCGGCCGCCAACGCGATCCGATCGCGCGGCATGAGCTGCTGATCGGGCAGACCGCCAGCGAGGCTGATGACGTCACCGCGGGCGGTCAGCTTCAGCAGATCGCGAATCGCCGAACTCTGCAGACCGTCGAGCCGCCGGGCCAACGGTGGAGTGATCGACGACATGGACACCTCCGAGGAATGCGCGATACCCCACTGTCGCACATTCATACCAGACTCTGAAATCAGAATCTCACATTTTGAGAGTATAGGCTCAATCGATCAGATAGATGAGGGTCCGTCCGTCCAGGTTCACGGTGGTGATCACGGGGAAGTACTTGGCCTCGGTGCCGTCGGGGCGGCGTTCGGTGAGCTCGACGTTGAAGCGGTCGGGGGCCATCTCCGCGATCCGCAGACAATAGGCCGTGCCCTGCGGGATGTGCTGGTCGATGGTCTTCTGCAGGTCGACAGGCGGTTCGACGTTCGCGCCCGGTGCCACGAAAGTGTGCGCGCGGGTAGCGCTGCGCTCGGAATAGTACGCATGCTCGAAGCCGAGAATCGCGCGGAGCCCACTGCTCGTATCACCCGGGCCGTTGCCGAAGGTGACATTGCCCTCGGTGCGGGTCGGGCAGTTCATCGCCACGGCGCTGGTGGGGGCCGAAGCAGCCGTGCCGTCCTGGCCGTCATCGCTGCCGCCGGCCATCACGATGGTCACCGTCAGCGCGACCAACGCCACCACCGCCGCGAGCGTCCCCAGCACGACCCAGCGCCGTGAGGGACTACGCCGCGCAGGCGGGGGCTTCTCGGGAAGGCGCAGCGCAAGCCGCATGGCGACCGGGTCCTCGGCCCAGGACAGAGCCGACTCGGACGGCGGCGGAGGCTTCGGAACGCCGCCTTCCAGCGTCGGCCGGTTCCACCACGAGTCCTGCTCGCCGTCCTTGGGCTGCGGGCGCGCGGCCTCCGCGGCAGGCGGCTGGGGCTGGGCAGCCGCCGGCGGCGCTACCGGCCGTTCGGAGTAGACCGTCGAATCCGGTGCGCGAAACTGCGGAGACAGTGCGGGCGTCGTCTCCGGCTGCCCTGCCGGACGCCAGGTGAGTTCGGGGTGGTCGGTCGACTGCTGCGGCACCTGCCAGCCCGGGCCGGTGTTCGCGCCCATCGGGGGACCGAATTCCGCGACGGGCGGCCCGAACTCGGAGACCGGCGGCCCGAACTCCCCCAACGACGGACCGAACTCCGAACCGGACTGGTCGGATTCGTTCTCCCTCGCATCACCCTCGGAGGTCACACCCAATCCTTTCCCAGGACACACAAGTGGGGCGGCCGCGAACGGCCGCCCCACCCGTCGAAAACAGCACGTGTCAGTACTGGAGTGAACCACCCCACTGCGTGGTGGCACCACCCACGTCGACGGTCTGCGGAGCGAAGTCGCCCGGCTGAAGCGGAAGCTTAACCTGTGCGGCGGCTTCCAGGGCGGCCGCGCCGCCCGGCTGCTCGCGGATCCAGTCCTCCACCGCGGCCTTGGCCTGGTTCAGCTGCGTGGTGTCGAACACCGAGGTGGTGTTGTTCGACGCCAGGCCCTCGCCACCGGTGTAGGTGGTCAGCTTGACGGTGTTCTTGTCGACGAACTCCACCGAGACACCGGCTTCGCCCGCGCCGGTCGGCGTGCGGTAGCCGATGGTGCCGACGTACCCGGCCTCGTTACTGAAGTGGTGGGTGTTGGCCACATGGCCCGGCAGCAAGGTGCCGCCGTCGATGTTCGCGCCGATCTCCGCGTGCGGACCGGTCATCTCCACGACCGGGGCGGCCGGGGCTGCCTCCATGCGTGGCGCCTGCCAGCGCGGCTGCGCCTGCGGCTGTACCAGCGTGGAGCTCTCCGGCTGCCGTGCCGGGGCGTTGTCGCTCTGGGCGTCCTGCTGCGGCGCGGCCTGCTGGCCGGGCTGCGGAGCCGCCTGCTGCCCGGGCTGCGGCGCGGCCTGGTCCGGAGAGACCGCGGCCTGCGGGTCACTCGGCTTCTGCTGGCCGGGGACCGGCAGCGGCGCGACACGCGGGGGGGTCACGCCCGGCTGGGTCGGCTTGGCGAGCTTCGGATCCTTCTGGTCGGGCGCGGCGTGGTCCGACTCCGGCGTGGTGACGCCCGGCTGACGCGGCGTCGGCTTGCTCTCCGGCTTCTCCGAATCCTGCTTGGACTCGGGCTTGTTCGGCTCTGGCTGCGTGGTCTCCGGGGTGCTCGGCGACTCGTTCACACCCGGCTGCGTGGGAGCAGGCGTCGGCGGAGTGGTCGGATCGTTCGGAGCCGCCCCCGCAGGCGCAGCGAAGAGAGTGGCCACTGCAGCCGCTGTGGCCAGTGGCAACGAGGTGCTCGCCATCGCTCGCTGCGCCCGACTCGGCTTACGATGTTTCACTTTTCGCGCTTCCTTCCCGGGTGCGGCCGAATCGGCCGCATACAGTTGTCCCTGGGTGAGACGCCTGATCGTCGAACGACCCGGGCCGTTCGCCGTGCCGATTCGGAAAGGACCCTTCCCCCCACACCGAACTCCGCGACCGTCCTTCGATCGCATCTCTGCCGAGAGTGAACCACATGTGCGCACGATGGGCAACGCGGCGAATAGCCATGGCTGGCAAGAGCGCCCGCATCCCGTGCCTGCCCCGAGTTCACCGGGCACGATGTCCGAAATCGGACACGACACCGGATGCGCCGGAAAGAGGTCAGTCGAGGTCGTCGTGCCGCATCAGCAACCGCGCCGCCTCGGTCACCGAACCCGTGAGCGACGGGTACACCGAGAAGGTCTGGGCCAGGTCGTTGACCGTCAGATTGTTCTGCACCGCAAGGGCGATCGGCAGGATCAGCTCCGAGGCGATCGGCGCGACGACGACGCCGCCGATCACCACGCCGGTCGCGGGACGGCAGAAGATCTTGACGAAACCACGCCGCAGACTCGACATCTTGGCGCGCGGGTTCGTGTTCAGCGGCAGCATCACCGTGCGCGCGGGAACCTCGCCGTTGTCGATCGCGGTCTGGCTGACGCCCACGGTCGCGATCTCCGGCCGGGTGAACACCGCGGAGGCAACGGTCTTCAGGCGAATCGGGCTGACACCCTCGCCGAGCGCGTGGTACATCGCGATGCGTCCCTGCATCGCGGCCACCGAGGCCAGCGGCAGCAGGCCGGTGCAGTCGCCCGCTGCGTAGATGCCGGGCACCGAGGTGCGCGACACGCGGTCCACCCGCAGGTAACCACCGCGGTCGAGTTCGATGCCGACCCGCTCCAGCCCGAGGCCTCCCGTGTTGGGCGTCGAACCGACGGTCATCAGCGCGTGCGAGCCGGAAACGGTGCGCCCGTCGGAGAGCTTCACCACGATGCCGTCGGCGGTGCGCTCCACCGCGTCCGCGCGCGCGTGCTTGACCAGTTCGACGCCGCGCTCGGCGAGCGCGTCCTCCAGCACCAGCGCGGCGTCGGCGTCCTCGCCGGGCAGCACGCGGTCGCGGCTGGAGACCAGCCTCACCCGCACACCCATCTCGGTGTAGGCGGAGACGAACTCCGCGCCCGTCACACCGGAACCGACGACCACCAGGGTCTCCGGCAGTTCCTCCAGGTCATAGAGCTGCCGCCAGTTGAGGATGCGCTCACCGTCCGGTTCCGCGCCCGGCAACACGCGCGGGCTCGCGCCGGTGGCGATCAGCACGACCTCGGCCTCGATGGTCTGCTGCGCGCCGTCGGCCAGCTTGGCCAGCACCCGGTGCGCGGCCAGGCCGCCGCCGCGTTCGATCAGTTCCCCGTAGCCTGCCAGCACGGTCACTCCGACGGTCTGCAACTTCGAGCGGATGTCGGAGGACTGCGCGAGCGCCAGCGCCTTCACGCGCGCGTTCACCTCGGTCAGCTGCACCTGCGCCTGGTTCGGGTCCAGGGTGATGCCGAGATCGCGAGCGCGGCGCAGGTCGGTGCGCACGCCGGTCGAGGCGATGAAGGTTTTCGAAGGGACGCAGTCCCACAGCACGCACGCCCCGCCGATCCCGTCGGAATCGATCAGCGTCACCGACGCTCCGTGCTGGGCCGCCACCAGGGCCGCCTCATAGCCGGCCGGTCCGCCACCGATGATCGCGATGCGGGTCATTGATACCTCCGCTCGTGCTTCGCGCCGGGATCTCCGGCACGGGGTAAACGTTATCCGGCAACCACCTCGCACCACCGACCGCGTTACCGCTGCGCAACGGGTCCCCGCCGCGCGCCGCGCCGCAGGTGCGGCAATCGAACGCGGTCTGTGAAGATTATTGGCTACCCTTTGCTGGTGCCGATCTATGCCGCTTACGGGTCCAACATGGACTCGACGCAGATGCTCGAGCGCTGTCCGCACTCCCCCATGTCCGGGACGGGCTGGTTGGAGGGCTGGCGGCTGACCTTTGCCGGTGACGACATCGGCTGGGAAGGGCCTCTCGCGACGGTCGTCGAGGACCCGGGTTCCCGGGTGTTCGTCGTGCTCTACGACGTGTCGCCGGAGGACGAGCAGCGGCTGGACCGGTGGGAGGGTTCGGACTTCGGTGTCCACAAGAAGATCCGCTTGCGCGTCACCCGCAACGCCGACGGCGGCGAACCCACGCTGGCCTGGCTCTACGTGCTGGACGCCTACGAGGGCGGCCTGCCCTCGGCGCGCTATATCGGCGTGATCGCCGACGCTGCCGAAAAAGCGGGCGCGCCAGAGGATTATGTGCACGCCCTACGCACTCGCAACAGCCGCAACGTCGGCCCGGGCAACTTCGGCTGACCCGCGTCACACCGCAACGCCGACGGCACGGCCGTCCCTCCCGGGGCGGCCATGCCGTCGGCGCACTCCCAGCCCCCTCGGGTGCGAGGCCATCGAGCACCGTTCGCGGCCCGGCGCGCGTCCAAGTGGGCGAAGCGCATGCGCCGCAGGCGCGAGTCTCGCCCGCTCGGACGCGCGCCACGAAGGGGCCGCGAACACCCAGCGCCGCAGGCGCTGGAAATCAAGCAGAGCCCGCGTCGAGCACGAGATTGCTCAGCACCCGGACACCGACCGCGAGCGCCCGCTCATCGATGTCGAAGGTCGGCTGGTGCAGATCCAGCTGTTCGCCCTCGCCGGACCAGACGCCCAGGCGCGCCATCGCGCCCGGCACCTTCTCCAGGTACCAGGAGAAGTCCTCGCCGCCGCCGGACTGCGGGGTGTCGGCCAGCGCGTCGGGGCCGAGCGCGCGGATCGCGTCCTCGAAGATGCGGGTGGAATGCTCGTCGTTGACCACAGGAGGCACGCCGCGCCGGTAGTTCAGCTGGTAGCGCACGCCCGTCGGGGCCAGCAGGCCGTCGACGATCTCGCGCACCATCGGCTCCAGCAACGACCAGGTGCCGTGATCTCCGGTGCGGATGGTGCCGGTGAGCATGCCGGTCTGCGGAATGGCGTTGGGCGCCTTCCCCGCGCTCACCGCGCCCCACACCATCACGGTGCTGGTGCGCGGATCGATACGGCGGCTGAGCAGGCCGGGCAGTCCGGTGATGACCGAACCGATCGCGTAGACCAGGTCACTGGTCAGGTGCGGACGGGAGGTATGGCCGCCCGGCGAGTCGAGCACCAACTCGATGGTGTCGGCGGCGGAGGTGATCGCGCCAACGCGGATGCCGATCCGGCCCACCTCGAGGCGCGGGTCGCAGTGCAGCGCGAAGATCCGCTCCACGCCCGTCATCGCACCGGCGGCGACCACGTCGATCGCGCCGCCCGGCATGATCTCCTCGGCGGGCTGGAAGACCAGCCGCACGCCGACCGGCAGTTCCGGCGCCTCGGCCAAGGCCAGTGCCGTGCCGAGCAGGATGGTGGTGTGCGCGTCGTGGCCGCACGCGTGCGACACGCCCGGCACCGTGGAGGCGAAGGGCAGTCCGGTGAACTCCTGCAGGGGCAACGCGTCCATGTCGGCGCGCAGGCCGATGCGCGGGCCGTCCGGTCCCATATCACAGATCAAGCCGGTGCCGCCGGGCAGAACCTGCGGCGTCAGACCCGCCTTGGTCAGCCACGCCGAGACGAACTCGGTCGTGCCGAACTCGGTACGGGACAGTTCCGGGTTGGCGTGGATGTGCCTGCGCCACTGGACGAGATCGACCGTGTGGTCGGCCAGCCACGACTCCACCGCTTCCCGCCCGGATCCCACGGTCTTCGACGCTGCGGAGCTGCCGGGGCCCTCCGTGGCCACGCGGACGCCCGCTGCCGGGCCCGTCGCCTGCGCCGCCGAACGGCCGGTTGTGCTCACCGAATGTCCTCCTGTCGTTGAACTAGCCGTTGCAACAACCTGTCTCTATGGATGTCATCGCGGGCGACGGCGATTGCGGTACGCGCGAGCGCGAGCGCACCGTCGAGGACCGCACGATCCGCCGAGGCGTTGACGCTGGCCGCGGCGAAGCCTGGCTGATGTGTCACCGCACCACCGGCATCGATGCCGATGACCGGGTGAATGCCCGGAATGACGTTGGTGACGTTGCCCATATCGGTGCTGCCCAGCGGCCGCTGCGCCTCGAACTCCGGAGCGAGCGGCACGCGTCCCAATCCGGTGAGCTGCTCGCGATAGGCCAGCAGTAATTCCGGATCCGGGGTCAGCTCGGTATACGTCGGCGCGAGCGTCCGGATTTCGTGGGTGCAGCCGGTCGCGAGGGCGCCCGCCTCGAAGCAAGCCGACGCTCGTCGCGTCAGATCGTCGAGGGATGCGGAGTCGACTGCGCGTAGGTAATACAGCAGTTCCGCACGTCCGGGCACGATGTTGGGAGCTACGCCACCGTCGCCGACTATACCGTGCAGTTGCTGGCCAGGCAGGAGATGCTGCCGTAGCAACCCCAGAGCAACCTGCGCGACGGTCACCGCGTCACCCGCGTTGCGACCCTGCTCCGGGGCCGCGCTGGCGTGCGCCTCCCGTCCATGGAAGACCACCGACACGTCGGCCAGAGCCAGCGAGCGGGCGCCGACGATGTCGAGCGGACCCGGGTGCACCATCATCGCCATCGCGACGTCGTCGAAGACTCCGCGCTCCAGCATGAGCACCTTGCCGCCGCCGCTCTCCTCGGCGGGCGTGCCGAACACCAGCACGGTGAGATCCAGCGCGTCGGCGACCTCGGCGAGCCCCAGCGCCGCGCCCACCGAGGCAGCGGCGATGATGTTGTGCCCGCAGGCGTGCCCGATCTCGGGCAGCGCGTCGTACTCCGCGCAGAGACCGACGGTCAGGGACCCGCTGCCGTAGCGCGCGCGGAAGGCCGTCGGCAGGTCGGCGACCCCGCTCTCGATCTCGAAGCCGCGCTCGGCCAGCGGTGTCATGGTCTTGGCGACGCTGCGGGTCTCCTCGAACGCCAGCTCGGGTTCGTCGTGAATCGAGTGCGAGAGCCCGATCAATTCGGCGGCCGTCGCCCGGATGGCGGCGTCACTGCGAGCGACAGCGTCGACCTCGCACACGGCGTTGCCGTCGTGCTGCGCTTCTCGGCGCCCGCTGCGCGATGGTGGCATGCAACACAGTCTCGCACTGTATTCGTTTTCCAGCGCCTTCGGCGCTGGGTGTTCGTGGCCCCTGTGTTGGTTTTGCCAGCGCCTGCGGCGCTGGGTGTTCGCGGCCCCTCTTGGCTCGCGTTTGCGCGACCGCCGCTTGCTCCTTCGTCGCCTACGCGACGGCCACGCAAACGCGAGCC
>NZ_JBEXYF010000069.1:0-9568 GCF_040630775.1 Nocardia sp. NPDC005745
GACAACGCACCCACCGCCCCCAACACCCCACCAGCCCGCAACGCCTCACGCCTACTGAAACCATCCATCACAACACCACTCCTCATTGAGCCGGGACGGGATCGCGAGGACGCGGCGGCGAGAGTGCCAACGCCTGTCCTATCGATCAGAATGGCTATTAACTTAGCACAGGTTCTAGCTTCTGTCCCGGTTGTGTTCAGGAGCGGTCGTAACCTTTACGCTCCAGTCGGCGAGGCGGCCGATGTGCGGCCTAAGTGGCCCCTCGAGGCGGCTTTGACTTCGGCTTGGGCGAGAGGCGGGCGCGGACCGCTCTCCCGAAGACTCGACGGAACGGATACAGGTTCCGCCTCCGACCTTTGCTTTGCATTGGATAATTTCGAGTCACATAATGCTGTGAGGACGACTCGGCCACCCGCCCCGTCACCAACCACCCGGACCTACGCCGCTCACCAGGTCGGCAGAGGGGCCGGGTATGCCCGATGAGACTGTGTTCGGCGAACCGGGCCGGGCGCCGTGCTGTCCCGCGAACCGTCGGGACCGCGCGCGAACCGTCGGTACCGCGCGAAAGGGCTCAGGCGACGACCGAGCGCTGTGGTACTCCGATGTATGCGCTCAGCGGGCGGATCAGTGCGTTCGACTCGCCTTGTTCGATGATGTGCGCGGTCCAGCCGGTGATGCGGCTCATCACGAAGATCGGGGTGAAGACCTCGATGTCGAAGCCGAGCAGGTAGTAGGCGGGGCCGGTGGGGAAGTCCAGATTCGGCGCGAGGCCGGTGGCCTCGTTCATCGCGCGTTCGAGGATCTCGTACATCCGCACCCACTTCCGGCCGTCGGTCGCGGCGGCGATATCCAGGAAGGCCTTCTTCATGGCGGGTACCCGGGAGTCGCCGTTCTTGTAGACGCGGTGGCCGAAGCCCATGATCTTTTCCTTCTCGGCCAGCTTGTCGCGCAGCCACTTCTCGGCCAGCGCGGGATCGTCGATCTCGAGCATGTCGCGCATGACCGCCTCGTTCGCGCCGCCGTGCAGCGGCCCCTTCAAAGCGCCGATGGCGGCGGTGACGGCGCTGTAGATGTCCGACAGCGTGGAGGTGACCACCCGAGCCGCGAAGGTGGAGGCGTTGAAACTGTGCTCGGCGTAGAGGATCAACGACACCTCGAACGCCTTCACCAGTTCGCGCGACGGGATGGTGCCGAAGCACATGTTCAGGAAGTTTTCGGCATACCCCAGGTGCGAGTGTGGTGCGACCGGGTCGAGACCGTGGCGACGGCGATGGTCGGCCGCGACAATGGTCGGTAGGACCGCGAACATGCGAAGTGCTTTGGCGCGATTGGCCCTCGCCGAATTGTCGTCCTCGGCAGGATCTTCGGCGCCGAGGTAGCTGATGGCGGTGCGGACCACATCCATCGGGTGGCAGTTGTCCGGCATCTTTGCCACCAGCGACAGTAGCGACCGGTCGGCGCGCCGCCATGCCCGCTCCTGTTGGCAGAACCTCTCCAGCTCGGCGTCGGTGGGCAGTTCACCGTGCCAGAGCAGGTAGGCCACCTGCTCGAAGCCGCAGTGGGCGGCCAGATCCTGGACGGCGTAGCCGCGGTAGGTCAAGGAGTTGGTTTCGGGCACCACCTTCGAGATGGCGGTGGTGTCGACGACCACCCCTGCCAGACCTTTGCTGATGGCCGGTATCGCGGTATCCGTCATCACGGGTTCCTTCCCGGAGCGAAATTGAAGATGTCGGAGTCGAATTCGTTGTAGGCCTCGTATCGCAGCAGTTCGTAGAGGCGGCTGCGGTGCTGCATCCGATCCAGCAGGCCCGCCTGTGTCCCTTGCTCGAAGATTTCGCGCAATCCGGCTTCTGCTGCGAACATCGCCAGTCGCAGCGTCGACACCGGGTAGATCACCGCGTTGTAGCCGATGGATTGCAGAGTGGCCGCCGGGATCAGCTCCGACTTGCCGAATTCGGTCATGTTGGCCAGCAGAGGAATCGAGACGGCGGACCGGAACTTCTCGAACTCGGCGACCGTCCGCAGCGCTTCGGTGAAGATCAGGTCGGCGCCGGCGTCGCCGTAGGCGTTCGCCCGATCGATCGCGGCGTCGATGCCTTCGATTCCTGCGGCGTCGGTGCGCGCGCAGATCACGAAGTTCGGGTCCCGTCGCGCGGACACCGCTGCCCTGAGCCTGCGCACCATCGCCTCGGTCGTCACCACGGCCTTGCCGTCGAGGTGACCGCACCGTTTCGGATTCACCTGGTCCTCGAGGTGACAGGCGGCGATTCCGGCGTCTTCCAGAATCGAGACGGTGCGTGCGGCACTCATCGGTTCGCCGAAGCCGGTGTCGGCGTCGATGAGCACCGGCAGGTCGGTGACCCGCGCGATCTGCCTGCCGCGTCCGGCGACCTCGGTCAGTGTGGTGAGCCCGATATCGGGCAGAGCGAGATCGGCGGAGACGACCGCCCCGGAGACGTAGACGCCTTCGAAGCCGATCTCCTGGATCAGGGCGGCCACCAGAGGGTTGAACGCGCCGGGGAATCGCTGGATCGTTCCGGAGGTCAGTCCCGTGCGGAATGCGGCGCGTTTGTCGGCGGCCGAGGTCGCCGCGGCCAGCAGGCCGGTCATCGGAACAGCCCTTCCGGCAGCTTCGGCGCCCGTGCGAGCACCCGGTCGGAGACCGAGAAGTTCAACTGTGCCAACTCCTCGGCCGACAACTCGGCCGCGCGCTGCGCGACTTCCAGGAAGCGGTCCTGCTCGGCGGGATCGATGATGCCCTGCGTCAGCGTCCGGAATTTGGCGATGTACTCGTCGCGGGCGAAGGGGCGCGCGCCGAGCGGATGCGCGTCGGCCACCGCCAGCTCGTCGACGATCACCTCACCGCTGTTCAACGTGACCTCCGCGCGGGCGCCGAAGGCTTTCTCGCTCGGGTCGGTCGAGTGGTAGCGACGGGTCCACTCCGGGTCCTCGGCGGTGGAGATCTTGCGCCACAAATCGACGGTGTCGGGGCGCCGCGCGCGCTCGGGCGCGTAGGAGCGCTCGTGATGCCAGGTGCCGTCCTGCAAGGCGACGGCGAAGATGTACATGACCGAGTGGTCCAGGGTCTCCCGCGACGCGGTCGGATCGAACTTCTGCGGGTCGCCCGATCCGGTGCCGATCACCACGTGGGTGTGGTGGCTGGTGTGCAGCACGATCGAGGCGATCCGGTCCAGGTCACCGATCCGCTCGCGCATCCGCCGAGCCAGGTCGATCGGCGCCTGGCTCTGGTATTCGGCGGAGTGCTCCTTCGTGTAGGTGTCGAGGATCGCGCGCTTGGGCTCGCCCGGGCCGGGAAGCGGCACGGAGTATTCCTTCTCGGGTCCGCCGAGAAGCCGGGCGATCACACCGTCCTCGCCCTCCCAGATCGGCGACGGGGCGCCCTCGCCACGCAGGGCGCGGTCCACGGCCTCCACCGCCATCTTTCCGGCGAAGGCGGGCGCGTAGGCCTTCCAACTCGAGATCTCCCCCTTGCGGGACTGGCGGGTCGCGGTGGTGGTGTGCAACGCCTGGCCGATGGCCTGGTAGATGGTCTCGGTGTCCAGCGCGAGCAGCGTGCCGATACCGGCCGCCACCGAGGGACCGAGATGGGCCACGTGGTCGATCTTGTGCTCGTGCAGGCAGATCGAACGTACGAGATCCACCTGGATCTCGTAACCCGTCGCCAGCCCGCGGATCAGGTCCCGGCCGCTGCGGCCGGCATGCTGGGCCACCGCCAGGATCGCCGGGATGTTGTCACCGGGGTGGGAGTACTCCGCGGCCAGGAAGGTGTCGTGGAAATCCAGCTCGCGTACCGCGACACCATTCGCCCAGGCCGCCCATTCCGGCGAGAACCGGCCCGGCACACCGAACACCGTCGCGCCCGGTCGATACGGATGCGCCAGCGCCTGTGCCCGGGCGTTGGCCACCGGACGGCGGGTCACCGACGCGGCCGCGACCGCCGCGTTGTCGATGATCCGGTTGACGATCATCTGCTCGGTCTCCGGCGTGACCGCCACCGGATCCGCGGCAACCTCGGCGATCCGCCACGCGAGATGCTGCTCGCGTGGGAAGTGCTCGGCGGAGCGGTGGGTGCGGACGAGGTGGTTTATCACGGGGTGCGCCTCCGAACGTCGATTTCCGGTTTCCGATTCGCACGCTACTCACGCCCGTAACGGCTCGAAATGCCTCGCAGATGCCGATATTTGCGTGCCGGAATCAGCGAATATGCGTAGATTGCGAAAGTTCTCCGGCCGTTCAGCTGAGGCGATGTGCGGCAAGGAGCTGGGTATCGGCGAGTATCTCGTCTATCGGCCCGTCGGCGACGATGCGTCCGTCGTCGAGGATGACGGCGCGCTCGCAGACGCGCTGGGCGTAGGGCAGATCGTGGGTGACCAGGACGAGTGTCGTCGGCAGGGTGAGCAGGATCTCGGCGAGTTCTCGGCGGGCGACCGGGTCCAGGTTTGCCGCGGGCTCGTCGAGGACGAGCACCTCCGGGCGGCCTGCCAGGGCGGTGGCCAGCGCGGCGCGGCGGCGTTCGCCCAGCGACAGACGGGCCGGGGAGCGGTCGGCTCGATCGGTCATCCCGACGGCGGCGAGCGCGAAGCGCACATTCTCGGCGAGGTCTTCGCCGCGCATGCCGAAGTTGGCGGGTCCGAACGCGACATCCTGTTCGACGGTCGGCATGAACAGTTGGTCGTCGGGGTCTTGGAAGACGACGCCGACGCGTCGGCGTACGGCGCGCACGGTGGTTCGGTCCACGCGGGTGCCGCCGATGTACACCTCGCCCGATGTCGCGCTGAGCACACCGTTGAGATGCAGCATCAGTGTCGATTTGCCCGCGCCGTTGGGGCCCAGAACCGCGACCCGTTCGCCGCGGGCGATGTCGAGATCCACCCCGCGCAACGCCCCGGTCCCATCCGGGTAGGCGAAGGTCAGACCGGCCAGACGTACGGCGGGGGCCGTCGACTCGCTCACCGGACGATCCAGGCGCCGACACAGACACCGAGCGCGGCCGAGGCGGGAACACAGGAGAAGATCCATTGCCTCCAGGTGGCCGGAGGCGTGCCGAAATCGATGATCGTGCCGGTGAACCCGCGCGAGAGCATCGCCAGGTGAACCCGTTCGCCTCGTTCGTAGGATCGCAGGAACAGGCTGCCGAGGCCGCGCGCTGTGGCACCGATCTGACGTATCGTCCGCGGGTCGTCTCCGCGCGAGATCCGCGCCACGCGCATGCGGGCCGCCTCGTCGGCGATCACGTCCACATACCGCAGCATCAGCACGACGATCGTGACGATCATGCCGGGCACATGGAGCCTGCTGAGTCCGCCCGGCAGCTCGCGCACGCTCGTGGTAGCCGCGACGGTCAGGGAAACACCCACTCCGATCGAACCTTTCGCGATGATTCCCCATGCGGCGTGGACACCCGTCGTCGACAGCGACAGTCCGAAGACGGTCGTTCTGGGTTCTCCGGCCGAGAACGGCAGCAGAATCGCCAGCACGACGAAGGGCATTTCGATCAGCAGCCGCGGCGCGATCCACCGCGGCGGAATCCGCGCCACGCGCCAGACGACGAGCAATCCGGCCGCATAGACGGCGAACGGCCAGAACATGTCCCTCGGTGTCGCGACCACCGCGAAGACGGTGAGCACGGCGCAGACGATCTTCGCCTCGGCCGGAGTCCGATGCACCGGCGAACTGCCGGGCAGGTGCAGCCGATGGCTGACGGTGGACACCTAGCTGGACTCCGGTTCGGGCGACTCGGCTGCGCCATTCGAAACACGTTCGCCCCCAGTGCCATTCGATCGGCCTGCCCTGATGATGCGCACCACGGCGAACAGCGCGGCGAAAGCGGCGGCGGCTCCGAGAATGCCCGCGACCCCGGTCAGCCGGTCATCGCCGTCGATCGTGTACCCGGCCAGCGGCGAATCCGCCAACGCGTGATCGTCCGCGTTCCGCGCGATGCACTCGCCGCGCAGTTCTTCGTTGCCGTCGACCTGCACCACGGTACAGCCGCGCCGTGTCGTGGCATCGAGACCGTCGGGTCGCGAACTCGCCAGGTACGAGAGCAGGCCCGCGACAAGTACCGCGACGGCGGCGAATCCGAACAGGAATCCGTTCATCGATAGTGCGGCGCGCGGCGTCCGCGCACGCGTTTTCGGCCGATCGGCGGCACGCAGAAGGTAGACGAGGTCGGGGCGGGCGTTGACTACGGCCACGACGGTGATCGCGGTGATGATGCCTTCCCCGATGCCGATCAATGCATGGGTGCCCAGCATGTACCAGGTCACCGCGCCGGCAGTGGATCCCGCCGTCCCACCGATGGCGTACTCGGCAGCGAAACCCATGGCGGCACAGATGGTCGCGGCCAACGTGGCGACGAACGCGACGACACCGACCCCGCCGCGTCTCGGCGCGAAAGGCAGCAACCGGCGCGCGACGAGATAGCCCACCGCTGCCCCGAGCAACGCCATATTCGTGATGTTCGTACCCAGCGCCGTCAACCCGCCGTCGGCGAACAGTAGTGCCTGCACGACGAGCACGATCGCCACACACAGCGCACCCACATAGGGCCCGGCCAATATCGCGGCGAGCGCGCCACCGAGCAGATGCCCGCTCACGCCCGGCAGGATCGGGAAGTTCACCATCTGCACCGCGAAGATGAACGCGGCCACCAGACCGGCCATCGGAGCGGCACGCTCATCGAGTTCGGCACGCGCGCGCCACGCCGCGAATCCCAGCCCGGCGATGGCGACGACCGCGAATACCGCAGAGGTGGGTGCGTCGACGATGCCGTCGCTCATATGCATCGCCGACATGGTCTCCCTCACCTCGGGAAACGATACACGCCATATATGTTCAACTGGACCGATATATGGGTGTCCGCAATATTTGGCTTCGCCGAGCAGACAACGGCAGAGTAGAGCAGTGGCTACGAGTGACCCGCTGGGTTCCGAACACGCCCGGCCCGCCGGGCTCGGCTTGGACGTCTCCAGCGTCGAGCATTGGGCACACCGATTCGACCTGCTGTCCGACGCCAATCGGCTGCGGCTGCTGGTGTGCCTGCACCACACCCCCGGCCAGAGCGTGACCGAACTCGCCGCCACGGTCGGGATGACGGCGACCGCCGCCTCACACGCCCTGCGCCAGTTGCGTCACCAGGGGTGGGTCACCGCATCCAAGAGTGGCCGCATCGTGCGCTACCGCCTCGCGGACGAAACGATTCATCGACTTCTGCACTGGATCGGCGCCACCCACGCCTCGGAGCCGAGTGCGCTGTAGAACTTGGGACGAACGCTGCGGGTGATGCCGCGGTGCGCTACCCGGCGAGGGACCGCGGGATCAGCTGGTGCTCAATTCGGCAGCGAAGAGTTCGCGCACACGCTGCCAGGAATCGTCGGCGGCTTGCTTGTCATAGGGCTCGCGGCCGGGGAAGAAGAAGGCGTGGCGGGCACCGGGATACACGACTACCTCGTGCCGGACGGACGCCGCCGACAGCGCTTCCCCGATCCGGCGCCGCTGGTCGGCATCGATGACATGGTCCTGCTCGGCGAAGAACAGCGTCAGGCGCGCGGTGATCCGCGAGGTCGCCGCCAACAGCGGGTCCGGAACGCTCAACGCCGTTCCGGGGTCGGCCAGCCATCCTGGGTAGTAGATCGCCGCGGCGCGCAGCGGCAGCCGGGTCGCCGCGAAATAGGTGACATGCCCACCGAGGCTGAAGCCCAGCATGCCGATCCGGTCAGCGGCACCGGCATGCTCTCGGGCATAGTCGGCGGCGGCGCGCAGATCCGCCTCCACCCCGTCCCGGGTCAACCGGCCCAGCAGTTCGAACGCATGGGCCCGATTGGCATCGCTCTCCTCGATACCGGTTGAGGTGTCGGGACCGGAGCGGTGGTACAGGTTCGGCGCGATCGCCACATACCCCAGCGCGGCCACATCACGGACGACGGCCCGAACCTCATTCGTCAGGCCCCATAATTCCGCTCCGACGAGGACCAGCGGGTAGTCGCCCGGTCGAGCCGGGCGAGAGATATACGCCGCCATGGGCATCGCGTCGTGCTGAATGATGTCGATCTGTTCGGCCGTGATCTCGAATGCCACGACATGACTGTATCGAAAAGTCGCCCGGCTCGTCGCCACCACATAATCGGAGACATACCTCGCCCTTCCGATCCGTTTCGAGCGCTGCCCGACACGTTTTCAGCACAGTTGCCGCCGCCACGGATGGCAAGCTCTGCGGTTGCGGCGTGGTGGCTGCTGTGCCTGTAATGAGCGCGAGCGTCCATTGAGGCGCATCGGATGTAGGTGGACGGTGTGGTGGTCCGCCGACTGCTAGGAGTTCACCATGACAACTGGATACGTGTGGAACACCCTCTACGGCTGGGCCGACACCGGCAGCGGAAGCCTGTTCCCCTCCGACGCCACGGCAGGCCTTCAGCCGATCGGGCATCACCTCGCGCACCCCGACACCAAACGGCGCTTTCACGAGTTGGTCTCGGTGTCGGGCTTGCTCGACAAGCTGCATTCGATAACAGCGGCCCCCGCCGCCGAGGCCGACATATTGCGGGTGCATACCGCGCACCATCTGGAGCGGATCAAGGCCGAGAATCTGCTTCCGAAAGGCGGGGACGCCGGCGACGGTGTCTCGTCGTTCGGGAAAGGCGGATACGAGATCGCCGCGCTCTCGGCGGGCGGCGCGATCGCACTCGTCGAGCATGTGCTCGCGGGGACGGTCGACAACGGTTACGCACTGGTCAATCCGCCCGGGCACCACGCGACCCGCGCCACCGGCATGGGCTTCTGCATCTTCAACAATGTCTC
Organism: Nocardia sp. NPDC005745; assembly: GCF_040630775.1. Classification (NCBI taxonomy): domain Bacteria; kingdom Bacillati; phylum Actinomycetota; class Actinomycetes; order Mycobacteriales; family Nocardiaceae; genus Nocardia; species Nocardia sp. NPDC005745. The sequence goes on from NZ_JBEXYF010000069.1 coordinate 8,818, forward strand.
CATCGCCGCCGCCTATGCGAAAAACGTGCTCGGCGTCGGGCGGATCGCCGTCGTAGATTGGGACGTCCACCACGGCAACGGCACTCAGGACATCTGGTACGAGGATCCGTCGGTACTGACCCTCTCGATCCATCAGCATCTGTGTTTCCCGCCGGATTCCGGCTACCGCGAAGAGCGCGGCGCGGGCGCCGGATACGGTTACGCGCTCAACGTGCCGCTTCCACCCGGCAGCGGGGACGCCGCCTATCTGCACGCGATCGACCGGGTCGTCGAGCCCGCGCTCCGCGCCTTCGCCCCCGAGTTGATCATCGTGGCCTGCGGTTTCGACGCGAGCATTCTCGATCCGCTGGCTCGGCAGATGGTCACCAGCGGCGGCTTCCGGCAGCTGACCCGGCGGATGCTCGACATCGCCGCCGAAACCTGCGCGGGCCGGATCGCGTTCGTGCAAGAAGGCGGTTACAGCCCGCACTACGTCCCGTTCTGCGGGCTCGCGGTGCTGCGCGAGTTGCTCGGCGAAGAATTCGTGGACGACCCGTACACCCCGATCGTCACGACGCAAGGCGGCGACGTCCTGCTCGACCACGAGGCCGCCGCGATCGAAGCGGCGGCAGACCTGGTCGCCGAGCTCTAGCGCCGACCGCGGCAGCTCACCGGACGGTCAGTCGAGTCGTTGTCGGCCGAGGAAGGCCAGCAGTTGCTGGTGGGCGGGTGCGCTGAGGGGTGCGGGTTGTTCGTCGGCGAACATGCCGGG
>NZ_JBEXYF010000070.1:0-9246 GCF_040630775.1 Nocardia sp. NPDC005745
CACCGCCTCCACCGCATCCTCACCACCATCGCCACCAACCCCCACACCCCCATCGGCGACATCGACATCCTCGACCAAACCGAACGGGAACGGATGGCGGTCGCGGCGGAGCCGGTGAGCGTCGAAGCGCCCACGGCCACCGCGGGTACGGCATTGACCCAGGCGCTGGCGGCGGCGGTCGAAGACGACCCGGACGGCCCCGCCGTGGTCTCCGGTGAGAACGCTTTGTCCTACCAGGATCTCGACGCGCGCTCGTCGCGGTTGGCGCGCGTGCTCATCGCGCGCGGCTGCGGCCCCGGCGCCGGCGTGGCGGTGCGACTGGATCGCGGCATCGAAGCGGTCATCGCCACCTGGGCGGTGCTGAAAACCGGCGCCGCCGTGGTCCCGGTCGACGCACTCGACGCACTGCTGCCGCACGAACTCGAGATCAAGACCGGCTTGACGGTCGGCGGTGCGCACTCGGCCGCCGCGGTCGACTGGCTCGCCCTCGACGACCCAACTGTCGTCGCGGAGATCGCCGCCGAATCACCCCGGCCGGTCACCTACGCCCACCGCATTCGAGCCTTGCGCGGCGGCGACCCGGCGTTCATCGGCGCGCAGGCGCTCAGCTACGACGACCTCGCCACGGCCGCAGCACGGCTGCGCGCACGCACCGAACTGACCTTCGAATCGCGCACTTTCCAGCACGGCAGCCCGCAGTCGCCCGCCGCGCTGGTCGAAGTGGTCGCCGCCGGATCGGTAGGCGCGTCGGTGGTGCTGGTCGACGCGGACGGCGCGCTGACCGAGTCGCTCGCCGACGAGTGGGTAACCCATCTGGTGACGGATCGGGCCGGGCTGGACACGCTCGACCCGATGGCACTGGAGGATTTGCACGCCGTGGTGCTGGACAATGGTGTCGGCGCGGTGCCCGAGGGGCCCTGGTCGAATGTGGCCGCGATCGTCGAGTTCACCGAGCTGTTCGACGCCCGGTGAAGTGATTCGCGGTCATACGGAAGCTCCCAGTTGTGTGACCATGCACACAGCGGACTGGTTTGCTGTATCAGGCCGTCCGCTGGAAATGTGTCATGGACGTGTTCTTACAGGCAGGATGTGCAGAGTTTTCATGTTTCGCTTGTCGGGGAATAGTCTGCCGGCGCAGGGATCGGTGCCCAGGAAGCACGAAGCGGGGCTCGCGTGACGCGGCCCGCGCGGGTGCGGCCCACTCGTACCCGGCGACCTAGAGTCACTACCCTCCCGCAACTGATGGCAACCGCCGTCGAAGCGAATCCGACCGGCACCGCGGTTGTCTTCGCCGACGCGGTCAGCTCTCGCGGACACCTCACCTACGCGGAACTCGACGCCAGGTCCACGCGGTTGGCGCGGTTGCTCATCGATCGGGGGGTGGGTCCGGAGGATCTGGTCGCTGTCGGTGTTCCGCGTTCGGTGGAGTCGGTGGTCGCGGTGTGGGCGGTGGCCAAGACCGGTGCGGGTTTCGTGCCGGTGGATCCGAATTATCCGGCTGATCGCGTCGAGCACATGGTGAAGGACTCCGGCGCGGTGCTCGGCCTCACCGTCGCGCGCGTGGTGGAAGACCTGCCGAGCGAGATCGAATGGCTGGTCATCGATTCGGACGCCTTCGTCCAGCAGCTGGAGGACTACCCGACCGAACCGGTCACCTACGCGGATCGGTTGCGACAGTTGCGCGCCGAGCATCCCGCCTACGTCATCTACACCTCCGGCTCCACCGGCATGCCGAAGGGCGTGGTGGTCACCCAGGCGGGTTTGGCGAGTTTCTGCGCCGAGCAGCGTGATCGGTATCGGGTGACGAGTGCGTCGCGGACGTTGCATTTCGCGTCGCCGTCGTTCGACGCGTCGGTACTGGAATTGCTGCTCGCGCTGGGCGGGGCGGCGACCATGGTCGTGGTCGCGCCGACGGTCTACGGCGGTGACGAGCTGGCCGCGCTCCTGCGCAGGGAGGCCGTCACCCACGCGTTCATCACCCCCGCCGCGCTCGCGTCGGTGGACCCGGCCGGGTTGGACGAGCTGCGTGTGGTGGTGGCCGGTGGCGAGGCGTGCCCGCCGGAGCTGGTGCGGCGCTGGGTGCGCCCGATCGCCGAGGGCGAGCGCGAGTTCTACAACGGGTACGGCCCGACCGAGACCACGATCATGACCAACATCAGCGCGCCGCTGGTGCCCGGGGAACCGGTGACCATCGGCGCGCCGATCCAGGCGACCACCGAATACGTGCTGGACGAGCGGCTGGTGCCGGTCCCGATCGGCGTCGTCGGCGAGCTGTACATCGGTGGACCCCAGCTGGCGCGCGGTTACCAGCTGCGTCCCGGCCTCACCGCCGTGCGTTTCGTTCCGAATCCGTTCGACCCGAACCACTCTCGGCTCTATCGCACCGGCGACCTGGTGCGCTGGACGCCGAACGGCGAGTTGGAATACATGGGCCGCAACGACTTCCAGGTGAAGATTCGCGGTTTCCGTATCGAGCTGGGCGAGATCGACTCGGTGCTGGCCGCGCACGAGACGGTCGACTTCGCGATCACCGTCGGGCATCAGTTGGACAGCGGCGCGACGATTCTCGCGTCGTATGTGCACGCGGCGAGCGGACGCTCCATCGACACCGACGAGCTGATCGCGCACGCCGAGCGCAGCCTGCCGGTGCACATGGTGCCGACCTCGCTAACAGTGCTGGATGAGATTCCGCTGACCCCGGTGGGCAAGCTGGATCGTCGTGCCCTGCCCGCTCCGCAGTTGCAGACCAAGGAATTCCGCGCCCCGTCGGGAGCGCTGGAGCAATTGGTCGCGGGCGTCTTCGGTGACCTGCTCAGCGCGGGTGACGAGATCGGCGCGGACGACGATTTCTTCGAGCTGGGTGGCAATTCGCTGATCGCGACGCAGGTCGCGGCCCGGCTCGGGGCGTCGATCGGCGCGCGGGTGCCCGCACGGACGGTATTCGAAGCGCCGACGGTCGCGCTGCTGGCCGCCCGCCTCGCCGAATTCGACACCGGTGCGGCGCGTCCCGCGTTGGTGGCGCTGCAGCGTCCGGAGCGGGTGCCGTTGTCGTTGGCGCAGCGGCGTATGTGGTTTTTGAATCAGTTCGATACCGGGTCGGCGGCGAATAATATTCCGTTCGCGGTGCGGTTGTCGGGTGTGTTGGATGTGGCGGCGTTGCAGGCGGCGGTCGCGGATGTGGTCGAGCGTCATGAGACGTTGCGGACGGTGTATCCGGCGGTGGACGGTATCGGTTACCAGGTCGTGCTGCCCGCCGCGCAGGCGATCCCGGACCTGACGCCGCACAGCCTGACCGCCGGAGAAATGCCGGACTGGCTGCGCACCTTCGCCGCGGCCGGTTTCGACGTCGCGGCGGAGGTGCCGCTGCGGCTTTCGCTCGCGCGGATCGGTTCCGACGAATACGTGCTCGCCGTGGTCGTGCACCACATCGCGGCCGACGGTACGTCCATAGCGCCGCTGGTACGTGACCTGATGACCGCCTATGTCGCGCGCAGCGCGGGCGAGGCGCCCGGCTGGGCCCCGCTGCCGGTGCAGTACGCGGACTACACGCTGTGGCAGCACGCCGTGCTCGGCGAGGAGAGCGACCCCCGCTCCGTGGCCGCGACGCAGATCGCCTTCTGGCGTGACGCTCTCGCGGGCATTCCCGACCGGCTCGACCTCCCCATGGATCGGCCGCGCCCCGCCTCGGCCTCCGGGCGCGGCGGCGTCTTCACCTTCACCGTCGACGCACCCATCCGGGCCCGGCTCGACGAACTCGCCCAGGCCCACGGCGCCTCGCTGTTCATGGTGGTGCACACCGCCTTCGCGGCGCTGCTGGCCCGACTGTCCGGCACCACCGACATCACCATCGGCACGCCGGTCGCCGGACGTGGCGAGGCGGAACTCGACGATCTGGTCGGCATGTTCGTCAACACGCTGGTGTTGCGGACCGCGGTGGACCCGGCGGCCTCGTTCGCCGGGCTGCTGGAGGCGACCAAGGAACGCGACCTGGCCGCGTTCTCGCACGCCGAACTGCCGTTCGAGCGGTTGGTCGAGGTACTCGATCCGGTGCGCTCGCAGGCGCATCACCCGCTGTTCCAGGTGGCGCTGTTCTTCCAGAACATGGACCGAGCGCAGCTCGAGCTGCCCGGCCTGTCGGTCGGCGCGGTCGAATTCGACGGCGCGGTGGCCAAATTCGATCTACAGCTGACGGTGACGCCGCAGGAGGGCCCGGACGCGGGCCTGGCCGCCATGTTCACCTATGCCACCGATCTGTTCGACGAGAGTTCGGTCGCCGAGTTCGCGTCGCGCCTGAACCGGTTGCTGCGCGCGGTCGCGGCCGACCCCGATCGCGCGCTGGGCGGTATCGACCTGCTCAACGTGGTCGAGCGGGATCGCATCCTGCACGAGTGGAACGACACCCGCTACCCGGTCCGCTCCGAATTGCTGCTCGATGGTTATCGCCGGGCCGTCGAGGCGCATCCGGACGAGATCGCCGTCGCCTACGAGGGTGTCGAGCTTTCGTATCGTGCGTTCGATGCGCGGGTGAATCGTTTGGCTCGGTTGTTGATTTCGCAGGGTGTGGGTGCGGAGTCGTTGGTGGGGTTGGCGGTTCGGCGTTCGTTGGATCTTGTGGTGGGGATGTATGCGATCGTGGCGGCGGGTGGGGCTTATGTGCCGTTGGATCCGGATCATCCGGCCGAACGCATCGCCCACATCCTGGACACCGCTCGCCCCCTCTGCGTCGTGACGACCAGCGCGGACGCGGCCGCGCTGCCCGATGACGTCCGGGCGCTCGCCGTGGACACGCTGGATCTCGGCGGCTTCGACGACAGCCCGGTTCGCGCGGGGGAACTCGTGCGTCCGGTGGTGCCTGCGCATCCGGCGTACGTGATCTTCACGTCGGGGTCGACCGGCCGTCCGAAGGGCGTCGCGGTGTCCCACGCGGCGATCAACAACCAGATCGAGTGGATGCTGGCGGAATACCCGCTGGATCCGGATGACGTGTACCTGCAGAAGACGGCGACGACGTTCGACGTCTCGCTGTGGGGCTACTTCATGCCGCTGCGTGTGGGCGCGAAGCTCGTCGTCGCCACGCACGACGGTCACCGTGACCCCGCGTACGTCGCCGAAACCATTGCTTCCCAGGGCGTGACGGTGACGGACTTCGTGCCGTCCATGCTGACGGTCTTCGCCGCGCACACCGCCCCCGGCAGCTGCCCGACGCTCGAACACGTCTTCGTGATCGGCGAGGCGCTGCCGCCGGAGACCGTGGGCGCCATGCACGCGGTGTCCGACGCCGCCGTGCACAACCTCTACGGCCCCACCGAGGCGGCGGTCTCGGTGACCTACTGGCCCGCGTCGCCGGACGAGCGCACCGTGCCGATCGGTCTGCCGCAGTGGAACACCCGGGTCTACGTTTTGGACTCGTGGTTGCGGCCGGTGCCGGTGGGTGTGCCCGGTGAGCTGTATCTCGCGGGTGACCAGTTGGCTCGCGGCTATGTGCGGCGTCCCGATCTCACCGCCGACCGGTTCGTGGCCGACCCGTTCGGCAACGGCGAGCGGATGTACCGCACGGGCGACCTCGTCGTGTGGCGCAAGGACGCCGACGACGCGGTGCTCGACTATCTCGGCCGGACCGATTTCCAGGTGAAGTTCCGCGGTCAGCGGATCGAGTTGGGTGAGATCGAGACGGCGCTGCTGGCGCAGCCGTCGGTGAGCCAGGCCGTGGCCCTCGTCGCGGCCTCGTCGCTGGGTGATCAGCTCGTCGCCTACGTGGTCCCCGCTCCGGGCGACCGGATCGACGCGCAGACATTGCGGTCCGCGATCAGCGAGACCTTGCCCGCCTACATGGTTCCGGGCGCCATCGTGGCGTTGGAGGCGTTCCCGCTGAACTCCAGCGGCAAGCTGGACCGTAAGGCGCTACCCGAGCCCACGTTCGAGACCAAGCATTTCCGTGCGCCCGCGACGGCGGTCGAGGAGATCGTGGCCGGGGTATTCGGCGAGGTGCTCGGACTGAACCGGGTGGGCGCGGATGACGATTTCTTCGCGCTCGGCGGTAATTCGCTGGTCGCCACACAGGTAGTGGCTCGTTTGGGCGCGGCGGTGGATGCGCGGGTGCCGGTTCGGACTCTGTTCGAGGCGCCGACGGTGTCGGCGTTGGCGGCGGCGCTCGAGTCGGAAACCCGCGGTGAGCGCCGGGTGGAGTTGGGGAGTATTGCGCGGCCGGAGAAGTTGCCGTTGTCGCTGGCGCAGCGGCGGATGTGGTTTCTCAATCGGTTCGATCAGTCCGATGATGCGGGGGAGCGGATCGGTTCGGCGGCCTACAACTTGCCGTTCGCGCTACGGCTGACCGGTGCGCTGGATGTGGTCGCGCTGGGTGCGGCGCTGCACGATGTGGTCGCGCGGCACGAGGTGCTGCGCACGGTGTATCCGGAGACCCTGGAGGGTCCGGTGCAGGTGGTGCTGCCCGCCGCGCAGGTCCATCTGGACCTCGCTCCCCGGGTGCTGGCCGAGTCCGACGTTGCGAGCAGCGTGTACGCCTTGGCGGCCACTCCGTTCGATGTGACGGCAGAGGTGCCGTTGCGGGCCGTGCTCATCCAGGTCGACGGAGCACCGGAGACGTTCGTGCTCGCGGTGGTGGTGCACCATATCGCGGCGGATGCGTCGTCGATGGGTCCGCTGGTGCGCGACGTGATGATCGCCTACGCGGCCCGTACCTCGGGCGACGTTCCGGGGTGGTCGCCGTTGCGGGTGCAGTACGCGGATTACGCGTTGTGGCAGCGTGCGGTGCTGGGGGACGAGTCCGATCCGGAATCGCTGGCGGCACGGCAGATCGCGTTCTGGCGCGCCGAGCTGGCCGAGCTGCCCGACCTGCTGGAGTTGCCGACCGACCGGCCGCGCCCGGCGGTGGCGTCGCTGGCGGGTGCGCGTGTGGATATCGCGATCGATGCGGTGACCCACGCGGGTCTCGTGGACTTGGCGCGTGCGCATGGCGCGACGTTGTTCATGGTCGTGCACACGGCTTTCGCGGTCTTGCTCGCTCGCTTGTCCGGCACCGCGGATATCGCCATCGGAACGCCGGTCGCGGGTCGTGGTGAGCGTGAACTCGATGATCTGATCGGGATGTTTGTCAATACGGTGGTGTTCCGGACGCGGTTCGAGCCGGATGAGTCGTTCGTCGGCCTGCTGGGTAAGCAGCGCGAAGCGGATCTGGCCGCGTTCGCGCATGCGGATGTGCCGTTCGAGCGGTTGGTGGAGGTGTTGAATCCGTCGCGGTCGACGGCGCGTCATCCGTTGTTCCAGGTGGGTTTGTCGTTCCAGAATATGGCGCGTGCGGCGTTGGAGTTGCCGGGTCTGGCGGTGGCTGGTGTCGATGCCGATGTGGATGTGTCGCAGTTCGATCTGCATTTGATCGTCGGTGACGCCTACGAGGAGTCGGGTGCGGCCGCTGGTATCGGTGGGTTCTTGACGTATGCGACCGATTTGTTCGACCGGGCGACGGTGGAGGGTTTCGCGGCGCGGTTCTCGCGCATCCTCGCGGCCGTGGTCGCCGACGCGAACGTCGCGGTCGGCGACATCGAACTGCTCGCCGATGCCGAACGGCACGACGTGCTGGCGCGCTGGAACGCCACCGAGCAGTCCGTGGATGCGGGCGCGACCCTGGTCTCGCTGCTCGACGCCAGCGTGGCGGCGGACCCGCGTTCCACGGCGCTCGTGGCCGATTCGATCGACGGTCAGCGGGTCGAGCTGACCTACGCCGAACTCGATGCGCGAGTGAATCGTCTTGCGCGGCACTTGATCTCGTTGGGTGTGGGTCCGGAGTCGCGGGTCGCTCTGGCGTTGCGTCGGTCGGTGGATCTGATCGTGGCGATGTATGCGGTGGCGAAGTCCGGTGGTGCGTATGTGCCGGTGGATCCGGATCAGGCCGCGGAGCGCACCAGTTACATCCTGGAGACGGCGGCTCCGGTGTGTGTGCTGAGCAACGCCGATGCGGAGTTCGAGACCGATGTCGCGCCGGTGGTGCGCATTGATGAGCTTGATTTGTCGGGTGTGGACGCGAAGCCGGTCACGGATGTTGATCGGGTTGGGCCGTTGCGTCCGGAGAACACGGCGTATGTGATTTTCACATCGGGTTCGACGGGTCGTCCGAAGGGTGTGGCTGTTCCGCACGGTGCGATCGCGAATCAGTTGCAGTGGAAGAGTGTCGAGTTCGGTCTCGATGCGGCTGATGCGATTTTGTTGAAGACGGCGGCGACGTTCGACTTGTCGGTGTGGGAGTTCTGGTCGGCGGCGGTGTGTGGTGGCCGTCTGGTCATCGCTTCGCCGGATGGTCATCGGGATCCGGCGTACCTCAACGAACTCATGGCCCAGGAATGGGTCACTACGCTGCATGTGGTGCCGTCGATGCTGGACGCGCTGCTGACCGCGGGTATGCCGGATTCGTTGTGGCGGGTGCTGGCGATCGGTGAGGCGTTGCCAGGGGCGTTGGCCCAGCGGTTCTTGCGCCAGAACCCTCGAACCGAGTTGTTCAATCTGTATGGGCCGACCGAGGCGGCGGTGTCGATCACCAGCCACCGTGTCGGTGATGCCGACCGGGTTTCGGTGCCTATTGGTGCGCCGGAGTGGAACAGCCGGGTGTATGTGCTGGATGGGCGTTTGCGTCCGGTTCCGGTGGGTGTTTCGGGTGAGTTGTATTTGGCTGGTGCGCAATTGGCGCGTGGTTATTTCGGTCGCGTGGATTTGACGGCGGATCGGTTCGTGGCGAATCCGTTCGAGTCGGGTGCTCGGATGTATCGCACGGGTGACCTGGTCGCCTGGAACGGTCGCGGTGAGCTCGAGTATCGGGGTCGTACGGACTTCCAGGTGAAGATCCGTGGTTTCCGTATCGAGTTGGGTGAGATCGAGGCGGCGTTGTTGGCGTTGCCGGAGGTCGCGCAGACGGCGGTGATCGCGAAGTCGGATCCGAAGACGGGTGACCGTTTGGTGGCCTACTTGGTGCCCGCTGGTGCCGTGGTTGGGTCTGATGGTCGTGCCGATGCCGATGCCGGGTCCGCTGCTGGGGCTGCGGCTGCTGGCGGTGCGGGTGTCGATGTGGCGCGGGTGAAGTCCGAGCTCACCGCCGGGTTGCCGTCGTACATGGTGCCATCGGCGTTCGTGGTCATGGATGCTCTGCCGTTGAACGTCAACGGCAAGTTGGATCGTAAGGCGTTGCCGGAGCCGGAGTTCGAGGTTCAGGCCTTCCGTGCGCCGTCGACTCCGATCGAG
>NZ_JBEXYF010000071.1:0-9076 GCF_040630775.1 Nocardia sp. NPDC005745
CCGACGCGATCGTGGTGCTCGAGGCGTTGCCGTTGACCCCGAACGGGAAACTCGACCGCCGCGCACTGCCCGCCCCGCGGATCGACAGCACCGTCACCTACCGGGCGCCGCAGACGGTCACCGAGCAGGCGGTGGCGGGCGCGTTCGCCGAACTGCTCGGCGCCGAGCGGGTCGGTCTGGATGACGACTTCTTCGGCCTCGGCGGCAACTCGCTGCTCGCGGCGCAGGTGGTCGGGCGGCTGCGGGACGCGACCGGAGCGACGGTGCGCGTGCAGTGGTTCTTCACCGACGCCACGGTGGCGGGCTTGGCCGCTCGCATCGACGCCGGTGACGCCGACGCCACCGCCGCGCTGGACGTGCTGCTGCCGATCCGTGCGAGCGGATCGGCGGCCCCGCTGTTCTGCCTGCACCCGATGTACGGCTTGGCCTGGTCGTATGCGGGCCTGGCCCAGTTCCTGCCCGCCGAGCAGCCGATCTTCGGTCTGCAATCGCCCGCGCTGTCGGAAGACGGCGAACTGCCCGGTTCGCTCGAGCAGCTGGCCGAGCGGTATCTGTCGGAGATCAAGGCGGTGCAACCGCAGGGCCCGTACCGGTTGCTCGGCTGGTCGCTCGGCGGTGTGCTGGCCCATGCCATCGCCACCGCGTTGCAGGAGGCGGGCGAGCAGGTGGAGCTGCTGGCCATGATGGACAGCCATCCGAATCCGGACGTCGTCGGTTTCCGCGCCGCGGTGCGCGGCGCCCTGGCCGAACTCGGCCTCGGTACGGCGACTGCCGAGGGCGACGATGTCTACGAGCTCGACGACGAGTCGCTGGCCGCGCTGCACGCCATGATCCCGGCGGATCTGGTGGCGGTGACGCCGGAACGGCTGCGCCGGATCTATCGCAGCGCGGTCCGCTCGGCGGAGCTGATCGCCGAGCACCGGCCCGGGGTCTTCCGCGGCACCGTGCAGTACTTCAGCGCGGCCGTCGCCGATCCCGCCGACGAGTTGCGCGCCGCCGCGGCGGACTGGTGGCCGTATGTCCGAGGCATGGTCGTCGACCGCCCGGTCGAGGTCACCCATGCTCGGATGGCCGCGCCGGAGGCGCTGGCGGTGATCGGTCCGCAGCTGGCCGCACTGCTCGACGGCCGCCGTTGATCGTCCCCGCCGACGCCGCGACCCGAATCCGGCGTCGGCAGGGAATAATCGTCCCCGGCACTCGTCATACGCGTCCGTTCCCGCGGCCCGGAACCCCACGGGTCGTGGCCGGTCGCGCTCGGCGTGCGCCGACGGTTCGGTAACGATCGGCATGCGCGCGCTCGATGATCACAGCGCGGGGAGCATGGTGACGTGCGTGTGGCGACGATAGACAGGGTGAGGCAGCACGATGGTTCGGGCGGTCGGGCAGCGGTGTGACGAAACTGCGGAAGCGGTGCGCCGATGACCCGCCCGGCGCGGGTGCGCCCGACCCGGACCCGCCGCCCCCGCGTCACCACCCTGCCCCAGTTGATGGCCACGGCCGTCGAGGCGAACCCGAGCGGCGCTGCCGTGGTGTTCGCCGACGCGACCAGCACCCTCGCCCAGCTGAGTTATGCCGAGCTGGACGAGCGGTCCACGCGGTTGGCGCGGTTGCTCATCGATCGGGGGGTGGGTCCGGAGGATCTGGTCGCGGTCGGTGTTCCGCGTTCGGTGGAGTCGGTGGTCGCGGTGTGGGCGGTGGCCAAGACCGGTGCGGGTTTCGTGCCGGTGGATCCGAATTATCCGGCCGATCGCGTCGAGCACATGGTGAAGGACTCCGGCGCGGTCTTCGGGCTGACCGTCCATGGGGTACGCGCCGAGCTGCCGGACCGGGTCGAGTGGCTGTCGATCGACACCGCCGAGTGCGCGCGGCGGCTCGAGGAGTTCCCGGCCGATCCGGTGACCTACACCGATCGGGTGCGCCCGCTGCGCGGGGAGCATCCCGCCTACGTCATCTACACCTCCGGGTCCACCGGCAAGCCCAAGGGAGTGGTGGTCACCCAGGCGGGTTTGGCGAGCTTCTGCGCCGAGCAGCGTGATCGGTATCGGGTGACGAGTGCGTCGCGGACGTTGCATTTCGCGTCGCCGTCGTTCGACGCGTCGGTCCTGGAGTTGCTACTGGCGCTCGGTGGCGCGGCCACCATGGTCGTCGCGTCGCCCACGGTGTTCGGTGGCGAGGAATTCGCGTCCCTGGTCCGCAGGGAGGCGGTCACGCACGCGTTCGTGACGCCCGCCGCGCTCGCCTCGGTGGATCCGGCCGGGTTGGACGAGCTGCGTGTGGTGGTGGCCGGTGGCGAGGCGTGCCCGCCGGAACTGGTACGGCGCTGGGTGCTACCGGTGTCGGGTGGGCGGACCCGCGAGTTCTTCAACGGGTACGGCCCGACCGAGACCACGATCATGACGAACATCAGCGCGCCGCTGGTGCCTGGGGAACCGGTGACCATCGGCGCGCCGATCCGGGCCGTCACGGAATACGTGCTGGACGAGCGGCTGGTGCCCGTGCCGAGCGGTGTGGTCGGCGAGCTGTACATCACCGGTGCGCAGCTGGCCCGCGGCTACCACGAGCGCCCCGGGCTGACCGCGTCCCGCTTCGTGGCGAACCCCTTCGATGCGCACGGCTCCCGCCTCTATCGCACCGGCGACCTGGTGCGCTGGACGCCGGAAGGCGAGTTGGAATACCTGGGCCGCAACGACTTCCAGGTGAAGATTCGCGGTTTCCGTATCGAGCTGGGCGAGATCGACGCGGTGCTGGCCGCGCACGAGACGGTCGACTTCGCGGTCACCGTGGGGCACCACCTGGACAGCGGCGTCACCATTCTCGTCGCCTACGTGCACGCCGTGCCCGGGATGGCCACCGACGCGGCGGAACTGGCCGCCTTCGCGCAGCAGAGCCTGCCCGCGCACATGGTGCCGACGGTGGTCATGGTGCTGGACGAGATCCCGTTGACCCCGGTGGGCAAGCTGGACCGCGACGCGCTGCCCACACCGCGGTTGCAGACCAAGGTGTTCCGCGCCCCGGTAGGCCCGCTGGAAGAGCTGGTCGGCGAGGTGTTCGCCGAAGTGCTCGGGCCTGGCGCGCCGGTCGGCGCGGACGACGATTTCTTCGAGCTGGGCGGCAATTCACTGATCGCGACGCAGGTCGCGGCCCGGCTGGGCGCCGCCATCGCGGCCCGGGTGCCCGCACGGCTGATCTTCGAGAGCCCCACCGTGGCCGCGCTGGCGGCGCGGCTGGAGCCGTTGAAGGGCGCGGGGGACCGGCGCGCGTTGGTGGCGGTGGAGCGTCCGGAGCGGGTGCCGTTGTCGTTGGCGCAGCGGCGGATGTGGTTTTTGAATCAGTTCGATACCGGGTCGGCGGCGAATAATATTCCGTTCGCGGTGCGGTTGTCGGGTGTGTTGGATGTGGCGGCGTTGCAGGCGGCGGTCGCGGATGTGGTCGAGCGTCATGAGACGTTGCGGACGGTGTATCCGGCGGTGGACGGTATCGGTTACCAGGTCGTACTGCCCGCCGCGCAAGCCGTTCCGGACCTCGCGCCGAAGCCCGTCGCCGAGCACGAGCTGACGGCTTGGCTGCGTGAATTCGCGTCGACCGGTTTCGATGTCGCGGCGGAGGTGCCGCTGCGCGTCGCGCTGGCCGAGATCGGCCCCGACGATCACGTGGTCGTCGTGGTGGTGCATCACATCGCCGCCGACGGCGCATCGGTCGCGCCGTTCCTGCGGGACCTGCTCAGCGCGTTCCTCTCCCGGCGCAACAGGGCGAGGCCGTCCTGGGGACCGCTGCCGGTGCAGTACGCGGACTACACGCTGTGGCAGCGCGCGATGCTCGGTGACGAGAACGACCCCGATTCTGTGGCCGCGGCTCAGATCGCCTACTGGCGTCGCGCATTGGCGGGCATCCCGGACCGGATCGACCTACCCTCGGATCGGCCGCGCCCGTCCGTCGCCTCCGGCCGGGGCGCGGAGTACACCTTCGCCGTGGACGCCGCGGTGCACCGAGGTATCGCCGAACTGGCGCACAGCGCGGGCGTCTCGGAGTTCATGGTGGTGCACAGCGCGCTTGCGGTGCTGCTCGCCCGGCTCACCGGCACCGACGACATCACCGTCGGCACGCCCGTGGCGGGCCGTGGTGAACGGGAACTCGACGCGCTGATCGGCATGTTCGTCAACACGCTGGTGCTGCGCACCCGGATCGACCTCGGCGCGTCGTTCCGTGCGCTGCTCGCCCAGACGAAGGAAACGGATCTCGGCGCGTTCTCGCACGCCGAACTGCCGTTCGAGCGGTTGGTCGAGCTACTCGATCCGGTGCGCTCGCAGGCGCATCACCCGCTGTTCCAGGTGGCGCTGTTCTACCAGAACATGAGCAGGCCCGAGATAGAGCTGCCCGGACTGTCCGCTCGGGTACTCGAGTTCGACGGCGCGGTCGCGAAATTTGATCTGCAATTGACCGTGGTGCCCGACACCGAAGGGGAGGCCGCGGGCTTCACCGCGGGGTTCACCTACGCCACCGACCTGTTCGACGAGCGGACGATCGCCGAGTTCGCCTGGCGGCTGGATCGGCTGCTGGCCATCGCCGTGGCCGAGCCGGATCGGCCGATCGGTGCGATCGATCTGCTGGCTCCCGTGGAGCGCGAACGCATCCTGCACGAGTGGAACGACACCCGGTATCCGGTGTCGGCCGAGTTGCTGCTCGACGGCTACCGGCGTGCGGCGGAGGCGTACGCGGACGAGGTCGCTCTCGTGTGCGAGGGTGTCGAGCTTTCGTATCGAGTGTTCGATGCGCGGGTGAATCGTTTGGCTCGGTTGTTGATTTCGCAGGGTGTGGGTGCGGAGTCGTTGGTGGGGTTGGCGGTTCGGCGTTCGCTGGATCTTGTGGTGGGGATGTATGCGATCGTGGCGGCGGGTGGGGCTTATGTGCCGTTGGATCCGGATCATCCGGCCGAACGCATCGCCCACATCCTCGAAACGGCGCAGCCGGTCTGTGTGCTCACGACCTCCACCGACGCGGTCGACTTGCCCGAGGGCACCGCGGTGCTGCTGCTGGACGCTCTGGACCCGAATCGATTCGACGACGCCCCGGTGCGTGCCGACGAACTGGTACGCCCTGTGTTGCCGCACCATCCGGCCTACGTGATCTTCACATCGGGGTCGACCGGCCGCCCCAAGGGCGTGGCGGTTTCGCACTTCGCCATCCAGAACCAGATCAGCTGGATGCTCGCGGCGTATCCGCTCGACGCCGATGACGTGTACCTGCAGAAGACGGCGACGACGTTCGACGTCTCGCTGTGGGGCTACTTCATGCCGCTGCGCGTGGGCGCGAAGCTCGTCGTCGCCACGCACGACGGACATCGGGATCCGGTCTACGTCGCGGAAACCATTGCCTCCCAGGGCGTGACGGTGACGGACTTCGTGCCGTCCATGCTGACGGTCTTCGCCGCGCACACCGCCCCCGGCTCGTGCCCCACCTTGCGCGACATCTTCGTGATCGGCGAGGCGCTGCCGCCGGAGACCGTCGCCGCGGTGCGTGCCGTGACCGACGCCGCCGTGCACAACCTCTACGGCCCCACCGAGGCGGCGGTCTCGGTGACCTACTGGCCCGCGACCGCCGCGGACGAGCGCACCGTGCCGATCGGCGTCCCGCAGTGGAACACCCAGGTGTACGTGCTGGATTCGCGTCTGCAACCGGTGCCGACCGGCGTTCCGGGCGAGCTGTATCTCGCCGGTGACCAATTGGCCCGCGGATATGTGCGGCGCCCCGATCTCACCGCCGACCGCTTCGTGGCCGACCCGTTCGGCAACGGGGAGCGGATGTACCGCACCGGTGACCTGGTGGTCTGGCGTGCCCCGACCGACGTGCTGCCGCATCGGCTCGACTATCTCGGCCGGACCGATTTCCAGGTGAAGTTCCGCGGTCAGCGGATCGAGCTGGGTGAGATCGAGACGGCGCTGCTGGCGCAGCCGTCGGTGAGCCAGGCCGTCGCCCTCGTCGCGCCTTCGTCGCTGGGCGATCAATTGGTCGCCTACGTTGTTCCCGCGCCGGGGCAATCGATCGAGCAGGACGGATTGCTGGCGGCGATCGGTGCGACGCTGCCCACCTACATGGTTCCGGCCGCGGTCGTCGCGCTGGAGGCGTTGCCGTTGAATCCCAGCGGCAAGCTCGATCGTAAGGCGCTACCCGAGCCGACCTTCACCGCGCGGGAATTCCGTGCGCCCGTGACGGCGGTCGAGGAGATCGTGGCCGGGGTGTTCGGCGAGGTGCTCGGTGTGGGCCGGGTGGGTGCGGATGACGATTTCTTCGCGCTCGGCGGTAATTCGCTGGTCGCCACGCAGGCGGTGGCGCGCATCGGCGCGGCGGTGGATGCGCGGGTGCCGGTTCGGACTCTGTTCGAGGCGCCGACGGTGTCGGCGTTGGCGGCGGCGCTCGAGTCGCATACTCCCGGTGAGCGCCGGGTGCAGTTGGGGAGTATTGCGCGGCCGGAGAAGTTGCCGTTGTCGCTGGCGCAGCGGCGGATGTGGTTTCTCAATCGGTTCGATCAGTCCGATGATGCGGGGGAGCGGATCGGTTCGGCGGCCTACAACTTGCCGTTCGCGTTGCGCTTGACCGGTGCGCTGGACGTGGTCGCGCTGGGCGAGGCACTGCACGACGTGGTCGCGCGGCACGAGGTGCTGCGCACGGTGTATCCGGAGACCCCGGACGGTCCGGTGCAGGTGGTGCTGGCGGCGGGACAGGTGACGTTGGATGTGGCCGTCCATCCGATCGGTGCGGCCGAGGTCGCGCACGAGGTGTACACGCTCGCGGCGGCACCCTTCGATGTGACCGACGAAGTGCCCGTCCGAGTGCGGCTGCTGCGGATCGCGGATGCGCCGCAGGAGCATGTGCTCGCGGTGGTGGTGCACCATATCGCGGCGGATGCGTCGTCGATGGGTCCGTTGGTGCGGGATGTGATGGTGGCGTATTCGGCGCGGGTGGCCGGTGAGGCGCCGGGGTGGTCGCCGTTGCGGGTGCAGTATGTGGATTACGCGTTGTGGCAGCGCGCGGTGTTGGGGGATGAGTCGGATCCGGATTCGATCGCGGCTTGGCAGATCGCGTTTTGGCGTGCGGAGTTGGCTGGTTTGCCGGATTTGCTGGAGTTGCCGGCTGATCGGCCGCGTCCGGCGGTGGCGTCGCTGGCGGGTGCTCGGGTGCCGGTGGAGGTGGATGCGGCGACGCATGCGGGGTTGATCGAACTCGCGCGTGCGCATGGTGCGACGTTGTTCATGGTGGTGCATGCGGCGTTCGCGGTGTTGTTGGCTCGGCTGTCGGGCAGCACGGATATTGCGATCGGTACGCCGGTGGCGGGTCGTGGTGAGCGTGAGCTCGATGATTTGATCGGGATGTTCGTCAATACGGTGGTGTTCCGGTCGAGGATCGACGGTGGTGAGTCGTTCGCGGGTGTCCTCGCTCGTCAGCGTGAGGCGGATTTGGCTGCTTTCGCGCATGCGGATGTGCCGTTCGAGCGGTTGGTGGAGGTGTTGAATCCGTCGCGGTCGACGGCGCGTCATCCGTTGTTCCAGGTGGGTTTGTCGTTTCAGAATGTTGCGCGTGCGGCGTTGGAGTTGCCGGGTTTGTCGGTGTCGGGTGTGGATGTCGATGTGGATGTGTCGCAGTTCGATCTGCATTTGATTGTTGGTGATGGGTATGGGGAGTCGGGTGCGGCCGCTGGTATCGGTGGGTTCTTGACGTATGCGACCGATTTGTTCGACCGGGCTACGGTGGAAGGTTTCGCGGCGCGGTTCTCGCGCATCCTCGCGGCCGTGGTCGCCGACGCGAACGTCCCGGTCGGGGACATCGAGATCCTCACGGACACCGAGCGCACCGACGTGCTCACCGCATGGAACGACACCGCTCATCCGGTGGATTCCACTGCGACCCTGGGATCGTTGCTGCGCGGGACCGTCGCGGCGACGCCGGGAGCGGTCGCGCTGGTCGCGGACCTGCCCGACGGCGAACGCGTCGAGCTGAGCTACGCCGAACTGGCGGCTCGGGTGAATCGACTAGCCCGCTACCTGATCTCGGTGGGGGTCGGCGCCGAGAGCAGGGTCGCGCTCGCGTTCCGCCGATCGGTGGATCTGGTGGTGGCGATGTACGCGGTGGCCGAGGCCGGTGGGGCGTACGTACCGATCGACCCCGACCAAGCCACAGAGCGAACCGACTACATCCTCTCCGCCGCCGCCCCGGTATGTGTGTTGAGCAATACCGAGGCGGATTTCGATACCGACGTCGCGCCGGTGGTGCGGCTGGAAGACCTGGAATTGAGCGCGGTCGCCAGCGTGCCGATCACCGATTCGGAGCGCGTCACGCCCGTTCGGCCGGAGAACACGGCTTACGTCATCTTCACGTCGGGTTCGACCGGGCGTCCGAAGGGCGTCGCGGTGCCGCACTCGGCGATCGTGAACCAGTTGCTCTGGAAAGCGGCCGAATTCGAGCTGGCCGAGGACGACGCGGTGCTGCTGAAGACGGCGGCGACGTTCGACCTGTCGGTGTGGGAGTTCTGGTCGGCCGCGGTATGCGGTGGCCGTCTGGTGATCGCCGCGCCTGATGGTCATCGTGATCCCGCGTATCTGAACGATTTGATGGCGCGCGAATCGGTCACCACGTTGCATGTGGTGCCGTCGATGCTCGACGCGCTGCTCGTGCACCGGGCGACCACGGACACCGGGGACTGGTCGCCGCGACGGGTGCTGGCGATCGGTGAGGCCCTACCGGGTTCGGTGGCGCGGAGGTTCCTGCGGGAGAATCCCCGCACCGAGTTGTTCAATCTGTATGGGCCGACCGAGGCTGCGGTGTCGGTTACCGGCCACCGTGTGACGCTTGCCGACGAGACGTCGGTGTCGATCGGTGCGCCCGAATGGAACACCCGGGGGTATGTGCTGGATGGGCGTTTGCGTCCTGTTCCGGTGGGTGTTTCGGGTGAGTTGTACCTCGCGGGTGCGCAGTTGGCGCGTGGTTACTTCGGTCGTGCGGATTTGACGGCGGATCGGTTCGTGGCGAATCCGTTCGAGTCGGGTGCTCGGATGTATCGCACGGGTGACCTGGTCGCCTGGAA
>NZ_JBEXYF010000072.1:0-8333 GCF_040630775.1 Nocardia sp. NPDC005745
GAGACCGAGCATGCGCCGTTCGCGGCCCGGCTCGCGTTTGCGCGGCCGCCGCGTAGGCGACGAAGGAGCAAGCGGCGGTCGCGCAAACGTGAGCCACCAAGGGGCCGCGAACACGCCGCGCGGAGGCGCGGCCAATCCAACACAGTAGGATTGCCAGGTGTCTCCGGCCGATCGTGCGAACAGTCGACGCCGCCAGCCTCGGCGCCGCGGTTCGGCCGCCAATGCCGCCAATGCCGCCAAGCCGCGGATGCGTACGGTGCGGGAGACCTCGGCGGGTGGACTAGTCGTCGACGGCTTGGACGGTCCTCGGGAGTCGCGCAGTGCGGCACTCATCGGGCGCACCGATCGCCGCGGGCGGTTACTGTGGTCGCTGCCGAAGGGACATATCGAAGAAGGTGAGACCGCCGAGCAGACCGCGATCCGCGAGGTCGCCGAGGAGACCGGCATCAACGGTGTCGTGGTCGCCGAACTCGGCAGCATCGATTACTGGTTCGTGACCGATGGTCGGCGGGTACACAAAACGGTGCATCATTATCTGCTGCGTTCGGTCGGTGGTGAACTGTCCGACGCCGACGTGGAAGTGACCCAGGTCGCCTGGGTCCCGTTGAGTGAATTGGATTCTCGGCTGGCCTACGCCGACGAGCGGCGGCTGGCGGAGATGGCGAACAAGCTGATCGACCGGATGGAGACCGGCAAGCGATGACGCGTGGACTGTTCCGGATCTTCGTGGCGGTCCTGACCATCATCGGCCCGGTGACGACGCTGCCACTGCTCGATTCCGCCTCGGCCGCAGCGCAACCTACCGGGTCCGGCACCTCGACGAATCCCAAATTCCTGAAGCTGTCTCTCGACTCGGTGACGCCGACCACGGTGACCACCGGCAGCGATTCGGTGCTGACGGTCTCGGGCACGGTCACGAATATCGGCGACCGTGTGGTGGACGACGTCAGCATCCGCGTCCAGCGGGCGGCGGCGATCACCGCGCCTGCCGGGTTGCGTGCCACGCTGCGCCTCGACGAGGTCAACTACGACGTGAACGGCGAGTTCGAGGATGTCGCGCAGCGGTTGAATCCGGGGCAGCGCAAGCAGTTCACGCTGAGCATCCCGTTGCGCTCCGAGAGCGGCGCCACGTCGCTGGGCATCACGGAACCGGGCGTCTACCCGCTGTTGTTGAACGTGAACGGCGAACCCGCTTACGGCACGCAGGCCAGGCTCGACGACGCCAGGTTCTTGCTGCCGGTGCTCGGCGTGCCGCCCGTCGCGGGTGAAGAGGCCCCGTCGGTGACCGCGCCCACCCACGCCCCGGTCGCGACGACGCTGCTGTGGCCGCTGGCCGACCGGCCCAGGCAGGTCGGGGGCCGTCCTGGCAGCGTGGACGGCAAGGTGGAGCTCACCGACGACGAATTGGCCGCTTCGCTCGGCAAAGGTGGGCGTCTCGATCAGCTGCTTGCCGCGCTGGAGGGGACGTTGAGCCCGGGCGCGGGCCGCAACGCCGACCTGGCTTCGGCCGTATGCCTTGCCGTCGACCCCGACCTGCTGCTCACGGTGCGCGCGATGACCAGGGGTTACCGCGTGCTGGCCAGCCCGTCCGACCCCGACGGCGCGACCAGGGCGGGCGCGGGCGCCGAACAGGCCCAGACCTGGCTGGACCGGCTGCGCGCGCTGGCCGGATCGATGTGCACCGTGGCGCTGCCTTTCGCGCAGGTCGATCTCACCGCGCTGGCCGCGGTCAACGATCCGGCGCTGTCCGCGCGCGCGATCAGCGAACCGGCCGAGATCATCGACTCGATTCTTTCCACCCGGTCGGTGCGCGGGGTCGGCCTGCCGGATTCCGGCAGCATCGACGAAGGCGCGGGCCGGCTGTTGCGCAGCCATGGTTTCAGCACCGCAGTGCTCGCCTCGACGGCGGCGGTTTTGCAGGACAGCGTGAACTGGGCGCAGTCGAGCAGTGAGAGCCACCAGACCACGGCCGGCGCGAGCGAGGCAGAAGCCACCGCGGATACCGTCAGCCCCGAAGTGGTGCGGCTGCCCGAGATCACCGCGATCCAGCCAACCGCACCGGTAACGCCGCAGGTCACGGGTAGTTCGGCGCCGCCGGCCGCGGGTTCACCCGCTCCCGCCGTCGACCCGGCACTGCACGCGGTGACTTTCGACATCTGGTCCGCGACGGCGCTCGCCGCGGTGGGCTCCAATCCGCCCACCCCGCCCTTCACTCCGTCCCGGGTCCGCTACGACGTCACCAACGACTCGCGTGCGGCCCGCCTGCAAGACGCTCTCGGGGCGATCTCGTGGAGCGCGCTGCACCCGGAGGCGAGCCGTTCGCTGTTGCTGGTCCCGCCACAACAGTGGGGTGCGAACCGGGACGAGGCGACCGCGCTGTTGCGTCAGGTCGACCAGCTGCTGCGCGGCAATCTCGCCACCGCGCGTCCGTTCCACGATCTGGTGGCGTTGCCGCCGGACCCGCAGCCCTATGCGCTGGACTATCTGTCGCAAGCCGCGCAGGACGCGGTGCCGGACCGGTTCCTGCCGCCGGCGCGCGAGCAGAGCCGTCGAATCACCGAGATGATGCGCGCGCTGGTGGACGTGCCGGAGGCCGAACCGACGCCGCACGACTTCCTGACGCCGCTGCGCGACGATCTGCTGCGGGTGCTCAGCCTCTCCGATCGGCGTGCCGGCGATGCCGCGCCGCCGGATACGTTCGCCCAGCGGCGGCTGGACCAGAACACACGGACGATGGAGAAGCTCTATCGCTCGGTCACCGTGCTACCGCCCGGCGGGGTGTACACACTCGCTTCCGAGCAGAGCCCACTGCTGCTGGTCGCGCGCAACGACCTGCCGGTGGCCATCCGGGTGAGATTCCGGATCGAGGCGCCGGCCGAGACGAAGATCACCGATCCCGGCGAGCAGCAACTCCCGGCGAACGGGTCGCGCTCCTTCCAGGTCCCGACCGAGGTGAGCGACAGCCGCAACCTGGTCATTCCGATCTCGCTCACTACGCCGGAGGGCGTCGCGCTCGGCAATCCCACCCAGGTCTCGGTGCGTTCGAACGCCTACGGCAAGGCGTTGGCGATAATTACCGGATGCGCCGCACTCCTGCTGCTCCTGCTGGCCGGTCGCCGCTTGTGGCGCCGGTTCCGCGGACAGCCGGATCCGGCCGACGAGGGTTTCGATCCGGGCACCAGGCGCCGGGTCAACCGCTATCGGCGTGCGCGCATGCGCGTGCTGCGGGCGCAGGAACAAGAGCAGGAGCAGTTGCAGGAGACGCGGTGAGCGATCCCGCTTCGATCCGGTCACGAAAACTGCTGCTACCTGCATTGATGTGGTGCAGTGCGGTGTCGTGTGGCACGGTGGAGGACAATCACGGTGTTCCCGAGCCGGTCCGGTCCGGACGGGGGCCACTGACAGAATGTTCGCCGACCACGGCGAAACTTTGCGGCGAGCCGCGGCTCACCGCACCGATGGGGGTGCGGATATCCCGGCTGGTACAGGAGGCATGATGAGCGACGATGACATATCGGCTCATCGCCCTCGACCAAGCGACCGGTTCGACGGGCCGCCGGTGCGCCGAGCGCCGGTCGCGCCGTGGGAACGCGGCCCGGCTCCGGCCGAAGCCGACCATCCGGACGTGAACGGCGGCCCGTACAACGACGAACAGGCACCGCTGGTGCCGCGGATCAGTCGTCCTCCGGCCGCACCGCAGCCGCGCCCGGGCCAGCGCATGCCTCCGCCGCCACCGCCCGGCGCGCAGCCGAGGCCGCCCATGCCGCCACCGCCGCGCCCCGGCCCGGTGCCATACCCGAACCCACGGCAGTATCCCGCTCCGCCGCCACCGGCCGGGCCCGGTCAACCGCGACCGCCCGGTCCGCCTCGCCCGGGCCCTGCGCCTTCCGGCCCTCCCGGCGGCGCTCCTCGGCAGGCGCCACCACGCGCGCCGCAGTCCGGCGCGATTCCGGCCGTGCCGCGTCCGCCTCGGTCCGGCGCCATCCCCGCGGTGCCCCGGCCCCCGCAGTCGGGTCCGATCCCCGCCGCGCCGCGTCCGCCCCGCTCCGGGCCGATCCCGGTCGCCACGCCGGAGTCCGACCGCGTGCCGCCGCCGCGTTACGCCCCGCCGCAGCCACAGCAGTTCCCACCACCGCCGCGGCAACGGCCTGCCGGCCCGGTCCGGCACGAGCCCGCCGAACCGGATCGCCCGCGGACCAGGGAATGGCCCGCGGCCACCGACACCGTGGAGCCGCCGAAGGCGGACGAATCCAAGCAGAGCGCGAACTCCCGGCTGCTCAGCGACTCGGGATCGATCGCGTTCGCGACGCTGATCAGCAGGATCACCGGATTCGGCAAGCAACTGCTGCTGCTCACGGTGCTCGGCCCGGCCATCGCCAGCGCGTTCACCGTCGCCAGCCAGATTCCGAACATGATCGCGGAACTGGTGCTCGGCGCCGTGCTGACCGCCATCGTGGTGCCCACGCTGGTGCGCGCGGAGCAGGAGGATCCGGATCGTGGTGCAGCGTTCGTCCGGCGCCTGGTAACCGCGGCTTTCGTGGTCCTGGCCACCGCCGCGCTGTTGGCGACGGCCGCGGCGCCGGTGCTGACCACCCATGTCTTCCTGTCCGACGACGGCAAGGTCAACACCGCGCTCACCACCGCGCTGGCGTTCCTGCTGTTGCCCGCGATCCTGTTCTACGGCATGTCGGCGTTGCTCACCGCGATCCTGAACACCCGGCAGATGTTCAAGCCCGGCGCATGGGCGCCGGTGCTGAACAACGTGGTCGTGCTCACGGTGCTCGGCTTGTACGTCCTGATGCCCGGCGAGATCACGCTGGATCCGGTCCGCATGAGCGATCCGAAGCTGCTGGTGCTCGGCGTCGGCGTCACGGTCGGCGTGGTGGTGCAGGCGGTCGGCCTCCTTCCGGCCATCCGCAGGGCGGGCATCGACCTGCGCCCGCTGTGGGGGGTCGACGCTCGCCTCAAGCAGTTCGGCGGCATGGGCGCGGCGATCATCCTGTACGTGCTGATCAGCCAGGCGGGCTTCGTGTTCGCCACGCGGATCTCGTCGCATGCCGACGCGGCGGGTCCGGCCATCTACAACAACGCGTGGCTGCTGCTGCAATTGCCGTACGGCGTCCTCGGTGTCACGGTGCTCACCGCGATCATGCCGCGGCTGAGCCGCAACGCCGCCGCCGACGACACGCCCGCGGTGGTCGACGATCTCTCCGCCGCCACCCGGTTGACCATGATCGCGCTGGTCCCCGTGGTCACCTTCCTCACGCTGGCCGGTCCCCAGGTCGGGCAAGCGCTCTATGGCTACGGCAACTTCGGCTCCGACGCCGAGCGCCTCGGCCTCGCGGTCAGCTGGTCGGCGTTCGCGCTGATCCCGTACTCGCTGGTGCTGATCCACCTGCGGGTGTTCTACGCCAGGGAGCAGGCGTGGATTCCGACCTGGATCATCCTCGGCATCACCGCCGCCAAGATCGTCTTCTCCGCGCTGGCCCCGGTGATCACCGACGCCGAGCACGTGGTGATCGCGCTCGGCGTCGCGAACGGCCTCGGGTTCACGGTCGGCGCCGTGGTGGGGGGGTGGCTGCTGCATCGCAGCCTCGGTGATCTTCGGATGGCCAATGTCGGCCGCACAGTGACCCGTGTCGTGCTTGCGTCACTCGCGGGCGGCGCGGTGATGTGGATCGTGGATCGGGTACTCGGCCTGGATCGACTGACCGCGTCCTTCCACGGCCCTGGCTCGCTGATCCGGGTGGCGATCACGGCGGTCGTCATGTTCGCGGTGGCCTTCGGCCTGATGCGACTCGCCGGAATCCCGGAGATCGTGGCCATCACCGTGGCCATCTCCCGGCGGCTCGGCTGGACCCCGCCCGCGCCGGATCTCGACCTGGAGAGCCCGGTCGAAGATCCTTATGTCACGCAGGTGCTGCGCAGGCCCGACCCCTACTTGGCGTACCCGCGGTTCGATCCGTACATGGACGCCCAGACCATGGTGCTGCCGGTAATCAGAGCTGATGCCGTTGACCGCACCGGCATGGGTGAGTTCCCGTACCCTGTTCGGCAGAGAAGCACAAGTGGCGAATTCGCCGGAACCTCGACATATCAGGGCGAAGGAGGACCGAGGGTGAGCGACGACGCGGTGGGCGGCGTCCCGGCCGCCGATTCTTCTGCGACCACGCCCGGCGGACTGTCCACCGATGTACCGCCGACCGCGGGGGAGCCGTTGGATCCCGCGTACGCGAACAAGGAGCCGGGTACGGCTCCGCCGGAACAGGACCCGGCGAGACCGCAGGAGAATCAGCTGCCGCCAAGGGATCCGATGTACGACACCGGGATGATCCCGGTCGGCTCGCCGGAGATGCCGCCGATGGGCGGCGAGAACTTGGGTGCACGGCGGATTCCGCGCGGCCCCAAGCTCATTCCGGGCGCTTCGGTGGCAGGCGGGCGTTACCGTCTGCTGGCGGGCCACGGCGGCGCCCGCGGCTTGAAGTTCTGGCAGGCGCTGGATATCAAACTCGATCGCGAGGTCGCGCTGACCTTCGTCGACGCCGACCAGAAGGCGACGGAGAACTCCGGGCAGGACGGTCCTCAGGCGATCCTGTCCCGGACGCTGCGCCTCGGCCGGATCAACTCGCCGGGCCTCGCCCGCGTTCTGGACGTCGTGCGCGGCAGCTCCGGCGGCATCGTGGTGGCGGAGTGGACGCCGGGTCGCTCGCTGCGCGAGATGGCCGAGACGGTTCCGTCGCCGATCGGCGCGGCGCGGGCCATCCGCGCCCTCGCCTCGGCGGCCGAGCTGGCTCACCGCGGCGGTGGCTCGCTGTCCATCGATCATCCCGACCGGGTGCGCATCAGCGCCTCGGGTGATGCGGTACTCGCCTTCCCCGGCACCCTCTCCGACTCCGACGCGCAGTCGGATGTGCGCGGTCTCGGCGCGATGCTGTACGCGCTGATCACCGCCCGCTGGCCGATCCGCTCGGGCGGTGTCAGCGGATCCGCGGCGACCGTCGGCGGGCTCCGGTTCGCCGATTTCGGCCCGGACGGCACTCCGGTGGAGCCGCGCCAGATCCGTCCCGAGGTGCCGTTCGAGATCTCCGCGGTCGCCGTGCGCTCGCTGGAGTCGAACAAGGGCGTGCGGACGGCGGCGACGGTCCAGCATGTGCTGGAACAGGCGTCGGTGGTCGATCAGAAGACCGATTTCATTCCGGTGCTCCGGCTCGGCCAGCGCGCGCCCGCGAACATGGACGACTCGCTCGCCGATCCCGAACTGCTCGCGGCCGAACGCGAGCGCTCGCAGCGGATGATGTGGATCATGGTCGGCCTCGGCATCCTCGCCGCGCTGGTGGTCGGCGTCGTCATCTGGTGGATGGTCAGCTTCTTCGCGCCGAGCGCTTCGGACGCGCCGCTGAACGAACAGCGCAATATCGGCCTGACCACGAACAACCAGCCGGTTCCGACGCCGGCGGCCGCGGGCCCGAACCTCACGTCGACCGGTGTGCCGGTTCCGGTGACGGGGGTGTCGGTGTTCTCCCCGGAGGGCACCGCCGACGGCGTGGCCAACGTCCAAGCGGTGCTGGACAACGATCCGGGCACACAGTGGCGCACCGATCAGTACTTCCAGCAGTTCCCGGCGCTCAAGAAGGGGGTCGGGCTGCTGGCCACGCTGCCCGCCCCCGCCAAGCTCACGAATGTCTCGATCAACTCGCCCAGCACGGGCACGTCGGTGGAGATCCGCACCTCGCCCACCGGCTCGCCGACGCTGGATCAGACCCAGCTGATCGGTTCCGCCCGGCTGGACAACGGCGTCACCGACATCCCGGTGCGCGCCGACCAAGCCGCACGCTACGTTCTCGTCTGGATCACCGGACTGGGGAATTCCGGAGGACAGTTCCAGACGGCTATCGCCGACATCCGTTTCGACGCCGCGCCCTAGCCCGGCTCCGCTTCTGCCGCACATTCCTTCGTGCGGGCCACTCGTTGCGCGACGTTGATCGTCGCGTATTCCGCCGTACTCCGGCCGCTCATTTGGTTGCTGCCAAAACGTTACGGACGATATGATCTTGGAGCGCTCTCAGCAGGGGAGTTCCAGGTGCGGGCGTTTCGGTCCTGGATGCTGCGAGATCTCGGTGATGGTCAACCATGCCCGTTGCCGCCGTGAGGGCCGTCCAAGGGGTTGGCATTGTCTTCCGAAGTGAACGAGGAGCTGGGCAGGGGGGCGTCGCGGCCGGTGATGTGTCACGAGCGTTCCCTCGTGCTCGGTGAGTGCACCGATGTGGAGTTGTTGCAGGCGCATGTGAGTGGTCGGCGGCATGCGTTCGCCGAGTTGCTGCGCAGGCATAACG
>NZ_JBEXYF010000073.1:0-8328 GCF_040630775.1 Nocardia sp. NPDC005745
GGTCGACCTGGCGACGAAGACATCAACACCGCGCCAAACAGGCCCACTACCAGCGAAGACAGGCACAACATAACGAAGTGCGGCTGGAGTACTAGTACCACAATGGCACTTATTCGAGTAGCGGCCCTCGTCGCCGGTAGCGGGAGAGACGGGCTCGAGGAAGGCGGCGGCGTCCCCAGTTCGACCAAGACCCGAGGTAACGGGTGTTGCGGGACTCATAGGCGTGGGCGCCACCGATCGCAGCGGCGGGGAATCGCGATAGCGGACCGGGACGCCGCTGAGCGAAGTCGCCAACGGGTCCGGCGTGCTTCGTGGTGGTCAGCTCCAGCGGACACCAACTCTCGCCGGTGGTGTTCGACGATGCGCATTTCGCTTTCCGCCTCTACGATCCGTGGCTGGCCTACGGCCAGGCCAAGACCGCCGACGTGTTTTCGCCGTCGAAACGCCCCGGCGCTGGGCCCAGGACTGCATCACCGCGAATGCGCTCATGCTGGGCCGATCTACACCGACCGGCAACGCCACACCGGCGGGCTCGGCAGCAGCACCATCCCGCCAGAACTGATCAAACCCCGCCCAGGGCACGGCGACCTCGGTCCCGCTGGCCACCTCGGCCATGTGGTGGAACATCGGCGACGCACCCACCCCCGCACAAGCCGCGGTACCCCTCCTGAACTTGGCCCTCGACCCCATCAACCCCGACCACTACGGACAACTTGTACGCGATGGGAAAGTCCTAGCGTGGGCTCCGGTTCGGTCCGGTCGGTAGGACCGGCTCCCACGAAACCCGTACTGGCGATGAAGCTTCACGGTCGGTTACTGGACAGCTGACCCACCGGTCGCGGCCGCAGCGACTCGACGGCGGGTGCGACCCAGAGGCGGAGATATGCGCGCAGGGTTGTACCGGTGCGAGGCGGCTGGCCGGGGTCGACGACGAACGCCTGGAACATGCGGACCCGAGAAAGGGCATCAATGGTCGGGAGTGTGAGTCGGAAGGCCGCCGAGATCGCGCATTCGCTCTCCGAGACTCTGACGAAGGCCGGCAGAGCCCTCGCCGAAAACTTGCGGCGGCACAGTGGTGCGGCAGCCGAGGCCGCGGACGCTTTACCAGACCGTGACGCCGACCTTGCAGCTCAGCTCAGGCAAGCGTTGTCTGTAACGGGTGACCCCGGTCATGGGCCGCGTCCGAACAGCGACCTTTCCGTGTCGGCGCACGGCGGAGATCCGATCCCGACGCCCGATGAGATAGCTGCACATATCGCCAGAACGGGGTGGGCCACCGACCCGATCACGCTGCGTACCCATACGACCGATGCGGGAACGGTGATCCCGCCGCGCACTATCTGGGAGGGCACTGCCACCGCCCCACCCCCATTCGTACCGCGGATCTTCCGCAGCCGAGCCGGTCTGACCGAACTGCTCCAAATGCACATCGAAAGCGGTGTCCGACTCGATCGGCTCGAGTCGCTCGCACCGATCAACCCCCACTACAACTGTCATGGATACACCTTCAGCCACGACGGCGAAGCGGGGTGGCTGGCGGGGCGTTGGGTCAACGAGATCCTGTCGGACAACGGGTTCCGCAGAGTGGCCGATATCGGTGCGGCGGTTCCGGGGGATGTGGTGGTCTACCGGAACGCCGACTCCGTCGTCACACATTCTGGGGTGGTCGCAGACGTGACTTCTGGCGAGGTCTATGTGGATTCCAAACAGGGCCCGCTGTCGGTGGTGCGGCACCGACTCCGCGAAGTCACCGAAATGTATGGTTCGGATGTGGCCGTATACCGCACAGAACGCCCGGATGGCAGGTTCCTCACACCGGTCGAGAACTCTGGAGAGCCGGCGCCGCCGTGGCCTCCTGCCTCCTCCCCTCACGACTCGTAGGCTGACTGCAGGTCAGGGCGGTGTTGAACGCGCGATTCGGAATCCGACGTCGTCGATTTGGAGCGTGGGGTGGCTGCGTCGTCGCACCGAGGCTCGGCAGCTCCAGTGTTCGTCGAACCAGCCGCCGCCTCGAAGCACGCGATAACTGCGGTACACGTCGGGGTCGTAGATGTCCCAGCACCATTCCCACACATTGCCGAGCATGTCGTACAGTCCCCAGGCGTTGGGCTGCTGCGTGCCGACCTCATGCACGCGACCGCCGGAATTCGCACGGTACCAAGCGATCTCGGCGATTTGGCCGTAGCGCGGACCGGTGGTGGTGCCCGCACGGCACGCGTATTCCCATTCTGCTTCGGTAGGAAGTCGAAACCCATCGGCCGATCCGATCTGGTCGACTTCCTCCTCACCAGCGACGATGCGGTACGCAGGTGTCAGGCCGACTCGCTCGGACAACGCATTGCAGAAACGAATCGCATCGCTCCACGACACGCTGTCGACCGGCAACCGGTCGCCTCGAGTGCCACTCGGCCACTGGCCGGTGACCTGGGCATATTGCGATTGAGTCACCGAGACAGCCGCCAGCCGAAAGGCGCCGACTTCAACCGACCAGCTGCGTTGGGTCCGCCGATCAGAGAGCTCCACGCACCCAGGCGGTATATCGACCATCTCGATTCCCACGCGCATGTTCACGCAGGAATGCTACCGATACGAGCGAGTTTCTTGTCGCAGGCCAATACGGCGGCGAGGGTGAGGAAGCCGAGGTAGTGGGTGGCCTTGCGGTCGTATCGGATCGGGAACCAGATCGCCTCCATCGATCGTGCTGATTCGATGCCCTTGCGAGCGATCCGGACCGCGATTGCGGATTCGCTGATCCCGCCCACATAGCCGTCGGGGCGGACGAGTACATAGGTACCTACGGCCACGGCGTAACCGTCACATGCCGACAGGAAGGTGTTGATGTGCGAGGTGGGCGACTTCGATAGGCGGAGCTGCGCGCGGTGGGGCCCGTAAGCACGGCGGCGCGCATGAGGTGATCGCATCGCCGACCGCACCACGGAGGCTGGTGCGCAGCAAGTCCGGAACGCTGCCGCACCGAACGCATGTCAGTCAACCGGTGGCGAAGAACGATGCGGATCCGGACGCCGGACGAGCGCGATTGTGCTGCCCGCGAGCGGCAGAACTGTTCGCTTGTAGTGACCCACCGGACGGGTCCTTTCCTTGATCATCTCCGACCATAGGTAAGGCGCATCCTCGATGGCGACCGTCGGATGACTTCCCGATATAATACGTGGCTGCTTACGATACACGAATGCTTACAATCTGCCAAGTGCACCGCATTCGACAAGTCACGCTGACAACGGATGTGCCTACGCGGCGCAGGCAAGATCGTGGCGGGACCTGCCCCGGGAGCGTTCGGGCCGTGGCAGACGGCGTGTAAGCGGCACCGCCACTATGCCGCGGACGGCACATGGGATCGGGTGTCGACCGCTCTGCTGGCGTTGGCCGATACCACTGGTGATCTGGACTGGGTGGCCTCGATCGACTCCACGACTGTGCGGGTGCACCAGCACGGCGCGGGCGCCCTGCGTGACTCGGTGTCGGGGTGATTACCTGCTGATCACGCGATAGGGCGCTCACGCAGTCGGCCGACGACCAAAGTGCACCTGCTCACCGATGGTTGGCCGTGGCCTGGCAGTGCTGATCACACCCGGCCAAGCCGGCGATGCACCGATGCTCGCGCCGTTGCTGGAAGCGGTCGCGGTGCGCCGCCTCCAGGGCGGCCCGCCACGGCGCAACCCGCAGGTGGTGATCTACTCGAACAGTTCACCAAAGCCGTCCTCTAGACGGCGTTGCACGAGGCGATGACCGAACACCGCCTTCGTGATCACTTTGCCGTCCGCTGAGAGTCCGCGATCCCGGTGAGGATGCGGCGCAACCCGTTCGAGAACTGTTCGGCTGGGCTCATGTCGGCAGATTTGGTCATGCGCGCAACCAAGGGATATGCGCCGCTCTCGATGACCTTGTGCATGTAAGGGGCGACGGCGGCGCGCCACTGGTCCTCGGTCTGACCGGTGCGCCGCTGGGTCTCTTTCTCGGCGAGCTCGCGCATGACCGCGCCGCGCACGTAATCCCTGATCAGCCCGACAGCCGAGGCCGCGTCGGCGATGTCCGAGGTCAGCGGCGCGGCTGCGGTGAGGGCGCGCTCCAAGCCGCGCAGCCAGTTGGGGCCCAGCGAAGGCCGGGTGGCCAGCAACGGGGCGAGCCAGGTGTGCCGCAGCCACAGCTCGCGCTCGTGGTGGGCGTACGCCTCGAGGTCGGCGCGCCAGTCTCCCGTCAGCGGCACGTGGTCGTCCTGCACCGCATCGGCCATGAGGTCGAGCAGGTCGTCGCGGCTGTCCACGTAGCGGTAGAGCGAGGTGGTACCGGTCGATAGTTCGGCGGCGACGCGGCGCATCGACAGCGCGTCGAGCCCCTCGGCGTCGGCGATGGCGACCGAGGTGTCCACGATGCGCTCCACGCTCAGGGCCTGCCTTTTCGACCGGTACGGCTCACGTTCCCAGATAAGCGACATGGACAGAGTCTACCGAAGTGGATACAGTGTGCCCATGAACGGGCACACTGTATCCACTGATGTTTTGATCGCCGGCGGCGGATCCGTAGGGCTGATGCTCGCGGTGCTGTTGCGCCACCACGGCGTCAAGCCCCTCGTCGTCGAGGAGAAGCCGGAGCCCTCGCCCCACCCCAGGGCCACCGGCATCGGGTCGCGGTCGGTGGAGATCCTGCGCGAGGTCGGTCTGGATCATGCGGTCAACGAGGCCGCGGTCGACTTGCGGGCGGGGAAGATCAGAGGGCGCACGCTCGCCGAGGCCGACTTCACCGAAGGCGTGGAGTGGAAGACGAAAACCGCGGCCGAGCTCACCTACACACCGGCCAGGATCCGTGGCACCTGCGGACAGAACCTGCTAGACCGTGTGTTGATCACCAAGGCCGGTGACGTGGAGTTCGGCGTGGCGCTCGACTCGTTCGAGCAGGATTCCGGCGGCGTGACGGCGACCCTGTCCGACGGGCGTGTCGTGCGGGCGCGCTATCTGGTGGCGGCCGACGGTGTGCGCAGCCGGGTTCGGCAGGTCCTCGGCATCGGCCTCACCGGTCCCGGCGTGATGGGCCGGGAAACGACGAGCGTCCTGTTCGACGCTGATCTGCATCCGCGTGAGCCGTTCGCGATGTGCAATATCGAGCATCCGGACGCGACCGGCCTGCTGGTGACCGTCGACGGTGAACGCGAGTGGGTCTTCCTCACCGCCCTCGACACGGAGCCGACTCCCGACCTCATCCGCACCGCGCTCGGCGACCCGTCGATCGAGGTGCAGATCCGCAGTGTGCTGAGGTTCCGGGGTCGCGGCCAGGTGGCCGATCGTCTCTCGGTCGGGCGGGTCTTCCTGGTGGGCGACGCAGCGCACGCCATCCCGCCGCTGGGCGCGTTCGGGCTGAACACCGGCATCGCCGACGCACACAATCTGGCGTGGAAGCTGGCGCACGTACTGCGCGGTGAGGCCGGACCCGAACTGCTGGAGACTTATCACACGGAACGCCATCCGGTAGCCCTGATGACGATGGAGCAGGCACGCCTGCGGTTCAACGATCCGTCCCTGCACTGGGGCAAGGACATGGCGCAGGCGCGCAAGGCGGCGGGGGCGATCAACGCGCCGGTGGTGCACTTGGGCTACCGGTACGGCGGCGCGGAACTCCCCTCCACCGAGGACGTCGCCCTCGACCTCGACGGGTCGCCGGGATCCCGCCTGCCGCACATGTGGGTGGCCGACGGGGTGTCCACGCTGGATCTCGTCGGATCACAGTGGTGCGTGCTCACAGCCGATCCTGGCGTGGAGGCCGACGTTCCGGTGCACGTGGTGGACGGCTGGCCGTACGGGACGGTGCTGGTCCGCCCCGACGGTTTCGTGAGCAGTTCGTACCGCTAGCGCGCGCCCTGCACTGTCGCAGGCCGCGGTTGGAAACGGCTGACGTGCGCTTACGGGAGATCAACGGGTCGAGCGCCTTCCGACCGTGGTCGAGAGCTCACAGGCCCGGTCGCCGACGTGCGGCCGGGTCGCTGTCGGCCTGGTACCGGCGCAGCCCCGTTCCATGCACAGCAGCGGGAAGGCAACCTAGTCTAGCCGCGTCGCGGGCGCTGCCTCCACGTCCGCGGCCGCGTGAGGACAGAATTCCCGAACAGCGATGCGGCAAGCAAGCCCCGGGTGTGACCGTTCCCCCGTGACGACGCGCGCAGGGCGGTGGCCGGGCGCTGCGACCAAAACTTGCGCCGAAAACCTTGGATTCCAGCAATCGTCGCAACGGCAGAATCGTTCGGGGACGTCGCAGCGCGCATCCGGTATGGCAGGCCGGTTTCTACTGCAATCGGTGCGGTGTGGCGTTTTGGCCACACTCTCCGGCACCGGGTGTTCCCGCTCGCCAGGCATTCCTCCCGCAGCACTTCCGCTGGTTGGTGTGGAACACCGGTGGCTACGCCAACGCCCGAATTCCGGGGCTCGGCGACGGTCGCGTCGCAGAGCGGGCAGCCAGCCATGGCAGCTTCAGATCTGAGGGATGCGAACGTCTCAGGTCGGTAGCCGCACCACGATGGGGTCGATCTCAGTCCGCAATCCTCGCCAGCTCGGATGCCGCAGCGCGCAGACGAACTCTCGATATTCGACGGTGCCCACCAGTTGTGGTTTCACCCAGCGCGCCGCACTCACCCGCCAGGAGGGTGCCGGTCGGTCGAACGGACTGTCGGTTGTGGTCAAGTCCATCAGCCGCTCGAGCAGTGCCCGGTTGCCATGGTGAAGCCCGTGCCGACGTGCCCAACGTAGACCAACCTGCCCGACTCGTCGTAGGCACAGAGGAGCCGAGCGCTCCACGCTCTCCGCCACTGCTGTTAGGAACTCAGCCTGTGATGATCACGGCCGTCGTCCGGCGGATCGCCGTCTTCAACCACAGGCGCGAGCGCGTCGTCGTCACCGAACTCCACAACCGGCCCCCCCAAACGTCTCGGCTGGCGCAGCCCTGCCGAAACGCCTGAGCAGCTACTCTCAGAGCCAGACTGCAATCCACCCGGGGTTGCGTTGGCCAGTTGAATCCCCCCGCGCGGAAGTGCCTGTATCTGGTCACCCGATCTCTCGACCCGACCGGCGCCGATCGGGCACGATGGACTATGCACTGAGAACCCGCGGTCGACGATTGCGGCTGCGTCTGCCCTTGCGCGGTGCGGTGCCAGCAAGCCAGTACTTTACGCTGTCGCAGCGGACCTGTTGGTGCTGGGCGCTGGTAAGTGGATGACGCGCTGCTCCCATTCACCGTCGAGGACGTCGGCGCGCCATCGCTTGTTCCAGCCGAACGGCATCAGATGCACGCGCTCACCGCGTCTTTCCAGCCGATCGGAAAGATCCGACAAGACTTTCTCGGCGACCGAGACGTCGGGCCGATTGTCCGGAGTGGCCAAGTGCGAAAAGCCGTTGATGACGATGGAGGTGGCGTCCGTCTTTGTCACGACGCGCCGGATCATCTTCGTGGCCAATGACAAAGATGAGAGGTCACCGCGTTCCACGCCGATCATCAGCGCGAGGCAATGTGCAAAAGACTGTGGTACCCCCAGTTTCGTGGGCTCAAGCTTTACGGCCGACGGGCCTGCCGTGGTAACGATATATTCGAATGTCCGGCAGCGGCTGATGAAGATTTTCATATGCTATCTTGTGGCGATATCGTTGGGATGAGGAATTCTTTACGTCCGGCCGGTTCGCCGGAGCGGGGCAAGAACAAGAACAGGCGATTCCCGCCCAGCTAGCGTCGTTGCCGCCGATGCCTGCGGTCTTGCATAAGGCCTCCAGGCCCCAGCCTTCAGGGTCCGAGGAAGAGCTGCTCACACGGTAAGCGAGGCAGCGCGCGAGACGGATCGAAGGGACCGGGAGTGAACTCGATTGTGAACCATTTCTTTCGGCCCCAATCGTGGATCACATTGTGCACCGCCGCTACGGAGGCGACGTAATCGAACGCGACGTTCGCCAACCAAATGCGTAGTTGCATATCACCTTCCTGCGGTATCCACCCTTCTGCGCTCATCGAATAACACCTCCTTCATCAATTGGACAGGTCGCAGCGCTGCAGCAAACTCGGCGCCCTCTCCACGGCACCTGGCACTACTGCGATTCTCGACGATTTCATGCGACAAAGGCGGAGGTGAGATAGCATCTTGCAATCGGTGACCGAAATTATGTAATCAGCCTCTGCGTCGACTGGGCTCTAGCCTTTTGTCGACACTGAACAAATATCCCGCATCAATAGGCATCCGTAACCCGGCCTAGGTTCTGTCTCCCAATCGACCGAACAGGGTGTTCGGAGTGCCTCGTTCGTGCATCATGTCCGCTGTGTCGAGGCTGACGGTTGATCGGTATC
>NZ_JBEXYF010000074.1:0-7944 GCF_040630775.1 Nocardia sp. NPDC005745
CTGATCGACCAGCCCGCGATGCGCAATGTGCTGGCCGATCTGGTGATCGAGTCCGATGCCGCGACCACCGTGATGATGCGGCTGGCCGGGGCCACCAAACAAACACAGCTAGGCTGCGTGCGGACGAACTGGTGCGTGGAACCGGTGTGACGGGAGAAGTGTGGAATGAGCGTGCGCAGCTGGCCTCAGGTACTCGGAGTCCTCGCCGACGGTGGCGACCTGGCCGCGGACGACACGTCGTGGGCGATGAACGAGATCATGTCCGACAACGCCACTCCCGCGCAGATCGCCGCATTCGGCGTCGCCATGAAGATCAAAGGCCCGACGCCCGCCGAACTGACCGGCTTGGCCGCGGGCATGCTCGACCACGCCCGGCTGGTGCGCATCGATGGCGACGCGGTGGACATCGTCGGCACCGGCGGTGACCGATCCGGTTCGGTGAACATCTCCACCATGTCCTCGATCGTGGTTGCCGCGGCCGGTGTTCCCGTGGTCAAGCACGGCAACCGGGCCGCGTCGTCGAAGAGTGGCGGCGCTGATGTGCTGGAAGCGCTCGGCGTGAAGCTCGCGCTCGGTCCCGAGGCGGTGGCGCGCTGTGTGCGCGAGGTCGGCATCGGCTTCTGCTTCGCGGCCGTGTTCCATCCCGCCCTGCGCTATGCGGGGGCGGCCCGCAGCCAGATCGGCATACCGACGGTGTTCAACGTGCTCGGACCGCTGACCAACCCCGCGCAGCCGCGCGCCGGGCTGGTCGGCTGCGCGTTCGCCGACCTGCTGCCCGTCATCGCGGGGGTGTTCGCCGAACGCGGTGCGAGCGCCCTGGTGGTGCGCGGCAACGACGGGCTCGACGAGATCACCACCTCGGACACCACCGAGGCGTGGATCGTCTCGGGCGGGCGGACGCGCCGGACCACCATCGACCCCACCCGCATCGGCATCCCCCGGGTCGAGCTGGACGCGCTGCGCGGCGGCGACGCCGAGGTGAACGCGGGCGTGGCCCGCGACGTGTTCGCCGGTCGCGGTGGAGCGGTCCGCGACGCGGTGCTGCTGAATTCGGCGGCGGCGATCGTGGCCTACGACTGGTCGCGCGGCGCGGGCGATCCGGACGCGGATCTGCACGCCGCGCTCGCCGCGGGCATCGACCGTGCCGCCGAGGCGATCGATGCGGGCAACGCGGCCGCGCTGCTGGAGCGCTGGGCGAAGCTGACGCAGACACTCGGCGACAACTGACGCGGGTCGGTCGATGCGCGCGGGGTCGACACGCTGACCTGAGCGAAGGCCCTGATCGGCGCTGTCGCGGCCGGTAACGTTCGAGGCGGCAATCCGGCGCATCGCCGAGTTCGTCGGGCACCGCGCCGGCCGGTTCGACCGACGAGGAGCACAGATATGCGACCCTCCGTTCCGGCGCTACTCGCTGTCCTCGCCACCGCGGGTATCGCCGCCGCCGCGCCAGGAGCGAACGCGGCCGAAGGGGCCTTGTTCGCCGCAGGCCTCAGCTACGAGAACCCCGTGGGTTGCCTCGATGTCGGCGACGGGTCCGATGTGGAGATCCGCAACCGCACCGACGGCGTCGTGCACCTGTACGACGAGCCGGGCTGCGCGGGCGATGTCGTCGAAGTGCTCGCGCCGAACGACGCCGCCTATTTCGCGGTGCTCAGCGTCCGGGTCGAGGACTGAACGGGACTAGTCGCCCAGCGAGAACGCGGCCTCCACTTCGGCCCGCGAGTACGACTTGAAGGCGATGTGCGTCGTGGTGCGCAGGACACCGGGCGTCTTGTCGATCCGGGCGGTCACCACCTCGGCGATCTGCTCATGGTCGCGCACCCGCACGATCGCGATCAAGTCCACGTCGCCCGCGCAGGAGTAGACCTCGGCGACGCCCTCGGTGTCCGCGACCGCCTGCGCGGTCTCGGGGATGCGGCCGTTGTCGGCGTGAATCAAGACGATCGCGGTAATCATGACGCTCAGCCTAAGCGGTCGAGATAGCCCTGCTCGGTCGGTTGCGCGCGGACCGCCGCGGCGGCCAGTTCCGCCCAGCCCAGCCACCGCGCGGCGCCGAACAGCGGCTCTCGATATCCCTCCGTGGTGCGCACGATCCGCACCCCCGGCCGGGCCAGCCAGCGGGCGACCAACGCCACCTCTTCCGGCGAAGCGCCCCGCAACGGCGGCGCGTCTTCGGTGATCGGCGCTTCCCCCTCCGGCAGCGGATGCTCGGCGAGAACCCCCGTCGGGATCACCGTTTCGGCGGCGGCGACGATCTGTTCCACGAGGGGCATCGGCGGCACGCCCCGCGGTGCCGTGCCGGAACCGGCCAGGCGGCCGTACCGGATGACCGCGAATTCCCACCCGCCGTCGCCGTCGGGATGCGCGGCGATCAATTCGGCTATGCGTGCCAGCGCGGCCAGCCGTTGGGTACGGCGCAGCGCCCGCACCACCCGCGCCGCACGATCGCGCAGCCGCGCGGCCGCCTCGAAATGCTGGGCATGCGAGTGGGTTTCGATGCGATCGAGGATGGACCGGATCGGCGCGTCGCTGTGCCCGGCGAACAGTGAACGCACGAGCGCGGGCGCGGGCGCGTACTGCGCCATTTCCAGCGGGTTGCCCGTGGACCCCGCCGGACACCCACCGACGAGGGCGGGCGGGCACTCGTGCACCGCCCCGCGCGACAGCCGCGTCGTGCAGGTGCGCAGTCCGGTGAACTCGGCGATGATCAAGCCGAGGTCGGCGGCGTCGTTGCGGGAGCGGAACGGCCCCAGCGCATCCCGGGTGGGTTCGCGCACCACCGAGAACCGCGGGAACGGCTCGTCGGTGAGGGTGAGCCACCAGGCTCGCTTCGGAAATTTCGACCGGCGATTGTACGGCGGAGCGTGCGCCACCAGCAGCCGCAGTTCGCGCACCCCCGCCTCGAGCGCGTGCGCGCACACCACGTGGTCGACCCGAATCGCCAGGGACACCATCTCTTTCATCCGGCCCCGGGTCTCCGAACCGGTGAAGTAGTTACGGACACGACGGCGCAGGTTCACGGCCGTACCTATATATAGGACTTCGTCGGAAGGACCGCGGAACAGATACACACCCGGAGCAGCGGGGAGATCGGCCGCGAGGACGCGCTTGGAGCGCTGCCGGGGCGTGACGTCGGGCAGATAGTCCAGCAGCTCGGTGAGGCTGTGGACGCCCTGGTTCCCGACTCGTCCGATCAGCGCGTGCAACACGTCGACGGTCGCCCGGGCGTCGTCCAGTGCGCGGTGGGTCGGTTGGGTGGAGGCGCCGAGCAAGCGCGCCAGCGAGCCGAGCCGCACGGAGGGGGCCTCGTCGCGCCCGAGCACCCGCCGAGCCAGTTTCACGGTGCACAGCACCCGCGCGGCCGGCCACGGGGTGTCGCACTGCGCCGCGGCGGAGCGCAGGAACGCCATGTCGAATCGGGCGTTGTGCGCGACCAGCACGGCGCCCGCGGCGAACTCCAGGAAGCCGGGCAGCACCGCCTCGATCCCCGGCGCGGCGTACACCATCGCGGTGGTGATGCCCGTGACGTGCACGATCGCCGGCGGAATCGCGCGTCCCGGGTTGACCAGCGTCGCGAATTCGCCGAGCACCTCCCCGCCGCGCACCTTCACCGCGCCGATCTCGGTGATGGCGTCGGCTCCGGGACTGGTCCCGGTGGTCTCCAGGTCCACGACCACGAAGGTGGTGTCGTACAAGGGGGTGTCGAGCTCGTCGAAAGCCAGCTGCTGGACGGCCTGGCGCGGCGCGGGGTCGGACACGGCGAGCAGCGTAGGGCCACGGTCCGACAGGAACCGGGCAGGCGGATCCGCCACGAAATGTCCGAATTACACCGTGGGGATTCTCGGGCGATACCCGGCAAATGATCTAGAAATGCGGAAAAGAGACCCAGATCACAAAAGGCGCAAAACTGTATCAAACATTGCCGCGAGTCTTGCGAAATGCAGTCGATCAACAGCAGGCGAGCCCATCACCCCCGGCTCTACAGTGTACGAACGGGCGACCATGCCGTGCCCTACGGTGCTTTATAGCCATTTACCTGGCAAAACATCGGTCGAGGCAACCCGAGGCCGCCGACCGGTCCGGCCCACTCCAGCCGACAGCCGAAACCGGGCCCTTCCTGGGATTTCGGCACCGTTATCTTTTCGTGATTCCGTGGGACGCATCTCACAGCGTTTGGGCCACGGAATTGTTGAGCAGACGCTTTTCGCATTGCCCGGCCTTTACAAATCACCGTGATGTGTTCGTAACCTTTTCGAGACCTCACGGAGTCCGCCGCGCCAACCGGTGCGGCCCAGACGAAGTCCGCGGCACCACCGGGTGCGGCGTCGTGAGGCAGATTGGGAGTTCCGCATCATGACGACCAACGCCGTCAAGCGTCACGCACAACGCGCTGTTGCCGCCGGGGCCGTCGGCGCTGCCACTCTCGGCGCGTTACTGCTGCCCGCAGCCCCCGCGTCGGCCCAGCCGGTGACCATCCCCGGCGTGGGAACCTTCGACGTTCCCAACGAGATCCCGGTCCCGCCGGCCCTGCCGGGCCTCGAGCTGCCCGGTCCCGCCCCCCTTCCTTTCGCCGCCCCCAAGAGCTCCGGCGAGATCGCCTTGGACGCCGCTATGAGCAAGGTCGGCTCCCCGTACGTCTACGGCGCCGCGGGTCCCAACTCGTTCGACTGCTCCGGCCTGGTCCAGTGGTCCTACCGCCAGGCGGGCGTCGAACTGCCCCGCACCAGCGGCGCGCAGCTGTCCGCGGGCAGCCCGGTCTCGCTGAACGATCTGCAGCCGGGCGACCTCGTCTCGTTCTACGGCGGCAGCCACTCCGGCCTCTACGCCGGTGACGGCAACGTCGTGCACGCGTCCACCTCGGGTCAGCCCGTGAAGGTCGCGCCGATCTCCTCCATGCCGGTCGCGGGTGCGCGCCGCTTCTGAGAAGCAGCTGGCCGGGCCGCTGAGTCGCGGCCCGACCGCACCAACGGCCCGTGATCGTTCCGTGCTCTACTGGACATCGACACGGGCCGTTCCGTAACCTAACCGAGACCTTCCACCGA
The DNA here is from genome assembly GCF_040630775.1 of Nocardia sp. NPDC005745. NCBI lineage: Bacteria > Bacillati > Actinomycetota > Actinomycetes > Mycobacteriales > Nocardiaceae > Nocardia > Nocardia sp. NPDC005745. The sequence continues at coordinate 5,043 of NZ_JBEXYF010000074.1, forward strand.
TTACCCGCGGTTCGCCGACGCAAACCCCGGTTTCGGCGAAGGACTCTGCGTCGGTTTCACGAGAGATCGCTTCACGAGAGAACGGGGCACCGCGGGCTGTGGCTGAACATCACCGGAGACAGCAGACCAAACGTCTGGTGGGCGGGACGCTGGCAGCCGGAATCCTGGCCGCGGGCCTCTACGGCGGCGGACCGGCCGGAGCCGATCCGGTGGCACTTCCCTCGACGGCCACCGAAGCCGTGCAGCGGATGATCGATCTGTCTCATCAGTCCGAGCAGCTCAACCAGCAGGCACTGGGAGCGGAGGCCGAGCTGGAGGCGAAACTCGCCGTGCAGCGCGACGCCGACGCCCGGCTGGCCGCCAGTACCGACGTGGTCAACCGTGCCCGTGACGAGGTCCGCCGGTACCAGCCGGTCATCGACCGCACCGCGATCGCCGCCTACCAGGGCGCCCGCACCAACCGTCTGTTCGCCGTGCTGGTCAGCGACTCACCGCAGCAACTGCTCGACCAGATGTCCACGCTGGATGTGGTATCCGCGCAGACCTCCGAGCAGCTCGACCACTACGAGAAGGCCACCGACGCCGCCACCGCGGCCGAATCGGCGGCCCGCGCCGCCTCCGACGCGGCGCGCTCCGCCGCGCAGAAGGCCGAGGCGGTGCGCATCGATCTGGAACACAAGCGCAGTGATCTCGGTGGCGCCATCGCGCAGGTGGTGCAGGCCTGGGGCACGCTGTCGGCGAAGGACAAGTCCGCTCTCGCCGGATCGCCGTTCCCGCCCGGATTCGACCGCGACACCCTCTTGCAGGGTCTCGTTCCCGGCAGCGGCACCAGCGCACTGGCAGCGGGACTCACGCGAATCGGCGACCCCTACGTCTGGGGTGCCACCGGCCCGGACCAGTTCGATTGCTCCGGCTTGGTCCAGTGGGCCTTCAAGCAGGTCGGCAAGAACGTGCCACGGACCAGTTCGCAGCAGGCCACCTACGGCACCCCGGTGGCCAAGGACGATCTGCAGCCCGGCGACGTCGTCTTCTTCTACTCCGACATCTCGCACGTCGGCATCTACGCGGGAAACGGACTCATGTTGCACGCCTCGACCTTCGGCGTGCCCGTCGCGGTCGCGCCCATGGGCTCGACACCGTTCCATTCGGCTCGGCGATACTAGACCCTGTGAGCGAGCCAAACAGCGGCACCGCACTACCCCGGGCACGACCGACCGGCTACGGACGACCGTGAGCGACCCGCGCGGTCGACACGGCGCCTCCGCCACCGCACGGCACCGCGGCGCCATGTCGCCGGACGGTGCGCGCCGATGACCGGCATGCGGAAATCGCGCGACTGGTGGTCGGCGCGGCGGCGATTCGAGTTCTGCCTCACCGTCGCGATGGTGGTGGCGCTCACCGGCGTGTGTGTCGCGCTGATCATGTTGCCGAACACGGTGCTACCGAAACTGCGAGCCGCCGAACCGGGGACGACCGAGGCAGTCGGTCAGGTGGCGGCCACCGATCCCAGGCTCGCCGAGGTGCGGCGCATCGTCGAACCGTTCGGCTCCATCGTCGCCCGCCGGGTGCCGACCGGCGACGGACGGCAGTCCCTGGTCGTCGGCCATTCCGATCAGCGGATCGAAATCGACGTGCTGGAACGCGAACTCGCCGACGCCACCGCCGCGGTGACCGACGTCTGGGGTCCCGGCTGGGCGCAATCCGCGCTCGTCGTGGTCGCCTCGTCGCCTTCGGAGTTCGCGGCTCTGCTGCGTTCGCCCGACCTCCTGCCCGCCGAAGTCGCCGCCGCCTCGGTCGCCGACCCGTTCACCCAGGGCAGCAGCCCTACCGGCCAGCGTGTCGTCTTCGGTCCCGACACCGGACGCCGCCTCGATCCCGAAGGCATGGCCACCCTGCTGCGGCACGAACTCACCCACATCGCCGCGCGCGCGGACACCGTCGACGGCGCCCCGCTGTGGATGCTGGAAGGCTTCGCCGACTACACCGCGCACCACGGCGAAGGCCAGCGGTTCGCGGACATCGCCCCCACCCTCACCGCGCATGCTCACGCCGGGCAGATCCCCGTCGATCTGCCCGTCGACGCCGAGTTCTCCGGCACCGACGCCGCCTTCACCTACGAAAAGGCCTGGTCGATCTGCGCATTCGTCGCCGAGAAATACGACCGTCCGCACCTCGTCCAGCTCTACCACCGCATCGCGGCGGGCAAACAGGACCCGACCACCGAAGACGGCATCCTCCGCGAAGTCCTCGGCACCACCCGCACCGAGTTCGTCGACGACTGGCGCGAGTGGGTACGAGCCAGGACCGCCTGACCCCACCTCCGCAACCGCGAATCGCGGACTGCTTCTACGCCGCGCCCCGCCGATAGGCAGGGTCGGCGGACGGCATAGGCAACTGAAGGCGCCGTGCCGAGCTGGGACTGGTCGGCCGAGCCACCCGCCCGAACCAACCCGCCCCTGCGCAAGCGTTGACCAACGAATACCGCCAACCGGAAACACAGCCGGCCCAACCCGCGTGCACTATGCCGACGAGCCGCATGCCGACCCACCAAGCTCCCGGTTTCGAGCGAAGCATGCGCCGTTCGCGGCCCGGTCCGGTTCGCACGGCCGTCGCGGATCGGTCATCAGGACGACCACTGCGAGCCGCGTGCACGATGCCCAGGGTTCGCGCCCCCACGCGCCCGGCGCATCCCAACTCCCGGTTTCGAGCGGAGCGAGACCAAGCATCCGCCATTCGCAGCCCGACTCGCGTTCGCACGCCCACCGCGTACCCGACTGATCACCGGTCACCGACGACCACCAACCACTGCTGGCCGCGTTCTACATCGCCCAGGACGCGCTGTTCCTCGGCGTCGTGCAGATCGTGGTCTACACCGGCGCGGTCATGATGCTGTTCCTGTTCG
>NZ_JBEXYF010000075.1:0-7698 GCF_040630775.1 Nocardia sp. NPDC005745
AACGGTTCTGGTATCCCGACCGTGGAGGCGGTATCGGAGCTACCTCAGGCGGTCGTTGCCGATAAAGATCGCCGGTGGTAGCGGATCGACGGCGACGACGAAGTCGCGAGTCTCGGTCGCTCGGACGCGAGACTCCCCGGGGCCGCGAACACGCAGCGCCGCAGGCGCTGCAAATCAAACACAGCAAATCAGGCACAGCCGCCCACCGGACGACGGTGGGCGGCTGGTCTGCTTTCTCGTTCGTTGGCTCGGTCCGTGTCGGGACCGACGGAATCGAGCACATCGACCGGAGGGAGGGAAATCACTCCCCGGCTCATGCCGGGACCGCGACCTTGCGCGGACGACCGCGGGGACGCTTGCGGGCGATCACGACACCCTGGTCGAAGATCTCGCCGCCCCAAACACCCCACGGCTCACGACGATCCATGGCGGCGCTCAGGCAGCCCTTGCGGATCGGGCAGGTCGCGCACAGCGCCTTGGCCTGCTCCAACTGGACCGGGCTCTCGGCGAACCAGAGGTCCGGGTCTCCAGCACGGCAGGGCAGGACCTTGGTGATCTCCTTGGTCCGGGTAGTCGACGCCACGGTTCGGCATGTCACGTCAGTAGTGGCCTGCGGCCAACCCTGTGCGGTGAACACGTCGTTCTCCTTCAGCTCGTTGCAGCGGTTCGTTTGTTGTGGCGAAACCGGTGCCGGTCGGCTGAAGGGCCGGAGAATACTGGCCACGGTTTCGCTGTCGTGCGATCCGTGGCCAGGAGGTCGGGGAGGAGTTCCCTACCTAGGTCGACATCTGTGTCGAGTCCTGAACACGATCGCTGGGTGTGCGGTGCGGAGGCGTGCTGCCCGCGGATCCGCCGGCTCGAAGCCGGCTTCAGCCGCGAAGACGCCGACTGCTGCCTCAGCAGCCGCCGGGTGCCAGCCCGCGCTGGGCTTGCCCTGGATCTCGGTACGGATAGACGTATGCATCGCAATGGAATTCACTTGCTTGCACGACGTGCCGAACGCACCGATTCCGGACACACCGATCCCCTGCAAGGCGAGGATCCCCCGGGAGGCCGCCATGGGCGCATAGACCGCAACGCCACTGGCGCCGAGGTTCATGATGTTGTCCACTGCTCTGCCTCCCTCCTGTACTCGTTGTGTCGCTAACTGTGCGCGCCGAGATGCCCTCCCGGTGCGTAAAAACACCATAGGCAAGATCTTCGAGCGCGACAACCTATTTTCTACCTGCGGTTTTGTGATATGGATCGAAGCCGGGACGCGACGATCGCGAGCACGTCGGCCCCGAACTGGTCGATCTTCTTCGCACCGATGCCCGCGATCGCGGCCAGCGCGGCGTCGTCGGCGGGCAGTTGTTCGGCGATCGCGGTGAGTGTGGTGTCGGTGAACACGACGAATTCGCGGACCCGCAGCGCCTCCGCCTTCTCCGCACGCCAGTCCCGCAGTGCCGCAAGCAATTCCGCGTCCAGTTCGGCCGGGCAGCGACGGCAGCGGCCGAGCATGGTGGCGTAGGTGCCGATCAACGGTTTCGCGCAGACCCGGCAGGTCGGGCGGACGCCGCTCGACGCCGACGGCGGGGCCGCGATACGCGAGGCGGGCGAATCGTCGGGGACGAGGCCGTTGAGGAATCGCGAACGCCGCCTGGAGCGCCTACCGCCCTCGTTCCTGGCCAGCGCCCAGGACAGTCGCAGATGTTCGCGCGCCCTGGTGACGCCGACGTAGAGCAGCCGCCGCTCCTCCTCGAGGGCCGCCTCGTCGGCGACCGAGCCGTCGTCGGCGAGGACGTGCGCGATCGGCATGGTGCCGTCGGACAAGCCGACGAGGAACACGGCATCCCACTCCAGGCCCTTGGCGGCATGCAAGGAGGCCAGCGTGACCCCCTGCACCGTGGGTGGGTGCCTGGCCTCGGCGCGGGTCGCGAGTTCGCGCAGCAGGCCGGCCAGGTCGAGCCGGTCGTCGTGGCCGATCAGTTCCTCGGTCAGGCGCACCAAGGCGATCAGCGAGGACCAGCGTTCCCGCGCCTGCGCGCCCGCGGGCTCGGTGGCGGTGAGCCCGAGCGGGGCGAGCACCGCGCGCACCAGCGAGACCAGGGCATTGCCACTGCGCGCCTGGTCGGGCAGATCCTCGCGCGACGCGGCCTGCCGAAGCGCCTGCACGGCCTGCCTGACCTCCGCCCGCGCGAAGAACCCCTCGCCGCCGCGCACCTGGTAGGGAATTCCGCGCTCGGTGAGCGCCTGCTCGTAGCTCTCGGACTGGGCGTTGATCCGGTAGAGCACGGCGATCTCGGCGGCCGGTGTGCCCGCCTCGATCAGCCTGCCGATCGCCGCCGCCACCGCCGCCGCCTCCGCTGGCGCGTCGTCGTATTCGGCGAACACCGGCTCGGGTCCGTCGGCGCGCTGGCCGATCAATTGCAGCCTGGTGCCCGCGATGCGCCCGCGCGCCGCGCCGATCACCCGATTGGCCAGCGACACCACCTGCGGAGTCGAGCGATAGTCGCGTTCCAGGCGGACCACGGTGGCCTCGGGAAAGCGACGGGAGAAGTCCAGTAAGTAGCTCGGCGTGGCGCCGGTGAACGAATAGATCGTCTGGTTCGCGTCGCCGACGACGGTCAGATCGTCGCGGTCGCCGAGCCACGCGTCGAGCACGCGCTGTTGCAACGGCGTGACGTCCTGGTACTCGTCCACCACGAAGCTGCGGTAGCGGCCGCGGAATTCGTCGGCCACCGCCGGATAGTCCTCCAGCGCCGCCGCCGTGTGCAGCAGCAGGTCGTCGAAGTCCAGCAGCAGCCCGTCCGGCGTCGCCTTGAGCTTCTCGTAACCCGCGTAGACATCGGCGACCCGCAGCGCCTCGTAGGGCGTCTCGCGCCGCTGTTTCGCGACCGCCGCCACGTAATCCTCGGGAGCGATGAGCGAGCCCTTCGCCCACTCGATTTCGCTCAACAGATCGCGGACGCTGTCGGTGGCCGTGGACAGCCCGGCCCGCTGCGCCGCCTGCGCGACGATCGGGAACTTGGCATCGATCAGCCGCCACGGCACGTCACCGACGATCTGCGGCCAGAAATACTTCAGCTGCCGCAACGCCGCCGCGTGGAACGTCCGCGCCTGCACCTGGGTCGCTTCGCCGCCGAGGCCGAGCGCGCGCAGCCGGGTGCGCAACTCCCCCGCCGCCCGCGCGGTGAACGTGACCGCGAGCACCTGATCGGCCTTGACATGGCCCTGCGCGATCAGATGCGCGATGCGATAGGTGATGGTCCTGGTCTTGCCGGTCCCCGCGCCCGCGAGCACGCACACCGGGCCGCGCGGCGCGCGCACGGCGGCGGCCTGCTCGGGATCGAGGTCTGCGAGGTCGAGAGCGGGCACGCGGTCCATCATGACAGCGCCCACCGACACCCACCGTGCGGGCGTCGACCCGAGCCTGCACCGACGTCATCACGTACAAGCGCAGCGACGACCGGTGCGGCCCGACCGCTGTCGACGTCATCCGGCACAGCCTGATGTCGGCGACCAGCTGAGAACCGCGACCCATCGACATCACCGACACATCGAACTCGCCCCTCCACATCACTGGCGACGTGCCGGTTTCGAGGCGAGTACGGCGCGGTGTTCCGCGCACCTGCGCGGGAAGGTCCAGGGGCTGCCGCTTGCCCACACACGTGGTAACGCCGCGACTCGCAGGCGGCGCCGAGCGAATGGACAGCCTCCGACCGATCAGCGGTCGCGCAATAGCTGTAAGGACCGGAGAAAAGCGCCGCCCGATGCACCGAGCGGGGCGAAGTACTCCTCGTCGCACGCCTCGACCGCGACGATGGCCCGGTTGACCAGTGCGACCCCGGCTTCGGTGGCGACCAGGGCCTTCGCCCGGCGATCGCTCGGGTGGTCGCGGCGTTCCAGCAGGCCCTTCTGCGCCAGCGTGCGCACCACCTGGGAGGTCATCATCGGGTCGGTGGCGGCGTATTCGGCCAGGTCACGCTGTCGAACCGGGTCCGCGCGACCGGCGGCGAGGTAGGTCAGCGAGGCGAGCAGCACGAACTGCACATGGGTCAGATCGAACAGAGCGAGTGCCGCCCGCTGCGCCGCCTGCCAGCGATTGGTCACCTGCCACAGCAGCAGACCGGGGCTTTCCTCGGCCGTGTGGAATCTGGAGCGCAGCCTCCCGTCCTCCGCCTCGTGCATCGGCACTCCCTCACTCCTCGGTCATCGCCCGCGCGATCAGCGCGTAGTCGTGCGGGCTGAGTTCTATCAGGCCGCGGCGCAGGACCATCCCCCAGTTCGGCACGCTGGTGAGTTCCAGATCGGCACGCAACTCCTCGATCGGGGTTTCCCGCGCCCCGGCTCGGTAGCTGACCGAACGTCGCCACGGCTGGAAGCAGCCGCCCTCCTGGGGGTCGGCCTGCCAGGCCGGGCGGTCGTCGATGGTTCCGATCGCGGTGAACGAGCGCACCGGCGCTCCGGCGCGCATACCCTCGCGCGGCGAGTAATAGATCAACCCGTCGCCCGGCCGCATGCGTTCCACCGCCGTGCGCTTGCCGTGGTCGGCCTGCGCTATGCCGATTTCGACACCGCGCCGGACGTGTTCCCGGGACACGACTGCCAGCCAATATCTGGTAGGCGACCCGGTGACCATTCCGCAGTCGACGCCACTCCTTGATGACTGGGCACTCATGTCGGCGCTCACGCCGCGATCCCCTCCGCGACCGCGACCAGCGCGTCCAAGTCGGGCTGCACGGATCTCGCCAGCCCCGAGCCGAGGATCTTCGTCCACAGCAGCCGCAGCGGTCCGTCGATCGAGACCGTCACCGTGATCGTGGTGCGGCCGTCGACGGCGGCGACTTCATGGGCGAAGGTGAGCCGCGCACCGGGCAACTTCGACACATCGATGAACTCGCGGTCGGTCAGGCGCTCGATCACGAACCGGATCTTCGGACCGCCTTTCGGTCGCAATGTCCCGGTCGAGCCCTCGGCGAACGGTCCGTCCAGCCGAGCCCACTCGGTGTCGGTGTTCCATTCCGGCCAGGTCGCCATGTCGGCCCAGCGGGCGAAGAAGGCGGTGGGCGGGGCACTCGAGCAGGCGTGCGCGGTGGCGATGAGCGTCATGCATTTAAGTATGCGCGCATACTAAATGCGGCGCAAGGCGAGAAGAAGTTCGAGTTGGAACAGCGGGCAGCCGTCCGGCGTTGCAGTGTCCGTGACTGACGCGAACCCCACTCTGACGATGTACTCGACCACCTGGTGCGGCTACTGCCGCAGGCTCAAGAAGCAGCTGGAGGAAGCGGGCATCACCTACGTCGAGATCGACATCGAGCAAGATCCGGCGTCGGCCGAGTTCGTCGGGAGCGTGAACGGGGGCAACCACGTGGTGCCCACCGTGAAGTTCGCCGACGGCTCCACTGCGACGAACCCGTCGCTGGCCGCCGTCAAGCAGGTCCTCGCCGGTCTGTCCTGAACCGCCGCCGCGCGCGGGTCGCATCGGCCCGCGCGCGGGTGCGTCAGTCGATCGCGGCCCAGGACTCGACGATGGTGCGCGCGATCGAGATGGAGCCGGGCAGCAGCAGCCGGGTACCTTCGTCCCGCTTCGACCAGTCGCCCACCGCCAGAGCTTCCCGCACCTGCGCGCGGGTGAACCAGTCGGCTTCGGCGATCTCGCCATCGGAGAAGACCAGCGGCTGCCCGGGATCGGCGACCGCGGCGAAGCCGAGCATCAGCGAGCGCGGAAACGGCCACGGCTGGCTGCCCAGGTAGCTGATCTCGCGCACGTCGAGACCGACTTCCTCCCGCATCTCGCGCTCCACGCAGCGTTCCAGCGACTCACCCGCCTCGACGAACCCCGCCAGCAGCGAGAACAGCGATTTCGGCCAGCTGCTCTGGCGCGCCAGCAACACCCGGTCGCCGCCGTCGTGAATCAGGCAGATCACCGCCGGATCGATCCGCGGGAACTCCTCGTAACCGCTCTCGGTGACGCGCGACCAACCGGCCTTCGACGAAATGGTCACGGTGCCGTCCGCGCCGTGGAACCCGGCCTTGTCGTGCCAGTTCAACAGCGCGATCGCGGTGGACAGCAGCCCGGCGGTGCGGTCGTCGACGGTGCCGCCGGCCAGCGCGCGCAGATCGGTCAGCGTGCCCTCCAGCTCCGGATCGCGCACGGCCCACAGATGGATGCCGTCTTCGACGCCGAGGAACACCGCGGCCGGACTGGGTTCGGCGGACAACTCCAGGGCCGCGTCGAGAACCAGAACGTTCCCCTCGAAGCGCACCTGCCCGCGACGGTTGACCCGCAGCAGCTTGGCGGTGGCCCAGCCCTCCTTCAGAGCCTGGGCATCACCTCGGATCTGCTCGGCACGATCGATGACGGTACGGGAGAGCAAGGGAACACCATTGAGTTGAAATGCCGGCACGGTTCGAGACTATCGCGCCCGAGCTACCACCCGGCCCGCGGCGGGGTCACTTGGCCGCCCGGCGGATGTACAGGAGTTTGTCGCCCGCCTCGACCGCGTCCACTTCCGGCTCACCGACCCGGAACAGCACCCCGTTGCGCACCACACCGAGGACGATATCGCTGAGATGCCGTGGCGAACCGCCGATCTCGGACGACTCCACCTCACGCTCCGCGACGGCGAAGCCCTCCTCCGGAGTGAGCAGATCTTCCATCATCTCCACGACCGTCGGGGTGGTCGTGGCGATGCCGAGCAACCGGCCCGCGGTCTCCGAGGACACCACCACCGAGTTCGCGCCGGACTGCCGCACCAGGTGGGTGTTCTCCGCCTCCCGGATCGACACCACGATCTTGGCGGTCTTGTTCAGCTCCCGCGCGGTCAGGGTGACCAGCACGGCCGTGTCGTCCCGATTGGTGGCGACCACCACCGACTCCGCGTTCTGCGCACCGGCCAGCCGCAGCACATCGGACTGGGTGGCCGAGCCGTGCACGGTGACCAGCCCGGCGTTCGCGGCGGCCTCCAAAGCGATCACGTCGGTGTCGACCACGACGATGTCGGCGGGCTGCACCCCGTCACCGAGCATGGCGTCGATCGCGGTCCTGCCCTTGGTGCCGTATCCGACGACCACGGTGTGATTGCGCACGGTGTGCCTCCATCGCTGAATCTTGAAAGCCTGCCGGGAACGTTCGGTCAGCACGCTGAGTGTGGTTCCGACCAGGACGATCAGGAACAGGATGCGCAGCGGCGTGATGATGATGATGTTCGCCAGCCGCGCCTCGGGCGTCACCGGGTGGATGTCGCCGTATCCGGTGGTCGACAGCGACACCGTCGCGTAGTAGAACGCGTCCAGGAACGACAGTTCGTTGGCCGAGTTGTCGTGGTAGCCGTCGCGCCCGATGTACACCACCAGCGCGGCCAGGAAAAGCAGCGCGGTCGCGAACAGCACCCGCCTGGTCAGCGAAATCCACGGACTGGTCTGCACTTCCGGGATGCGCAACACGCCGACCAAGGCGAAATCCGGGCGGCTGGCCAATCCCAGTCCGCGCGCTCGCTCACCGAACACCGGGCACACCCGTCATCTCGTCGCCAGCGTCGGTCATCCCCGGTATTCCTCGTCCCTCCGGCACAGCAGGGGAGCCTACTGTGTTTGTTTGGCCGCGACTCCGTCGCGGCGTGTTCGCGGCCCCTTTGGGGCTCGCGTTTGCGCGACCGCCGCTTGCTCCTTCGTCGCCTACGCGACGGCCGCGCAAACGCGAGCCGGGCCGCGAAC
>NZ_JBEXYF010000076.1:0-7063 GCF_040630775.1 Nocardia sp. NPDC005745
GGTCGACCTGGCGACGAAGACATCAACACCGCGCCAAACAGGCCCACTACCAGCGAAGACAGGCACAACATAACGAAGTGCGGCTGGAGTACTAGGCCGAGCACCTCGAAGAGGTTGAACTCCAGATCGCGAACGTTGCTCTTGTAGTGACCCACCAGACGGGTCCTTTCTTGATCATCTCCGACCATACGTAAGGCGCATCCTCGATGGCGACCGTCGGATGACTTCCCGATATAATACGTGGCTGCTTACGATACACACGCGTTTACAATATGCCAAGTGGTGCTGGTGGTGGAGGCGGATGACCTGGCGGTGTGTCCGATCGGGCTTCCGGTGTGTCCGATCGGGCTTCCGGTGTGTCCGATCGGGCTTCCGGTGTGTCAGGCGAAGTCCGTGGTGTGCCGGATGGACCGCTCGCGGAAGGAGTTCGGCCGGACGCCGGTGATGTCCTGGACCGTGGGGTGCACAGTGGAGGTGAACGAATCCAGTGCGGTGGCGCGCAGCGCCATGATGGCGTCTGCCATGAGTTCGGACTGGCCGTGGTCCAGGATCGTCTGACGCGCGCGGGCCGGTTCGACTTCGACGAACCGTAGCGGGCGGCCCAGCACGTCCGCGAGAATCGCGGTCATCTCGGCGGGGGTCAACGCCTCCGGTCCGCTGAGCAGGTAGGTCTGTCCGTCGTGACCGTCGCTGGTGAGCACGGTCGCGGCGACGGATGCGATGTCGTGTTCATCGATGACGGCGACGCGGCCGTGGCTGCAGGTGGCGAACACGCTGTCCTGGTTGCGGATCGACCCGGCCCAGTGCAGCGCGTTGGCCATGAAGCCGAGTGGGCCGAGGATGGTCCACGCCAGGCCGCTGTCGCGCAGCGCCTGTTCGCCGTGCCGGTGCCAGCTCGGAATCGGGTCCCGGCTCGACTACGTCGCCGCCGAACTGGCCCGGCACCTCGACCCCGGTGCCGTGCGGGATGTCGCGCCCGACGGTGAAGCGCTCGGAGTTAGCCGGGTGGGCGGGCTACGGCTACTGCGCCTCCCACTCCCGCTTCTACCGGGGACTGAAACTGTATCTGGTGTGCACTCCCGCCGGGATGCCGATCCTGTGGGCGATGGCAGATCCGAAAATCGTTGAACGCGAAGTCCTTTCGGCCATGCTCGAAGTCGACGCGGACGTGGCCGCCGAGCACGAGGGCATCCTGCTGATCTGTGACAAGGGTTTCGCGGGCCGCGAGTTCGAAACCATGATGGGCGAGTACGGGATCACCATGCTGCGCCCATCGCGCAAAAACGAGAAGACCCGCCACGGTGAACCACTGCTGAAGAAGGTCCGACAGCTGATCGAGTCGGTCAACGACACCCTCAAAGGCCGGCTCGACCTGGAAGACCACGGCGGACGCTGCTGCCAGGGCGTGGCAATCCGCGTCGCCCAGCGTGTGCTGGCGATGGCTGCCGCGATCTGGCACAACCACACCATCGGCACGCCGATCACCCGGTCACTGATCGCCTATGACCACTGACCGGACTTCGGACTTACTCGTCTAGGTGTTGCTGGCCAGGAGGTCGGTGACACGAGCCCGCTATGAGCTGGATCGATGCGCAGGGCATCGTGGGGGCCAGAGCTAGGGAGTCGCGTCCGCGCGTCCGCGTCCGTTTCGATAGCGGCCGGGGGTGGTGCCGATGATGTTGGTGAACGTGGTGATGAAGTGGCTGGGGTTGGCCCATCCGCAGGCCTGTGCGACATATGTTGTGTCGTGGCCGTCGGCGAGCAGCACGAGGGCGTGATAGATGCGCAGCTGGGTGCGCCACTGGTGGAAGGTCATGCCGAGTTCGTCATGGAACAGTCGGCTGAGCGTGCGGGCGCTGGCTCCGATCGACAGGCCGAGTTCGGTCAGCGGGGTGTTGTCGGAGGGTTGCTCGTAAAGCATCCGCGCGATGGCCTGCAGCCGGTCGTCACGCGGTTCCGGCAGGTTCAGCGGCTGTTCGTGAGCCTGATGCAGCTCGTCGACGAGGACTCGGCGGACGCGAGCGAGCGGGCCACGGTCGAAGCTCGATGCGACGGCGTCGTGGACGCGGGAGCCGGTGAGGGTGAGCAGGGCGGCGCGAGCCAGATCGGAGACGGTGAACACGACGGGCTGCTCGGGCAGCAGCCGCGTTAGCGGCGTCGGCAGGAACAGGATGCGCATGTCGGTTTGGCCATGGGCGCGGTGGCGATGCGCGAAGCCGGCTGGGGTCCAGGCCACGCGGTTGGAGGGCACGATCGAGGTGCCGCGCTCAGTGTGGACAGCCAGGACGCCTCGGGCTGCGTAAACGAGGTGCCCACGCGGGTGCGAATGCAGGGTGCTCGTTGCACCGGAAGGCCACAGGTGCATTCCCCCGGACGGCCAGAGCAGCGCCTTCGCGACGGACTCAAGGGTTTGGCGGCTGTCGGGCATAACATGGCATTCTATCGGTGGCGCGCCGCATGGCTGATGGCGATCATCGACTCATGGCAACGTTCATTCTGGTACCCGGCGCATGGCACGGATCCTGGTCCTTCGAGGCAGTGGTTCCGCTTTTGGAGCGCGCCGGTCACCGCGTTCACGCTCTGACCTTGACCGGTCTTCGGCCCGATGATGACAGCGCCACGGTTGCGACTACTAACCTGGACACCCACGCCGCCGACGTGTTGCGACTCCTCGATCGCGGTAACATCAGCAGCGCGACGCTGGTCGGCCACAGTTACGGCGGGATGGTAATCGCGGCCGCTGCCGAACGCGCGGGTGGCCGCGTCGCACGACTGGTTCACCTTGACGCCTACGTCCCGCGCAACGGCGAATCGTGCTGGTCGTCAACGACCGAGCGCTACCGGCAGGCGTTTGTCGCTGGTGCCGTGACCACCGGCTACGCGGTCCATCCCCCGGAAGGCGGCGACTCCCGCCGCCGGCCCCATCCACTCGCCTCGTTCCTACAATCGGTTCGCCTCACCGGGGCCATTGACCAGGTCCCACGCCGCGAGTTCATCTACTGTTCCGGTTGGGAAGACGGCACACCTTTCAGTGAACTCCGTGCCCGCCTCGAAGCCGATCCCGAATGGCAAGTCCACGACCTACCAACAGGCCACGACGCAATGCGTGAGGCCCCGGAAGCGACCGCCGCACTCCTGCTGGGAGCACGAGCCGTGATTCGATGACTCACGCCAACGCACCGCTGTCCGTCGAGGGCCGCCATCATCTAATCGATCGAGGCCCGAAACACGACTTCCCAGACTTCTCCGGGACGAACATCGAAGGTGTCGACCCACAGCGGTGCGCACTGCCGCGGTCGGCCGGAGGATCACCGGAATGCGGGAACGCTGCCGGCTGCTCGGCGGTGAACTCGAGGCCGAGCCACGTCCCGGGGGCGGGTTCGAAGTGAGCGCTCACCTGCCACTCGCCCCGATGGGATCGCACCGGTGAATCCGACGACGCCGCGGCCGCCCATCAAGGTGCTGCTCGCCGACGACGAACGCCTCGTGCGGTCCGGTTTCAAAGTTCTCCTCGACCTGGAGGACGACATCGCGGTGGTCGGCGAGGCCACCACGGGCGCCGAAGCTGTCGAATTGGCCCGCGCGACCCGCCCCGACGTGGTTCTGATGGATATCCGCATGCCATCGCTCGACGGGATCCGCGCTACGGCCCGCATCGCCGAGACCAACGGGCTGGAACAGGTGAAGGTGCTGATCCTCACCACCTACGACACCGACGAGAACGTTTTCGAAGCCTTGCGGGCAGGTGCGAGCGGATTCCTGCTCAAAGACGCGGGACCCGCCGAACTGCTGCACGCCATCCGGGTGATCGCCGACGGCGACGCCCTGCTGGCACCGCGAATCACCCGCCGCCTCATCGGCCAGTTCACCGCGCAACGCCAGGCGGCCGAGTCCGCTGCGGACCGACTCGCCGTGCTGACCGACCGGGAGCGCGAAGTGCTCGCACTGGTCGGCCAGGGAATGAGCAATGACGAGATCGGTGCCGCCCTGTTCCTCAGCCCGGCCACCGCGCGCACGCAGTCAGCCGGGCGATGGTGAAATTGGGCGCACGCGACCGCGCCCAACTGGTCGTCATCGCCTACCAGACCGGGCTGACCCAGTCGTAGTCACGGCAGCTCTCGACGCCGCCGACCGCATTCGTCCGGCACAGCCGCCCACGCAGGCTCGGTCTTCGCCGACGTGCGCGCGACTACGACCTCCCGCGCAGACCTTCGCGAGCTGCGTACGCAGACCGGCGTAGCCAGTGCCGATAGCCGACGGACGCGGAACGTGCCCGCCGGATCGAGAATCGACGGCAGGAGAGGCAAAGTTCCACTGCGAGTGCGCATTCTGACCGCGCTCACCACCGAGCCGGACTGGGATTCGATCACCCCCGAACAGGTCATCGCGCTACGTGAGGTACAGGCCCGCAAGCGCCGGTCAGCACTGGGCAGGCTGGTCACCGGCAAGCCCGATCAGCGCGCACCCATCACCACGCACACACTCGATCTCCCGCAACGACGTGTGGACGTGCGGGTCTACCACCCTGAACGGGAAGACTCGGCGCTGCCTTTGATCATTGCGTTCCACGGCGGCGGATTCCTCGGCGGCGCACCGGACCAGGATGATTGGCTGCTCGGGCACCTGGCGGCGAACCTTCCGGCCGTGGTCGCCTCCGTCGACTATCGGCTGGCCCCCGAACATCGGATCGGCGCATTCGTCGAAGACGCCCACGACGCCGCAGTCCAACTGGCCGAATCGGCCCCGGCGTTCTGCGCGGACCCCGACCGGATCGCCCTGCTGGGCGCCAGCGCGGGAGCCACACTCGCGGCGCTCACCGCGATCCACGCCCCCGAACTCGGGCTGGCGGTACGGGCGCAGGTGCTGATAAATCCGCAACTCGATTGGACCGACCGTATTTTCGACTACCCCTCGTTCACCGAGAACGCGGACGCACCGAGCCCGACGCCGGCCTTCTGCCGTGCCATGCTGCGTTTCGCAATTCCCGACCGGTTCGATCGCGCGACGATCACCCCACTGCTGCGTGACGACCTCGCGGGGGTGGCCCCGGCACTCATCCAGGCCGCAGGGTTGGACCCGCTGGCCGACCAAGCCCCTGCCTACGCCGACCGCCTGCGGCAAGCGGGCGGCGACGCCACGCTGACGCGCTATCCGGAAGCGGTGCACGCCTTCCTTTCCATGCCCGGACTGGTTCCCGCGGCCCGGCCGGCTCGCGCCGAGATCCTCGACTACCTCCGTACCCACCTGCTGGCCCGGCCGCCGGTTGACGGCTACGCGGCCGGTCGCCGACGCGGCGATACCCGGCAACTTCCTTCCGTTCAACCCATTTCGTGAGAGGTGTTCCATGCGGAATACGACAACCGGCCCAGGCGTGCGGATCGCCGTACGACGCGCGATCTCGGCACTGCTGGTCGCCGGATGTTCGATACCGGTCGCAGGAGTGGCAGCGGCCGAACCGGCGGCTTCGAGCAGCCCCGGAACCATCGTGTCGTCCCGGTCGCTGGAGGCGGCGGAGCTGATTCCCGCGGCGGGCGAGGGGTATCGGCTCGTCTACCGGACCACCGGTCGGGACGGCGAGCCGGAGATCAGCGGCGGAAATGTTTACCTGCCCGCGGGGACTCCTCCGCCGGGCGGGTGGCGGGTGGTGTCCTGGGCGCACGGCACGAGCGAGATGGCACAGGGTTGTGCACCCAATCTCATGGGCGGCATCGCGGATACGCACGACGAAACACCGCAGCTGTCCGACTATCTGGCCCAGGGCTACGCCGTGGCGGCCACGGATTACATCGGGCTCGGCGCCTCGGGTCACTACGAGTATCTGGCCGGACGCGCCGAAGGGCACGCGGTGCTCGATATCGTCCGCGCCAGCCGCCTCGTCGACTCTGAGATATCGAATTCCTATGCGCTGGCCGGGCATTCCATCGGCGGGCATGCGGTGCTGCACGCGGCGCAATTGTCGTCGAGCTACGCACCGGAACTCGATCTGCGCGGCACCGCCGCCTTCGCTCCGACAAGCAACTACGAGCAGTTGATCTCCGCGCTTTCCGGACCGGACCTGGCTGTGCCACTTCCCGCGGGACTACAGATCAGGGTCTTGATGGTCCTGGCCGGACTCGACCATGCGCGTCCGGAACTGGCGGTCACCGACTACCTGAGCGAACGGGGCAAACAGGTGCTCGCCATCGCGGAGTCCGGCCAAGGCTGCCTGAAATCGGCGGAAGAAGCCCTCGCGGGTCGTCCCTTCGGCCAGTTGTTCACCAAACCTCTGTCCGACCCGGCACTGACCGCCGCACTGCGCGACTACATGGCCGCACCCACCACCGGCTACAACCGGCCTCTGCTGATTCTGCAAGGCGGAGCCGACAACGTGCAGCCGATGCCGACCACGATCCTGCTCCAGCAACAACTTCACCAGAGCAACCTCGACAGCCGCCTGATGCTCTACCCCGCAGCAAACCACTTCACGCTCTTGCCGCAAGCCCGCCACGATACGACCGCATTCCTCGCCCACATCTTGCCGAGCCACTGACTACCGGTGGGCAGCGCCCCCTGGGGTCCCGAGTGCTGTGGTGCGGTTGACCAGCCGGCTGGCCTCTTCACATTTGCGGCGAAGGAAGGCCATGGCGGCGCTGTTCAAGGTCGGTTTCAATGTCGTTGATTCTGTGCATGATTCGCGGATCGACGCGGAGCATGGGACAGCGGATGCAGGCATGTTCGTGGCTGCACGGTGTGGCGTAGGGCCGTCCACACGATCCGAGTTCGACTTTGCGTTTGTCGAAATGCTCCTGGAAGCGGCCCGACCTGCTGCACACTCCCGATTGCCGGCAGCTCGATACGCCCGTCACGAAGCGCGCGCCTTTGCTCCTCGACTTGATGCACCCCCATAAACATCAGACCCGTAGATCAACGACCGAAGTGCGGTTGACAGGACCGACGGCAGCTGGGTCGGCTCGGTCGAACTCCTGGCCGCACGGTCACGCCGACCGCCACGGCAGGAGCCGACGAACCGCCTTTCGTCCCGAGGTGATGTGCGGGGGTCGCGACATCAGGGAATCCTTGCCCC
>NZ_JBEXYF010000077.1:0-7028 GCF_040630775.1 Nocardia sp. NPDC005745
ACGTCCTGTGGGCACTGCTGCGTGACGGTCGGGAATTCACCAACGCCACGCCGTCCCCCGCAGGGCTGGTGGCTTGACACGGTCATTGAGAGTCCTCCTCATCCGTTTCCGTTGGGACAAGGTTGGCAACCGTCAGCCCTGGCCAGTGGTGATTGCGGACCGATCGCGAACGCACCACGAACAAGGTGACAAGGGGTTTCCTGGTGACCGAAGAGTTCGGCGCTGGGATCTTGAGAGGATGCAAGGGTGAACGAGGGGACGGCGGAGTGGCAGGAGGCCATCCGACGATTCGGCGGCCTGCTTGGTCGATTGCGCGTAGAGGCTGGACTAACCGTGCGCGAGCTCGCCGCGGCCATCGGGGTCGCTCCGGCCACCATCTCGAAGACCGAAAACGGAGGCCACGCCAGGCCACAGGACTTCTACGTCGTCAGGCAGTGGGTCGCGTCTTGCGCGCATCGCGTGGACGGGCACGGCGGGTCGTTCTCGATCCCGGTGGCGCTCGACTGGTGGCGGGAGGAGCACGGTCGACTAGAACGCCTGCACGAGGAGTGGAGCCTGCGGTCACGGCCACTCCGCTCCGAGTTGGGCGGTCCCACCGCACCGACCGCCGCGGGCCCTAGTCACGATCCCGGCCCGGTCGGCTTCGAGGTGCTGCATCAGAAAACGGTGGATCATCTGGCCGACCGTTCACCTCATGTACGCATGGCAGCTCTGCGCGCGCTGGGAGACCTGGGGGACAAGTACCACGAGAAGCGGCAGCGCATCGTCGACGAGCTGTGTGACTACCTCCGCATCCCTCCGGACACTAGTGATGCCAGCGAGAGCCAGGTCAGGCGCACGGCCCAGATGGTGCTGGCTGCCCGGCTGAGACCCGAACGCAGTGACGGCGCGACGGCCACGAACTCTGCTTTTTGGCCGGAAATGGATGTCGACCTCAAGAGGGCATATCTCTGCGACGTATACTTCAACGGCTGCGAGTTCCGCCACGCCGACTTCGACGAAGCACAGTTCGAGGGGGAGGCCCATTTCGATGGTGCACGTTTCGTGGGGGAGGCCAGATTCGTGGGAGCCGTGTTCCGGGGATACGAAGTCTCGTTCCAGAGCGCACGTTTCGAGGCTGTCAGTTGGTTCCGCTGGGTGGCCTTCCATGGCTACGCTTACTTCCAGTACAGCTTTTTCGGCTTCAACGCCGAGTTCTCACGATCGCAGTTTAGCAACAATGCCTACTTCGATCGTATGACGGCACGAAACCACATCTGGTTCACCCATGCCGTTTTTCACAGCTCCATTAACTTTCAGCATGCCCAGGCAGAGGGCGCGACATTCGATCTCAACTCCTTCCGCGCAGGCGTCGACTTTCGGCGTGCACGATTCGCCTCGCCGCCGAAGATCAGCAGATGCGAGGTAGTAATCGGTGAGTCTGAGCGGCACTGGCCGGACAACTGGGTGGAGCTGACGGCGGAGGAGATCTGCGGATTCATCGATTCTTGGCCTGTGGACCGGGCCGCAATCGTTGAGAAGGCGCATGCTGCGAAGATTCGGGCTCAGTGGGAATCCCTGTCCTGACCGGTTTGTCGCCAGCATCTCCGCACACAGTTGAATCACAAGCTAAGAGCACTTCATTTGCAAAATCTGCGTAGCATACCGGGACTGCATGGCAACGCGGGGTTAATTCAGCCGGAAGCCACAGGCGGTGGCGGTTTTAGTCAGAGTCGAAGGTGCCGGTAGTCGGCAGGACACGTAGAACATTGGCAACTGGAGAACGCCTGATCATCGTGGGGAATATCAACTCCGTACGTTTGGCTGGACACCAGGGCCTGTGTTCCTATGGCCAGATACCAGCACGGGCATAGGAAGGAAAGTGGAAGACGATGCGGAGAGATTTCGCGACAAGTTCGGGGCGCTGATGTCGGGATGACCCTGACTCTCGGACCGATCATGCAGAGCGCCGGCATCGACCCCGTGGACACGCAGGTGATTCGGCACGCCTATGTCAGGGAGCACCAAGACACCGGCATGCCGGGCATCCACGCAGACTCATCGGACGAAGAGATCCACCTCAGCAACCGGCTCGTCATCGGCTGGAGGTCGCCGCGTACCTGGAGACTCAACGGTCCCACGGCCGCCGGCTATCCGGTCACCGAGATCGCGGATGCGCAGCCGGTGCCCTTCCCAGGCTTCGACCGCCTCGTCCTCGACCACGCGCAGCTGCAGGCGGTGATGCGCGAGCACAGGTACGCCTCATGGCGCACTGCACTCTCATCGGTGGTGGGTGTCTACCTGGTCACGGACACCCGGGACGGCCGCCAGTATGTCGGCAAGGCCGACGGCACAGAGAGCATCCGGCAGCGCTGGAGCGCATACGCGGCCAACGGCCACGGTGGCAACGTCGAGCTGCGCGGCCTCGACCCGAACAGCTTTCGCTTCTCGATCCTGCGCGTCTTCGACCCCGCGACGCCCACCAGGGATATCGATGCGGCGGAGATCCACTTCAAGGTCGCCCTCGATACGCGCAGGCACGGTCTGAACCGAAACTGACGGCCTAGGTTGGGAGTGTCCGATTAAGTCTCTGACACTCCCGGGCGGTGTAGCTGCAACGGGTTTTGTGGCGGCGATTTCATAGAGAGTCGCAGGTACCGGTACTCGGCAGGACACGCGAAACATGGGCAACTGCAAAACGCCTGGTCCTAGTGGGTGCGTATCCGGTCTGACGATTTGCGGTGCGTCCGCACTGATCGGTTCACCGTTCCCATGTTCGTCGTGCCCGGGGCGGGGCACATCGAACATGGGAACGGGGACGACCTGCCGGTTTCGGGTGGTCGGCTGGTGATCGAAGTCGACTACCAACTGCAGGCCGGACTCGTTGGTGATCACGGAGACACGTCGAACTGCTGACGGCAGGTTTCTGGTTCGAGTCCAGATGGGGGAGCAAAACCACCAAATCAGGCACGGTCACCGTGCCTGACCTGTTTTAGGCTGCGGGCCGCGACCAAGAATACGCCAAGAATTCCGGTCCACACTTCTGGGCGCTGCACAACCATTTCGCTCTTGGGCCTGCCCCATCGACTCGTCGCCTCCGGATCGACGGTTGAACGTCGTTGGGGGACGGCATGGCAGTCAACCTGGGCGGTGCAACCCGACTGGTGAATGCAGGGTCACCTATTCCAACGGCGTCTGACTCCGGCCAATGGCGTCTGCCCGGTCAATGAGACCACGAAGATGGCGTGCTGCTACTAGCTGTGTGGCGCGGCATCGCTGGGACTGAATGGCCAGACAGAACCAGTGAAACCCATACATCGGTGGGCCGGGCGGCCGGTGAAGATCGTGTCGATCGTCGATGAGCAGACTCGCGAATGTTTGGGCGGGCTGGTGGAACGCTGGGTCAGCGCCGACAGGCTGATCGATGAGCTCGACCGCATCGCCGTGCAACGCGGCTACCCGGCCGCGCTGCGGTGCGACAACGGGCCGGAGCTGGCTGCCACGCGATGGGGGACTGGCTGGACGCGTCGGGCTGGCATTCATCCCGCCGGGACTGCCCTGTTGATATGCCTCGAAACGACGGTATGCCTGTACTGGTGACGAACTCGTGGCTTGCCATGCACGACAAGACCGTTGAGCTGCAAGAACAAGGACTGATATGACCGGCTGGGTGGAGTTCACTGACGGCCTGACGCAGCACCTGTCCACGTTGTCTGCTGGGACGGTCGTCATCATCGGTGAGGCAGACGAACCGAAGGAGCGCCGCCGCTTCGTCCAGTTCCGGCAGCTCGACACCATGATCTGGGCAGAGCTGCCCGGCGACAGCTGGCTTGCCCCCGACGTGCAAGTCGGAGACTCCGGCGGCCGGATCATTGAGAGCGCTGGCTGGCAGCGCCCGGACGCCGACCACTGTGAAAACTGGAGGTATGAATTGCGCTGGCCGGCTTCGTCGGACGGCTATCGCCAGTTGGCGGCAAGGATGGTCACGGGTCTACGTGACGGCTTCGGAATCGCGGATCCGGCCACGTTGGTGTACGAGGCGTGGAACGAGCGCGGCGGCGAGACCGAACTGCCGCTTCTCGGTCTATCGACGAGGCGAGCGCACACCGCAACGAGCGTTGCTCCGAGCTCCGAGGAGTTCGCCGCCGGTTGGCGAGTCATGGGGAGCTCGGAGGTCGTCGATCTCGCCCGGCAGCTGCAGTCGTTGGTCTGGTCATGGCGGATGGGAAACCTGATGCGCCTGCTGGCGAAATTCGACTGGCGTGATCCGATCATCCAGTCGAACGACTGGGTTCGTTTCGACAGCGGCCTCGGTCCCGGCAGCTGCGACGTGATCGGCAACGGCGGTCACGCCGAACGTATCGAAATAGCCTTGACCACACTGGCTCCCGACGATGTGGCCGGTCGGGCGGCGGTACATGCGGCGTTCAGTGACATCGCCGCCGCCCTGACCGCCTCACTCGGAGCGCCGACCGCGGAGATCGTCGACTCGATTCCCGAGATCCGATGGAGCGGTGAGGAAACAACCCTGCTGTTGACCGATCTGGGCTTGATGGTGCGACTGTGCTTGGTCACGAACACATGGTTGGCCCACTACGACGAGGTGAACCACCTGCAAGAACGGCGGACGAGCTGACGCAATCGCTCGTGGTGGATCTGCTGACATGCGCGGCGCCTTGGAGGAAGCCGGTATCCGGCTGCGCCCCAAAAGTCACCATCGGCAGGACACGCAAAACATGGACAACTGGAAAACGCCTGGTCGTCGTTGATGACTACTCGATATGAGCTCGTTCACGAACGGGTGCGTGGGGGTCAGGGGTTCGAGTCCCCTTAGCTCCACCATGACGGCCTTACTCGAAACCGTGACCGGAAAAACACCGGCAAGGGTTGGGTAGGTACGGGAACTCTGGAAAGCCTCCGCTGAGCGGGGGCTTTTTGCATTCTCGCCCCTGGTTCGCCGCGTTCGTCCTGGTGAGCGCGCAAGGACGGGCGCTGGGAGGGGGCGATCGGGTATCCGAACACTGCCGTTGCTGCCAGCAATACGCGATCTCCTCTCTCACTACCCCGGCCGACGAAGCGTTGGTCCGCCGAGCGTGGAGCTGCCACGAATGATCGGACGTTGGTCGAGGCCATCGACCACTTCATGCCGGAACCGCTCGAACAGGAGAGGATACGAGGATGAGTAGTCCGATGAGCCATGCCCACCGCCTGCTTGCTCCGCGGATTGCCTACCTTGTTGGCACGACGGATACGGCGGGGGTCGCCAACCTGATACCGGTGTCCAATCTGACCTCTGTTTCGACCCAGCCGCAGCAGATCGCCGTGGCAGTTGTGAAGGAGTGGCTAACCCACGAAACCTTCTGACTGCAACAGGTTTCGCCATCAGCGTGCCGACGATCGAGCAGCTGGATGGCGTCTGGAAGCTGGGGGCGAAGTACTCGAAGTTTTCCGTCGCTGATCCAACCGAGAAGCTGGCTGCGTGTGGGCTTTCTCTTGATGGCAATTCATCGCGCTACGGCCCGGTGCTGCCTACCGGCATTGGCTGGCTCGACTGCCGGATCGTCGCGCGGTTCGATCTTGGCGGCGATCACGGCATCACGGTCGGCGAGGTTGAACGGGTCTGGTTCAATACGGATCACCTGACCGATGACGGCAAGCCGAAGACGACGATACAACCGCTCATGCAACAGACAGGAAATATGTTCACGACGACAGGGGATGGGCTGCAAGCGGTGCCATACTTCTAGCCTTCCGGAACCTCCTCGGCCCGTGAGGCGCTCACTAAATGGTCAGTTCGTGGCCCTGTCGTACGCCGCGACGATCTCGGACGACACCCGCCCGCGGCTTGACACACCCAAGCCGTTCGTTCGTGCCCATTCCCGGATTGCCTGCGTCTGTGCCCGGTCGGTCACGGACGTCATCTGATTCTTGCCACGCAACTTCCGTCCACCAACCCGACGAGCATGGATCGTCCACCGCTCGAAGATGCCTTGCAGGCGGGCAGTATTGAGCTTCGAGAGATCAAGCTCGTACTCGACGCCATCGAGCGCGAAGTGCACCGTCTCTTCGGCTACGGACTCACCGTCGAAATCGTCAACCAGCTCGACCGTAACCTTGCGCGCCATGCAGGACTCCTTGGGAGGTGAATAAGAGTTGTCACAATAGCGCAGATCAGGGAAGGCCGTTGCAATGGCACCCGCTTGGTGGCCCAATGTGTATCGGTGAGGAAGTCGGAGGAAAGAAGATGGGCTTGATCGATCGTGAGCACGCCGACACTCACCACAGATAAGCTGCTTGCTTCTCTGGCGATCTGCTTGTTGCGCAATGTTTTTGTGTAATGTGGGGGAGTGACCGGATGGAAAAACTACGAAGATGAGACAGCCGCGTTCTATCGTACTCTCGGGTTTGAGACGCGAACTGGAGAAAAGCTGAATGGTGCTCGCGGCACTCATAAGATTGACGTGACTGTTCGTGGCTCAAGAGCTGGAATGCAATTCCTCTGGGTAGTCGAATGCAAGCATTGGCGGCGGCGTGTCACAAAAGAAAAGGTCGCGGCGCTTCTTTCGATTGTCCAGGACGTTGGCGCTGACAGGGGCATCATGCTAAGTGAGAGCGGTTTTCAAGCCGGTGCGCCGCGCATGGCTCAGAGTTCCAATATTTCCTTAACCAGCCTCAGCGAATTGCGTGTTGACACCCATGCTGAGCAAATTGAATTTCAAAACTCAATCATAAGGAAGCGGTGTGAGGCCCTCGAAAAAGAACTGGACGTGATTTGGTCGACCGCTAACTGGATTGATGACGAAGAGTCATTACACTTCGCATGTCCCTTGAGTAAGCATCACTGGAATGCTCGAATTAGCATATTTGCCGATATCGTAAAGCTTGCAATGAATGGCGCCTGGCCGGTCCATTTGAGTATCGTCGATGCAGACGGAAGGGTTAGATATGCCGCAGCTAGGTTCTGTCTCCCAATCGACCGAACAGGGTGTTCGGAGTGCCTCGTTCGTGCATCATGTCCGCTGTGTCGAGGCTGACGGTTGATCGGTATC
>NZ_JBEXYF010000078.1:0-6381 GCF_040630775.1 Nocardia sp. NPDC005745
GGCGTCAACGGAATCTCCCCCAACACCATGATCGACGCCGGAATCATGTAAGCAGGCAACGACTCGGAGATGAACTCGACGAGTTCGGTGGTGTCCACATCGGCCCCGGGCCGCGGCAGCACATAGGAGACCAGCGCGGTCGCGCCGGAGGGCAGCGTCTTGCCGAGAGTGGCCGCGAAGTCGATGTCCGGGTGGCCGGTGAGCGCGTTGTCGATCTCGCCGAGTTCGATGCGGAAACCGCGGATCTTCACCTGGAAGTCCGAGCGGCCCAGATATTCGATGACGCCGTCCTGGCCCGCGGATTCGGTGCGGCGCACCAGGTCGCCGGTGCGGTAGAGCCGCGCTCCGGGGTTGCCGGTGTCGGCGCCGAACGGACTGGCGACGAATCGCTCCGCGGTCAGGCCCGGCCGGTTGAGATAGCCCTGCGCCAGCGCGGGCCCGGTCAGATACAGCTCGCCGACCACCCCGGCAGGCACCGGCCGCAGCCGCGAGTCCAGCACGAACGCCCCGACTCCTGGGATAGCCGTGCCGATCGTGATGGGCTCGCCGGGCGTCATCGGTGGCGTACTGGTGGCCAGGATCGTCGCCTCGGTGGGCCCGTAGCCGTTGTAGAACTCGCGCTCGGCCGCCCAGCGTGCGACCAGTTCGGGTCCGAACTTGTCGCCGGCCACCACGACGGCCTGCAAGTCGTCCAGCCCCGCCGGATCCACCGATTCCAGGGCCCCCGGCGTGATGAGCATGTGCGTGACGTGCTCGCGCCGCAGCAGATCCGCCAGCTCGAAACCGCCGAACACCGACGGCGGCGCGATCACCAGCGTCGCGCCGGTGGAGAAGGCCAGCAACAGTTCCAGCACCGAGACGTCGAAGTTCGGCGAGCAGACGTGCAGAACGCGCGAATCCTCCGTCACCCCGTAGTGCTCGCGCTCCGCGGTCACGAGTCCAGCGAGACCGCTGTGCGAGACCACGACGCCCTTGGGCTTGCCGGTGGACCCGGAGGTGTAGATGACATAGGCCGGGTGCCGCTCGTCCAGCGGACGCACCCGGTCGGTGTAGGAGATGGGGTGCTCCGGGCGCGCGGCGATGCGCGCGGCCTGCACCGGGTCGTCCAGCTCGATCCAGTACACGCCGGTGCCCAGCACCGGGCGGTGCGCCGAGGTGGTCAAGCCGACCGTGGCGCCGGAGTCGGCGACGATGTGGTTGATGCGATCGGTGGGGTACGTCGGATCCACCGGCACGTACGCCGCGCCGGTCTTGGCGATGGCCCAGACGGCGAGCACCGACTCCACGCTGCGCGAGATTCCGATGGCGACCACGTCGCCCGGCCCGACACCGCGCTCGATCAGCTCCCTGGCCAGTCGCGAGGACGCCGCGTCCAGCTCGGCGTAGGTGAGTTCCCGATCGTCGGCCGGATCTCCCGTGGGGTTGAACCGGATCGCGACCTCGGTGGCGGCGGACTCGACGGCGGCGGTGAGCAGCTGCGCGAACAGCGGACTGCCCGACCTGCGGCGACGGCTACCGCGAGCAGAGCGACGGGCGGTTTCCATTCGAGTGCATTCACCTCTCGCATCGAGCCAGGACCCGGACCGTACCCTGCGCAGGGTTCGTTATCCGGGGCCAGCGCGGACCGAGCAATCATATAGGGGCTTGACTGCCCAACCCGCGCGCTGTATCGGATTGCCGCGGCTGCCGTCGGTGCGGTCCGCGTCCCCCCTTTCGGTGCTGTCCTCTCGTCGAGCGCCGCCCACTCCCCCATGGAATCGGTGTCTTGCGTGATGCCTGCCGTTATATCGGCGCCGAGTCCCTCGTGTTGCAGGACTCGTTCGATCGGTGAGCTTGCTCACAGCCACCCACGCCGGGTCGCCTGCACCCCCGCTTGGAATCTCGTACTCGCGCCGAGACGCTCCAGCAGCCGGGCGGTCCGGCGGACCACCGTGCGCCGGGACATCCCGAGCCTGCGCGCGATGGTGTCGTCGGTGGCGCCCAGTCCCATCAAGGTCAGGATCGCGCGGTCGCGTTCGTCCAGCGCCTCGGCGGCCGGATTCACCGATATGGGCGCGGCCATCGTCCACAGTACGTCGAAGGTCTTGACCAACAGCTCGAGCGTGGGGGACCCCGTGATGCGCAGACCCATCGGGTCCGGCCTGCGTTCGTCGGCGTGCAGCACCAGGCTGGCACGCTCGTCGTCGCTGATGATCAGCTTGATCGGCGGCTCCGGCAGGGTTCTGGCCTGTGCGCCGCCCGCGTTGGTGGACAGCGCGTGCCGCAAGCGCTCCGGATCCTGGTAGACGGTGTCCTGATACAAGGTCTGATAGCGGATTCCTTCGCCGAGCCTGGTCCGCTTGAGCTCGAACAGCCGGCGCTCGCGTTCCGGATCGCTGAGATAGGGGCCGCGCTCGACCAGCTTGACGCAGCTGCGCGCGCCGGTCTGCATCTCCTCGAAATCCGCCAGCATCTCCAGCCGCTCGTACACCGGCACCACCGCGCCGTTGCCGCGGGGCGAGCGGCGCACCGAACGGAACGTCTCGCTCAAACGCGCTGCGGCCGCGTGCATCTGGTTGATCTCCTGCTGTCTGCGCCGCGCCTCGGCTTCGGACAACGATTCCGGTGCGTGCGCATCCCACAGCGGTTCGCCCTCGGGCGACTCGACGCGGACCGCGGCGCGCAATTCACACAACACATCCAACGAGTCCGCGGCGAGGTCTTCCGAAACGCCCAGGTACTGCGCGATATCGGCGAGACTCGACCGCGGATGGTGCACCAGCACGGCGTACACGCGGCCGTGCGGTGACCCAGGCTCGAAGATGTCGCCCAGCTCGATCACGGCCCGAGCCTAGCGACCGACCGGTGCCCATGGGGCGGCTCTGAAAGACCCGCGCGCCAACCGCTTCCCGCATTACCTTGTCGCGGGAAGCTCCGCTGCGCGCAACCGTGCGCTGACCGGATTATCAAGCTGGACAGGAGAAGTCAGTGCGCGGACGGGCCCCACTGCAACGGCACGCCCTTGGCTGCCAGGTACGGCATCGGGTCGATCTTGGTGCCCCCCTGGTCCCAGATCTCCAGGTGCAGGTGCGGACCGGTGGACTGCCCCCGGTTACCGACGGTGGCGATCACGTCGCCCGCGTTCACGTGCTGCCCGGCGTGCACGAACATCTCGTTCACGTGGCCGTAGACCGCGGTGGTGCCGTCGTCCTGCAGCACGCGCACCCACAGGCCGAAACCGGAAGCCGGTCCCGCCTCGATCACGGTGCCGTTGCTGACCGAGTGGATCGGCGCGCCCAGCGCGTCGGCGAAGTCGAGGCCGTAGTGCATGGCGCCCCAGCGGCTGCCGAAGCCGGAGCTGATCTCACCGGCCACCGGGCGCACCGCGGGCGCCGGAGCGACCTGCTGCTGCACGCCCTTGAGGACCTCTTCGGCCTGAGCCAAGGGGGCCGCGATCTCCGGGGGAAGATTGGGAATGCCGAACGGAGCGGCGACCGGGGCCGCGATCTGCCCGGCGACCGCGGCGGGCTCCGGCGCGGCCTGCGCGACCGGCTCGGCGACCTTCGCCTCGGCGATCGGCAGGATGCTCGTACCCTTCACGGTGGAGGGCGCGGCGTGGGTCTCCTCGTCGGCATCGTGCGAGCCGGGCAGCAACGGCGACGCGTAGGCGATCGCGGGAGCGACTTGGCTGGCGGCGCCGATCAGAGCGCCCGCGGCGACCGCTGCGGTCGCGGCGGCCTTCACGCGCTCGGTGGCGGACGGCTCGGCGCGGTGCCGCGTCGGCCGGCCCGTTTCGCCGCCGTCGCCGAGGAGGCTCTGGACGGTAATGGAACTGGGGCCTACACGGTGCTGCGACAAAGCTGAGTCCTCGGTCGTAGAACAGGGTCCGGGATGCCGGAGCCCGAGCCGAACCGGGTTCGATAACGATCCGGTGAAGCCGAGCGGATAACGGTTTGGCATCCGTCGTGACGGGAACTCTACCGCGTCGTGACCATTCCGCAACCTTCCAGCGGAAAATTGCTGGTGAGGCCCGGGTCACATGTCCAGATGCGCGACAATCGGAGCGTGATCCTCGACCAGGTGGACGTTCCGATCGTGCTGGCCCCGATGGCGGGCGGCCCATCCACTCCCGAGCTGACCGCCGCGGTGGCCGAGGCGGGCGGGTTCGCCCAGCTGGCCGCCGGCTATCTGAGCGCGGCCGACACCGCGGCGCGGATCGCGGCGACGCGCGCGGCCACCGGCAAGCCGTTCGGCGTGAACCTCTTCGTGCCCGGTCCACCGACCCCCGCCGCGGACTTGGCGGACTATCTCGCCGAACTCGGCGCCGACCATACGCTCGGGGATCCGCGCTACGACACCGACGACTGGGACGCCAAGCTCGACCTGCTCGTCGCCGATCCGGTCGCCGCCGTGTCGTTCACTTTCGGCTGCCCGAGCGCCGCGGAGATAGGGCGGCTGCACGCCGCCGGTTCCGAAATCTGGGTGACCGTCACCTCGGTCGACGAGGCGCGCGTCGCGGTCGAGGCGGGCGCCGACGTGCTCATCGCCCAGGGCGCGGAGGCGGGCGGGCACCGCGCGACCTTCGTGGACCGCCCCGCGGACGACACCGCCGACCCGCTCGGCCTGCTGGCGCTACTGCAACTGCTCGCCGCCGCCACGGACCGGCCCTTGGTGGCCACCGGCGGCCTCGCGACCGGCGCGGGCATCGCCGCCGCCCTCGCGGCGGGCGCCGTGGCCGCGCAACTGGGCACGGTATTCCTGCGCTGCCCCGAAGCGGGCACCAACCAGGTGCACCGCACCGCCTTGACCGCCGACACCCCGACGATGCTCACGCGAGCGTTCACCGGACGCAGGGCACGCGGGTTGCGCAACCGATTCCTGCTGCGGCACAGCGCGACCGCGCCGGTGGGATACCCGGAGATCCACTACGCCACCGCCCCGCTGCGGGCCGCCGCGCGCGCGGCGGGCAACCCGGACGAGGTCAATCTCTGGGCCGGTCAAACCCATACGCTGACCCCCGAGCTACCCGCGGGAGAACTGGTCGCCCAGCTGGCAGCCGACACGAAAGCCGCACTGGAAAAAGCTCTTTCACGCCGAATCCAGCATTATTGACAACGACTTTCGATTAGACTCGGGCATCGCATCGACGTCCAGCACTGGAGGAGAGCGCCATGTCCCTTGATGTCCCCACCGCAATACTGGAACGCGCCGAGCGCGGCGAGGTCGACGACGCCGACTTCGTCGAGGTCGTCCGCAACTCGCTGCCGTACGCCTGGGAAGTGGTCAGCCGTGTGGCCGCCGACCTGCGTTCCGGCACGGAGGAATACGCCGACAACACGATCGCCCCGCCCGACGACGTGGCACGCGGACAACTGCTGCGCGCCATGGCTTCCGACGCGATTCGCGGTGGACTGGAGCGGCACTTCGGCGTGAAGCTCGCCTTCCAGAACTGCCACCGGGTCGCCGCGTTCCCGCTCGCCGCGGTCGGCGGCGACACCTACCGCACGTTCATCAGCACCCGGGCCCAGTTGCTCAACCAGAGCCCGGAACTGCGCAACTGCTGATCCACGAGCTGAACACCCGGCGCGGCAAACTGATTCGCCCGCGCCGGGTGTTCGCGTCCATCCGGCGGTGCGCCCGCGCGTCGCCGCCGTCGACGGCGGTCGGTAGCGCGTAGGGTCAACCGCCATGAGCAGCAACGATCTTCGCGATGAGGTCGAAGCCCGGCTCGCGCCGTGGCAGCAACAGCTCGGGTCGGACCGCGCCGCCTACACCAATCACGTGCTGCGCGTCCTGACGCTGTGCGACCTCTTGGCCGCCGACCAGCAACCTCGACCGAGCACGCGCGAGGAGTTCTTGACCGCCGCCGCCCTGCACGACATCGGCATCTGGTCGGCGGGCAGCTTCGACTACCTCGCCCCCTCGTGCGACCAGGCACGCGCGTGGCTGGCCAGCATCGACCGCGACGACTCGACCGGGCTGGTGGTGCAGATGATCGATCAGCATCACAAGCTCCGCCCGGCGGGGCCGCCGCACGACCCGGTCGAGATCTTCCGGCGCGCCGACGCCATCGACGTCGAACGGGGGTTGCTCGGCCGGTTCGGCATCTCCCGGGGAACCTACCGCGACCTGGCGAAGCGCTACCCGAACCACGGTTTCCACCGCAGGCTCGTATCGCTGGCCGCGCGGCGGCTGCGGACCCACCCCACGTCACCACTGCCGATGCTGAAGTGGTGACGCGGGGCGGCGCGGTCAGCCGAGCGTGGTGACTTCCAGGTCGCCGTCGGCGTACTGGCTGCGCAGCCGCTTCTTGTCGAACTTGCCCACACTGGTCTTGGGGACCTCGGCGATGAACGCCCAGCGTTCCGGCAACTGCCACTTGGCGAACTTGTCGGCCAGGAA
>NZ_JBEXYF010000079.1:0-5965 GCF_040630775.1 Nocardia sp. NPDC005745
ATGGTACTGCACTCGACAGGGTGTGGGAGAGTAGGACACCGCCGGAACATCCTTCACGAAAGGCCCTCGACACCGTCGAGGGCCTTTCGTCGTTTTATCGAGCGAACCGTGTGTTTCGCAGCACGATCCCAGGGAAATACAAGCGTACGCAGCGTGCGGTCGGGATCATGGATGGCGGGGAGGCCGTCTCACGCGAGCAACGGAGGTACGTATGGTCGTCGCGACGACGCCGGATCGCCCGGCGCCGGTCGAACCCGCCACGTCGGCGCAAGCGCGTTGGTGGCGGCCGAGGCTGCCCGCGACGGCGGCGTACTTGGCGGGGCTGATCATCGTCTCGGCGATCTTCTCGGCCCTGAGCGACTCCGCGCAGACCAGGATGGTGCTGCACGCCAGCACGAATCTGCACAACCTGTTGAGCGGCCGGTTGGGAACGTTGCTGGCGAGCGCGTTCGTGATCGGTGACGCCGTCGGGTCGTGGGTCATCATCCCCTTGCTCGCCTGTCTGCTCGCCCTCGCCGAGCTGCGCTTCGGCGCGCTGAGACTGGTGCGGGTGTTCCTGGTCGGCCACGTCGGCGCCACCTTGCTCGTCGCGGCGGGTCTGTGGGTGGGCGTGCGAGCCGGGTGGGTCCCCGCGAGTATCCGCTGGACCGAGGACGTCGGTGTCAGCTACGGGGCCATGGCGCTGATCGGCGCGCTCGTCGCCGCGATGCCGTACCGATGGCGCATCGCCTGGTCGACGGTGTGGTTCATCGTCGCGGTCGAGGGTGTGCTGATCGGACAGACCTTCACCCAGGCCGGGCACCTGGTGGCGCTCACCATCGGCACGGCGGTCGGATTCTTCATGATCTGGTCCAGGACCACCACCCGGCGACGGCTCTCCCGAATCGAGGGCGCCTTGCTCGCCGCGAGCACGGTGCTGGCGGCGATTCTGCTCATGGGCTGACGGCAGCCGCGGTAGGGCGCTCGCCTACAGTGCTTGGGTGCGCCTAGTGATTGCTCGCTGTCAGGTCGACTACGTAGGGCGACTCACCGCCCATCTTCCGATGGCCCGAAGGCTACTGCTGATGAAAGCGGACGGCTCGGTGCTCGTGCACTCCGACGGCGGCTCGTATAAGCCGCTGAACTGGATGAGCCCGCCCTGCCGGCTGGACGAACGCAACGGTGACGCGCAGCTACCGGACGGTGCGAAGGCGCTGTGGGTCGTCACCAACAAGGCCGGCGAGGAACTTCGCATCACCATCGAGGACATCGAGCACGACTCCTCCCACGAACTCGGCGTCGACCCTGGCCTGGTGAAGGACGGGGTGGAAGCCCACCTCCAAGAGCTGCTGGCCGAGCACGTGCACACGCTCGGCGCCGGGTTCACGCTCATCCGCCGCGAGTACATGACCGCGATCGGCCCGGTCGACCTGCTGTGCCGGGATGCCGACGGCGGCACGGTGGCGGTGGAGATCAAACGGCGCGGAGAGATCGACGGCGTCGAGCAGCTCACCCGCTACCTGGAGCTGCTGAACCGGGATCCGTTGCTGGCTCCGGTCGCGGGCGTCTTCGCCGCGCAGCAGATCAAGCCGCAGGCGCGCACGCTCGCCGAGGACCGCGGCATCCGCTGCCTGACACTCGATTACGACGCCCTGCGTGGCACGGAGAGCAGCGAATTCCGCTTGTTCTGAACTCAGGGTGGTGCGGGGTGCGCACGGGCGAGTAATACCCTTGTCGCATGCCTCGCCGGAAACCGCGTTCGGATCGCTACGCCGAGCGCTCGCGGGCCGGTGGCGCACCGCTGGGAGACGTTTTCGGACGGACCGAGGCGGGTCCGGATGGTGCGGAGACATATGTGGTGCGCACCATTCCTGGCGCCCGCGCGATCAAGACCTACCGCTGCCCCGGCTGTGACCACGAGATCCCACCAGGGGTCGCCCACATCGTCGCATGGCCCGCGTACGGAGGCGAAGACGACCGCAGGCATTGGCACAGTGGGTGCTGGAACGGGCGACAGACGCGCCGGATCACTCGTCGGTGGTCCTGACACTTCGAGCCACGTCCCCGAGACACCGCCGCGGGACCAGCGCGAGTCGGGTGGACGAGTCGAGCGGTTGCGGGAGGACCTGCGCGCTGCCGACGGGCAGCAGCGTCGGCCGGGACGGTAGCGCTCGCGTCGGTTGCGGCGGTGTGAGAGCCGTCGGGCGCGTCCCGTTGGTTCCCCCGCGAAAAGGGGGATGATGCGACGGCACGAGAGCCGTCGGCAGCGTCCCCTGGGACCCCACGAGGAGGGGTCGGATCTTTCGGGCGATGACGCATCCCCGCGCCGTGATCAGATGGGTGTTGCGCGCGTTCGTCGAGTGTCGCTCGCGGCGGTGGGCCCGCCGGGTGCGGAATTAGGGAAGGCCGCCCCGGTGCGGAGCGGCCTTCGGTGATTTCGGTTGAGATTTGCTGCTGTCGCCGTTCGCTCCGACGTCAGTTGCTGATGTCGGCGCTCTCGCGCTCGTCCGAGTCGATGTCCTCGTCCTCGGTCGCGACCTCGGAGATCGCCTTCTGGCGGGAGCCGGTGACCGACTTGGTGTTGCCGCCGATCGACTTGCGCTGATCCGGAACACCGTCCAGCAGTTCGCTTTCCCGGTTGACCGCGGCGAGCATCGCGGGCACCGAGTCGAGCTGACCGCGGATACCGAGCAGCTGGGCGAGCACGCGGCCGCGCAGCACACGCATCTCCTCGGCCAGTTCCTTCGCGTGCGCGATCTTGCGCTCGGAGGTCTGAGTGGCGGAGGTGATGAGGCGGTTGGCCTCGTCGGTCGCGTCCTTGATCCGCTGGGCGGCCTCGGCGCGGCTGGTGGCTTCCAGCTCCTCCATGGCGCGCGTGAGCTTGGTGCGACGCTCGGCCATGGTGGCCTCGAAGTCCTGCTGGGTGGCCTTGCGCTTCGCGTCGGCTTCCTTCGCGATGCGGTCGGCCTCGGCCTGGGCGGCCTCGATGATCTTGGCGGACTCGGTGCGCGCGTTCGCGAGGGTCTGCTCGAATTCGATTTCGAGCGCCTCGCGCTTCTCCTTGGTCTCCGCGAGCAGCGACTCGTACTTGCCACGCATCTCGGTGGCCTGCTGCTCGGCGATCGACACCATCTCCGCGGCCTCGGCCTGGGCCAGCGCACGGACCTCGGACGCCTCGTCGGAGGCGAGCCGCAGCATTCGGGAAATGCGGTCGGACATACCTTCCGCGGTGGTCGGCGGCACCGAGAGTCGGTCGACCTCCTTACGGAGTTCGTCGATCTCGTCGCGCGCGTCTTCCAGCTGGCTGGCGAGGTTACGTGCTTGTGCCGCAGCCGCATCGCGGTCGGTGGCGGTGACTCTCAGTTCCGCATCGAAGCGGTCGAAGTAATTACGCACCTCGTCTTGCGCATAACCCTTGCGCACAACGGTGAAGGGCAGTGCAACGAAGCGATTGCGATCGGACTCGGGTGACGACATGGCACACAAACTACAGCCTGAAGACAGCCGATGGTGACTCGACTGCGAATGTCATTCCGACGAGTTTTCCCGACCTGACGGCGATACTAGTGCGTAACATTCGCGTTCGGTTCGACCAACTCGATCAGCACACCTCCAGCATCCTTCGGGTGGATGAAATTGATGCGGGAATCGGCCGTTCCGTGCCGTGGGGCCTCGTACAGCAAACGCAGACCCTTGGCGAGCAGGTGCGCGGAGACGGCCTCGATGTCGGTCACCCGGTAGGCCAGTTGCTGCAAGCCGGGGCCGTTACGGTCGATGAACTTCGCGATGGTCGACTCCGCGTTGAGCGGAGCCAGCAACTGCAGGGCAGTGGCCCGGTCCGGTGCGCCCGGCAGCGACAGCATCGCCTCGTGCACGCCCTGGGCCTCGTTGACCTCGCGGTGGGTCTCGATCATGCCGAGGTTCTCGGCGTACCAGGCGACCGCGGTGTCCAGGTCCGGCACCGCGATGCCGACGTGGTCGACCGCGGTGACGTAGTCCGCGGGGATGAAAGACGACTGTTCGATAACGTTGCTCACCATTCGAAAGTAGCGCGACCTGGCACGGGGCGCGCGGGGCGCACCCGCTACCGTTGAGTAGAACACCTGCTCTCGTGGCGCCCCGGTGCGGGCGCGAGCAGGTCCGATCTACGAATGCGAGGCTCGTCGTGACCACTTCCGTGATCGTCTCCGGTGCGCGTACCCCGGTCGGCAAGCTGCTCGGAGGTCTGAAGGACTTCAGCGGTTCCGATCTGGGCGGGTTCGCGATCAAGGCGGCGCTGGAGAAGGGCGGTGTCGCGCCCGACCAGGTCGACTACGTGATCATGGGCCAGGTGCTCACCGCGGGGGCGGGGCAGATCCCGGCCCGGCAGGCGGCGGTGGCCGCGGGCATCCCGATGGACGTGCCCGCCCTGACGCTGAACAAGGTCTGCCTGTCCGGCATCAACGCGATCGCCCTCGCCGACCAGCTGATCCGCGCGGGCGAGTACGAGATCGTCGTCGCGGGCGGCCAGGAGTCCATGAGCCGGGCGCCGCACCTGCTGGAGAAGAGCAGGGAGGGCTTCAAGTACGGCGATGTGACCCTGCGCGACCACATGGCCTACGACGGCCTGCACGACATCTTCACCGATCAGGCCATGGGCGCGCTCACCGAGCAGCGCAACGAGACCGACCGGATCAGCCGGGAGGACCAGGACGCGTTCGCGGCGGCTTCGCACCAGCGGGCGGCGGCGGCGTGGAAGAACGGCGTCTTCGACGACGAGGTGGTCCCGGTCGCGGTGCCGCAGCGCAAGGGCGATCCGGTGCTGGTGACCACGGACGAGGGCGTTCGCGCCGACACCACCGCGGAGTCGCTGGCCAAGCTGCGTCCGGCGTTCCGCAAGGACGGCACCATCACCGCGGGCACCGCGTCGCAGATCTCCGACGGCGCCGCCGCGGTCGTGGTGATGAGCAAGGAGAAGGCGCAGTCACTGGGGCTGAGCTGGATCGCCGAGATCGGCGCCGCAGGCGTGGTCGCCGGTCCGGACTCGACCCTGCAGGACCAGCCCGCCAACGCGATCGCCAAAGCCTGCGCTCGCGAGGGCATCTCGCCCGCCGACCTGGACCTGGTGGAGATCAACGAGGCGTTCGCCGCGGTCGGTGTCGCGTCCACCCGCAAGCTGGGCATCGATCCCGAGAAGGTGAACGTCAACGGTGGCGCGATCGCCATCGGCCACCCGCTGGGCATGTCCGGCGCCCGCATCCTGCTGCACCTGGTGCTCGAGCTGAAGCGCCGCGGCGGTGGCGTCGGCGCGGCCGCGCTCTGCGGTGGCGGCGGGCAAGGCGACGCACTGATCGTCCGCGTCTGATGTTCGTGGGGTGACACCCCACCCGGAGGAATCAACCGATGGCCGTCCCGAGTGGGCGGCCATCGGTCGTTCGTTCCGCCGATCCGAATACGGCGAGATGCGCGACCGGCGCGACGAGCACAGGTGTGGCGGATCGGTTCGGGCCCTGCGCTGGGAAGTAGACCGCCCCGACCGCCGACCGAGGCTCGAGCCGGACCGCTCCGGTGAAGAAGGGTCGTGGAAGCAGTGCCCGGCTCCCGTTCGACCGGCGGGGTGGCCGTACCGCCCCAGCGACAGGGGGCGATTTCGATGATCCCGCTTGCATGTGGTTCTGAGGTTCGCTTGCGCACGTGACTACACGGCCCAGCGACGAGCATCTTCCGTTCGCGACCCGGCTCGAATCCGCGCTACCGCCGCGTAGGCGACGAAGAGCAGGCAGCCGTGGGCCGCAACATGGAGTCCGCGATGGCCCCGGCACGTGAGGGTGCGGCCGAGAGCCGCTGGCCGGCGCGCTCATTGTCGTGCGTTCGCATGCCGACGTGCCCCGCTCACCGCAACCCCGGGTTTCGAGCGAAGCGAGACCGAGCATGTTCCGTTCGCGGCCCGGCTCGCGTCCGAGCGGCCGCCGCGTAGGCGACGAAGGAGCAAGCGGCGGTCGCTCGG
>NZ_JBEXYF010000080.1:0-5469 GCF_040630775.1 Nocardia sp. NPDC005745
GCGGCGGGTGTGGCGGGTGTGATCAAGATGGTGATGGCCATGCAGCACGGGCTACTGCCACAGACACTGCACGTGAAAGACCCGTCCTCCCATGTGGATTGGTCAGGCGGCGAGGTCCGGTTGCTGACCGAACCTGCCCCCTGGGGCGAAGAAGGCCGAACCCGTCGGGCAGCGGTTTCCTCGTTCGGTATCAGCGGCACGAACGCTCACGTCATTCTTGAGCAAGCACCAACAGCAGAACTCGCAACCGACATCGAAACCGTATCGAGGAATGAATCGGCGCAGGAAGTCCTGCCCTGGGTTGTCTCTGCGAAGACGGAAGAAGGGCTGAAGTCGCAGGCGGAGCTCCTGCTCGCGCTGGCTGCAGCGGATGCCGGTCCCGGACAGGTCGGGTGGGCATTGGCTACCACGCGCACTCATTTCGAGAATCGCGCGGCAATAGTCGGTAGTTCGCTTGACGATTTCCGAACAGGTCTCACTGCGCTGCGTGATGGCCAGACGGTGACGAATCTCGTTACCGGCATCGCCCGTGACGGCAAGACCGCGTTCATGTTCACAGGGCAGGGAGCGCAACGGCCGACCATGGGCCGCGAACTCTATGGCGCGTTTCCGGTCTTCGCCGACGCACTCGACGAGGCATGTGGGTATCTTTCCAGCGAGCTTGGGCGACCTCTCCAAGACATCATGTGGGACGAGGACGGGGAACTGTTGCACCAGACTGGCTACGCCCAGCCGGCAATATTTGCACTCGAAACAGCCCTTTACCGGTTGCTACGTCATTGGGGCATCGAGCCGAGTTATCTGATCGGTCACTCAATCGGCGAAATCACTGCGGCTCATGTCTCAGGCGTACTTTCGCTCCAAGACGCTGCCGTCCTCGTCGGGGCGCGCGCACGCTTGATGCAAGGCCTGGCCATTCCCGGTGCAATGGTGGCTGTAGAAGCGACCGAGGACGCCGTCATCGCGTACCTGACCAATGACGTGTCGTTGGCGGCCGTCAACGGACGTCGATCCGTCGTCATTTCGGGCCAAGAGGCAAAGGTCCTCGATCTTGCTGCGAAACTGGAGCAGCACGGCCACAAAACGCGTCGGCTGGTCGTCAGCAACGCATTCCACTCGGCGTGCATGGATTCTATCCTCGATGAATTTCGAGCGATCGCAGCGGGCTTAAATTACAATGATCCGACTATACCGATCATTTCCAACGTAACGGGGGTCATCGCGGATAGCGACGAGTTGTGCTCACCGGATTACTGGGTGGAACATCTTAGACGGACGGTGCGCTTTCATGAAGGGGTAGGGACGCTTCTTAGTCTCGGCGCGACCAATTTCGTCGAAATCGGCCCGGATGCCACGCTTTCCTCGTTCGTAAAGCAGGCTGATCCTGCAGCGGCGGTGGTACCGTTGCTCAGGAAAATGCAGTCCGAAGTGAAAACGGTGATCACTGCAGTCGCCGAGGTCCACACACACGGTGCTACGGTGGATTGGACCGCGATCTACCCTGCTGCTGGCGAAATAAATCTGCCCACATATCCATTCCAGCATAAGACATACTGGATAGACTGCTCGCCGGAAACAAATTCTCGTACCGGTCATCCTTTGATAAGCGCGTCAGTCGAGCTGCTGGACGGCGGTGTGGTACACCAAGGTCAGATCTCTACGCGGCAGCAATCCTGGCTGCTCGATCACATGGTGCACGGCAGGATTGTTGTACCGGGTACTACGTGGGTGGAATTGGCCTGTTGGGCGGGGCGTCAGATCGGTTGTGACGAAGTCGCGGAGCTGACTCACCATTCTCCATTGGCGTTGTCGGAGGGAATCTCGGCGAAGCTTCAACTTCACATACAGGAGGCCGATGGGTCGGACCAGCGGGAATTTACTCTCCGATGCCGCAAAGATAAAGTCCCGGGGTCTTCTTGGATCGTGCTCGCGCGCGGAATCTTGCGTTCGTCGAGCTATGCGCCTGAAATGAACGCGGAAATGGCCTCGGCGACCTGGCCGCCGGAAGGCTCGTGGCCAATCGACAGTGGAGACTACTATCCCGGCGCAGCTCGGAAAGGGTTCTACAACTGGGGGCCTGCTTTTCATTCGCTGAGAGAGGTCTGGCGGCGCGGAGAAGAGATATTTGCCGAGATCAGATATGCCGATTCTCTCGACTCCGGTGCATTCGATCTGCATCCGGCTCTGTTCGATGCTGCTATGCACGCGATCGGCGTCGACGGTGTGCCGGATTCTCTATCCGGCATGATTGCCGACGAAGGTACGGATGCAGCTCGCCCACGAATCCCTTTTCTGTGGCGGGGCGTGACTATCAAGGCGCAGGGTCGGCGAGCGCTTCGAGTTCGGATAGTCAAGTCCGGAGAAGAAGGAATCTCGATAACGCTGTTCGACGATTCCGGCCAGGTACTCGGAATTATTCGAGGGGTGGTCCTGCTTCCGGTCTCCTTCGAGCAACTGCGAAGCGCCGCTGGTGTCGACCAGATCGACTCACTGTACGAAATCACCTGGAGCACGGCTCCGACCGCTTCGCCCCACGCCGACTGGCCGAGTAGCTGGGTGGGAATCGCCGCAGAGGAACTGGCCTTTTCAGGTCACATCTATGAGTCCATGTCTGCGTTGGTAGCCGACGTCCGTGGAGGGAGTGACATCCCTGATCTAGTGCTTGTGCAGTGTGACGGCGGAGTTCGCGACGGGAGAGATGCCGGGACGGCCGCCGGCTCGACCGTGGCTTCGGTATTGACCGCTATCCAGGACTGGTTGTCCGAACCCGCCTTGACACAGTGCCGTCTGGTGCTTGTCACACGCGGCATGTCTGTTCGGCTCGACGCAGCTGCCGGTAATCCTGCGCAATCGGCTGTATGGGGACTCGTTCGGTCAGCGCAATCCGAGCATCCTGACCGGATCGTGCTCGTTGACGTCGACGATGAGGACGAGTCGCTGCAGGTACTCCCCGGATTCCTCCACGAAGACGTACTTGAGCCTCAGTTTGTGATCAGGCGAGGGCAACGCCTCGTTCCGCGGCTAGCGCGTGTGCGAACGACGTCGGACGAGCTCGCGTCGTTCGATCCTGAGGGAACAGTGCTCATCACCGGCGGCACGGGTGCGCTCGGAGCGCAGGTGGCCCGTCACCTGGTAGAGCGCTATTCGGTGCGCCGACTCGTCCTGGCCAGTCGACGAGGGCCGAGAGCCGAGGGAGCTGTCGAGCTCGAATCCGATCTGAAACGGCTCGGTGCCGACGTCGAGATCCTGACCTGCGATGTCTCAGATCGCGATTCACTCGCCACCATGCTTCGCAATGTGACGTCACGGCATCGCTTGACAGCCCTTGTGCACGCGGCAGGCGTCATCGACGACGCTGTCATCTCGGAGCTGAGCCCTTCACGTATCGAGACGGTATTCGGTCCAAAGGCCTCTGCTGCCTGGCATCTGCACGAGCTCACGCAAGAGTTGACGCTGGCGAAGTTCATCCTCTTTTCTGCTGCGGCAGGAACGTTGGGGAGCCCAGGTCAGGGAAACTATTCAGCGGCGAATGCGTTCCTGGACGGCCTCGCGTGCTACAGACGAGAATTGGGCCTGCCTGCAATTTCGCTGGCGTGGGGCCTATGGAAAGCCAGAAGCGGAATAACCGGAGATCTGAGCGATGTGGATCATGAACGTATTGCTCGTCAAGGCGCGACCGCGCTGTCGACCGAGCACGGTCTGGCACTCTTCGATGCCGCGCTGAGCTGTGACAGTCCCTGTCTGGTTCCGCTGGGGATCGATGAGACGAGGCTCGGAGACGCTGCGACGCTGTCGCCCGTTCTCCGGAGCCTGGCAGAGAAGAGCCTGAATGACAACGCTCTCCGGCAACCGCTGGATCACGATCGCTCATCTGCCATCGATCTGCGCGCCAAGACGGGTCGTGAACGCGAGCAGGCGGTAAACGAACTGGTCATTTCCAATATAGCCGCGGTCATCGGCAGGCCGGGGCATCTAATAGGCTTCGATGCTCCTTTTCGAGAAATCGGATTGGACTCGTTGATGGCAATCGAGCTTCGGAACAGGCTGTCCAACGTGACCGGACTTCCTTTGGCATCCACGTTTGCATTCGATCATCCCACCGCGCAAGCGGTGTCGCGATATCTATGCATCGTCCTTGATTCGGCCACGCCGGATGGTGGGATAGTTTTGCCGGGCGGG
This sequence comes from Nocardia sp. NPDC005745, assembly GCF_040630775.1. NCBI lineage: Bacteria > Bacillati > Actinomycetota > Actinomycetes > Mycobacteriales > Nocardiaceae > Nocardia > Nocardia sp. NPDC005745. The sequence continues at coordinate 4,180 of NZ_JBEXYF010000080.1, forward strand.
GAAAACCCTGTCGGGTCGGCATTTGACGAAATCGATTCAATGGATGACGAGGCGCTGATTCAGCTGGCTCACGAGTCGCCGATGTCGGAGGGCTATTGAGCGCACAGATGTGGAACGCATCAGGTGTTCAATTGGCTTGCTGATCGTACGGCGAGTCTGGTCCTGTGCGTCGATCGAACATGCGAATTGATTAGTCGGAGTTCGGCTTCGATAGCTGTGCTTATCCAAAGGGATTAGATGAATTCGACAACGAATGGCCTTGCAGAAGCGCTGCGAGCCTCCCTGAAAGACAGGGAACGGCTCCAGCAAGAGGTAGTACGCCTGCGAGGGAATTCAGACGAACCGATTGCCATCGTGGGTGTGGGATGTCGGTACCCCGGTGGGGTGCGGTCCGCCGCCGATCTGTGGCATGTGGTGTCGCAGGGACGAGACGTGATCTCGGGGTTCCCGGACGACCGCGGCTGGGATGTGGAGGGTCTGTACGACCCGAATCCCGACCGCACGGGGACCTCCTATGTACGCGAGGGGGGGTTCCTAGACGACGTCACCGGTTTCGACGCGGAATTCTTCGGCATCTCCCCCCGTGAAGCGTTGGCGATGGACCCACAACAACGAGTACTGCTCGAAGTGGCCTGGGAGACCTTCGAGTCAGCGGGGATCGTCCCCTCCACGGTGCGCGGATCGCGCACCGGTGTCTACGTCGGGGTCATGTACCAGGACTACTGGAACTTCGAAGGAGGGCCGGCTGATCTCGAGGGGTACCTAGCCACTGGGGCTGGGGGGAGCATTGCTTCTGGCCGTATTTCGTATGTGTTCGGGCTGGAGGGGCCCGCGGTGACGGTGGACACGGCATGTTCGTCATCGCTGGTGGCGCTGCATCAAGCCTGCCAAGCCCTGCGCGCAGAGGAATGCTCGATGGCGCTGGCCGGTGGCGTGACGGTGATGTCCAAACCGGGAATGTTCGTGGAGTTCTCCCGACAGCGAGCACTGGCCCCGGACGGACGCTGCAAGGCGTTCTCGGCGGGTGCCAACGGCACCAGTTGGGGCGAAGGCGTCGGATTGCTGATGCTCGAGCGGTTGTCGGATGCGCGGCGCAACGGGCATCAGGTATTGGCAGTGGTGCGTGGTAGTGCGGTGAACCAGGACGGGACATCCAACGGGTTGACCGCGCCGAACGGTCCCTCGCAGGAGCGGCTGATCCGTGCGGCGTTGGCCAATGCGGGTCTGTCGGCCGGCGAGGTGGACGCGGTGGAGGCGCACGGGACAGGGACCTCGCTGGGGGATCCGATC
>NZ_JBEXYF010000081.1:0-5431 GCF_040630775.1 Nocardia sp. NPDC005745
TCCGAGACCAGGCGTGCTGCTCGTCAGCGGTATTGAGCCCGCGGATCGAGTGGAGGAAACGCCTGGTGGGTCGGGCCGACAAACTTTCCGGCACTTGCACAGACGGGCGTGGGCCTGAATGGCTCGGCCCTGACGCCGATCGAATCCGGACGGTGGGGGTTCAGGAGCGGTCATGTGGGGTGGGTCGATCGTCCGACCCAGTTCCCTCACGCTTGTAGTTGAAAGCGGGCAATATTCCCCATAAACGTCCTGCTGATCGGCTGGTTCTGTGGAACCGAACCGATTGATCTGGGTGTCGCAGTTCGGCTTGGTCAGGGCGCGGAGTTCGCCAGGCCAAGGCCGTCGGCGAAGTGGTCGCGCAGCGCTCGCCGAAGCACCTTGCCGCGCGCGCTTTTGGGCAATTCGTCGACGAATTCGACTCGCTTGGGGCATTTGTAGCCGGCCAGCTGCGAGCGCACGGCCGCGATCACGGCCGCGGCCGTGAGGTCTGCAGCTGTCGTGTCCGCTACCACCACGGCGGTCACCGATTCTCCCCACTGTTGGTCGGGCAGACCGATGACCGCGACCTCGGCCACCCCGGCGACGCTGTCGATGACGTGCTCGACTTCGGTGGGGTAGACGTTGAACCCGCCGGTTACGATCATGTCCTTCTTGCGGTCAACGATGTAGAGATAGCCTTCGTCGTCGAACTGACCGATGTCGCCGGTATAGAGCCAGCCTTGGTCATCGACTACCGCGGCGGTGAGGTCGGGTCGGCCCCAGTAGCCGCGCATCCGCACATCGGCGCGCACCGCGATTTCGCCGCGCGCATCGGCGGGGACATCGCGGCGGTCGTCGTCGACCAGACGGATTTCCACTGCGGCCGCGGGGCGCCCCGCCGAGCGCAGCCGCTGGGGCGCCGGCCCGTTGGGATCGAAGACGTGTGCTGACTTGGGCAGCACCGTCAGCGGCATCGGCATCTCGCTGAGCCCATAGACCTGTACCAAGACGTTGCCGAAGGTTTCGATTGCCGCGGTCAGCTGGCTGGGGGCGATGGTAGATGCGCCGTAGAGCACGGTTTTCAGCGAGGACACGTCAATATCGAGGGATCGGGCGGTTTCGGTGAGCATGGCCAGCATCGTCGGTACGACAACCGTATAGGTGGCGCGGTGCTCGGCGACGGTTCGCAGCAGCAGTTCGGTGTCGAAGCTGGGCAGCAGCACCTGGGTGCCGCCGCGGCACAGTGAGGCGAACGCCAGGCAGCCGCTGAAATGGCCGAGTGGGGCGGAGTGCAGGAGCACGTCGGTGTCGTCCAGCGCGCCGATCTCGGCGAGCACATTACGCGTCATATTGACCACTCCGCCTTGGGTCAGGGTCACGCCCTTCGGCTCTCCGGTCGTCCCGGAGCTGAAGATCAGCCATGCGTCGGCCCCGGCGGGCGGCGTGCTCTCGGGGGGCGCCGGAGGAGCGGCCTCCAGCAGGTCCTCCCAGCGGTCGTGGTCGCTGCTGTCTCCGATGACGACGATGTGCTCGAGGGTCGGTATCTGCGCGGACACCGATTGGAAACGCTCGAGGTAGCTCTGTTCGACGATGATGACCCGCACGGCGGCACTGTTGAAGATACCGACCAGTTCGTTGGGGTGCAGCCGCGGCATCTCGGCGCAGCGCACGTATCCTCCGATGAGGCAGGCGAAGTCGACGTCCAGGAATTCGATGATGTTGCCCGCGATCAGCCCGACCGGCTCTCCGGGCCGGACCCCGAGGGTGTGCAGCGCCCCGGCGGCGCGAAATATGCGGTCGCCGAACTGCTCATAGGTCAGGCGACGTTCGCCTTGGATCAGCGCGGTCTGGTGGGGGTGTCTGATCAGCGCCCGACGGATCAGTTCGGCAGCGGTGACATGCGACGGCGGGACCGTCGCTTCCGCCGATTTAAAGGTCGTCATCGCGTTGATTACCTCCGTTTAGAAATTGCATCCGATTTATCTGCCGAGGTCAGCTCGCCCATAGCCCTCCCGAACCCGGGTCCGGTTGATGCACTGACCACCAGCCTGAGACGACCCAGATCCTTGGCTCCACCCCACGGCGTCGAGCAGGAGCTTCCCGGTTACTACGTTCGAGGCGAAGTGTTTTGGGTCATTGCCGTTGCAGGATCGCGACGCCGACTACTGCTTCCTCCCCGTTGTGGAACCCGCCGCCGTTTTCGATCACGCCTGTCCGCGCGTCCTCGACCTGGCGTGAGCCCGACCGGCCGCGCAACTGGTTGGTGATCTCGAAAACCTGACCAATTCCGGTCGCGGCCAACGGGTGTCCCTTGGACTCCAACCCGCCGGATGGATTGACGGGAATCCTTCCGCCCAGCGTGGTATCGCCGCGCTGTGCTGCGGGTCCTCCGTCGCCCGCGGGCACCAGACCGAGTAACTCGGTCTGCAGGACCTCCGCGAATGCGGTGGCGTCATGGACTTCGGCGACGTCCACGTCATCCGGGCTGATTCCGGCCCGATCATAGGCATGGTGCGCAGTCCGAGCAGTGACGTGATTGTCGAAGGTTGAGATGTCCCGATCGCAACCAGTGCCGATGGAGGCTGCGAGGATCTTGACCGCCGGTTCCTGGCCTAGTTTCCGTAGCCCGGCGTCCGAGCACAGGAGTACAGCTGCTGCGCCGTCGGTGATCGGGGCGCACATAGGAACGGTGAGTGGGTACGCCAGTTTTCTTGCCGACAGGATCTGTTCGATCGACATGTCCTTGCGGAAGTGCGCACGTGGGTTTCCCACCCCGTGCCGGTGGTTCTTCGCCGCCACCGCGGCAATCTGTTCCGCCGTCGTCCCGTACAACCGCATGTGGTTTCGCGCCATGGCCGCGTACACGTCCATCATGATCGACCGTGCACCAACTGCCGACGTGTCCACGACGCCGCCGAGCTGTGAAAGTGAGTCCTGCAGCGAATCGGGTTCCGAAATGTCGTACGCTCCGTCGAACACGCTCATCGTCCGGGCGGAGTCGCCGACGTTCATTTTCTCTACCCCGACGACGAGTACCACGTCGGCATCACCTGCTCGCAATTGCGCGCAGGCCAGGCTGATTCCGGATAGGCCCGTGGCACAGGCGTTCTCGATGTTGAAGACGGGCACGGTGCCCAGGCCGAGCGAGCGAAGGGCCACTTCGCCGGCAATCATGAGCTGACCTTCGAGGTGCCCCTGGGTGGTGGAGCCGAAGAAGGCAGCTCCGATCGCATCCAGCGGGCACCCCGCATCGGCGAGTGCATCGTGCACCGCCCATTTGGTGAGCTGTTTGACGGATTGATCGGTGTGAATCCCGAACGGCGTCATTCCCACGCCGGCAATCCAGACAGTCAACTTGAGTTCTCCTCTTCGATGGTCCGGCTGGGTGCGCAGGGTGGGCGAACCGGCCAGTGACATCGCATTCTTGGCAAAGAGCCTCGACGTACTACGCTGCGGCGCGCTGGCTCAAGGCAGTGATGACGTCATCGATATCTACGATCTCCGCGAGCATTCCCAAGGTCTCCAGAGCGAAAAGATGCGTCTCTTCGCTCGATGCCGAGCATGCCTCCCCGACAACAATGATCCGGTAACCGAGGGTCGCTGCGGCAAAGGCGGTTGAAAGGACGGCCATGTTCGTCGCTACTCCGCAGACCACCAGCGTCTTTATCGCGCGCCGCTGAAGAATCTCTTGTAAATCACTTCCGTGGAACGGGTTGGGACTGTGATGTGTCACCACCACCTCGCCGGGGACGCGGGCCAGATCAGCCACAAAATCGGCCCCGGGCAGCCCGTCGATGAGCGCGTTCATCTCGGCAGCACCCTGAGTAAGGGGAATGTTGACCAACATATTCGAGCGGTCAGCACGCCAGGCGACGCGCACCAGCACCGGCAGCGCAGCACTCGCGTCCGCCGCCTCCAGCAACCGACTCGCTTCTCCGACCACGTTTCGTCGGGTTACCTCGGCGCCCAAAAGGGCTCCGATGGCCTGTTGATTCTCGATGATGTCCGTCTGAAGATGACAGACCAGGACCGCTGTCTCGGCAGAGTTGAGTTTCATTGTGTACCTTTCAGTTCCGGGCGGCCGTCAGGCCTTCATTGCGGTAGCTGCTCGCGGTGTTGGTGCCGGTTGTGGTGTGTGGACTCAGGGCTCCAGCAGGTTTCGATCCTGCAGCCATTCGCGGATCAACCGAACTACGTCCTGCAGAATGTCGTCTTGGCCTGCGTAGTAGTGGTTGGCCCCTTTGATCACGTGCATGGTCTTGTCTGTGCTGGCGCATGCGTCGAGCAATTGTTGGGTGTGTGGCTGTGGTACGGCGTCGTCGGCGCTGTTTTCGATGGCGAGGAGGGGAACATGGATATTTCGCGCGGCGATGTCAGCGCGGGCGTGGCTGTCCTCAGCTGACCACTGGGACAACCATCCGCGCAGGGTCGAAGTGCGTGCGAGGCCCGCGGGACTGATATTGGCGAGTTCGGGCACCCCCATGAAAGACATTCCGATTTCTCGATCGTTGGGGTCGATGGTGGCGTCGAGGAAGCGGGGGTCGGCCAGCGTGCGGTGAGTGAGTATCACGCGTTCGGTCTCGCTGCCTCCTCTGCGGCGCAGCTCCTCGAGCATTTCTTTGACATAGGTGGTACGGCGGCGAATTCGCGCGGCCTGCTGGGAACGGAAGTACTCGAGGTAGTCCGGGGAGTAGGGCGGCCGGTTGGGGTTGCGCGGATTATAAAGGTCGAGTTCGACGTCGCGGATGTCCGGATTCGCCTCGTCGAGGACGGATGGATCGATGAAGTCGCGCAGCATCTCGGCACGCCCCAGGTGCGCCGCGTGGTAAATGAACGCATCGCCTGGGATCAGGTCGCCGAGGTCGACCGGATCTCCGGCGGGGGTGCTTGTGATGGTGCGGTTTACGGCTTGCGACTGATAGAGGGCGGTCAACGACCCGCCTCCGGACCATCCGACCAGAACTACGGTGGTATACCCCCACACCTCCTTGGCGTGACGGACGAAAGCACCGTAATCAGACAGGACTTTCTCCATGATCAGCGCGGTGTCGTTGCGTGCGTAGCGGCTTTCGGCGCACAGGATGTGCATCCCCGCCGCTGCCATCACGTGCGGAAGCGGTATGCGCCTGATCGTGCCCGTTGGATGCATGAACATCAGCAGCGTGTTCGACGGCCGCCCCTGCGGCACGAGTCGCACCCCGTCGAGGACGATGCGGTCGGGCGCGGAGAAGCCGTATACCTCCCGCAGACCGCTCACTTCGCTGTGACTGACGTTCACGAAGTCGGTGGCGACCTCGTACTGGCGTTCGACAGGCACCTGGACTAAATCCCTTCACGTGGGCCGACGGCGGGGGTGGCGTGGGGTTGGAACCGTTTGGTGAAGCCACCCCATTGGTCGGCGTAGTTCGATACCTGGGGCATGACCGTTTCCGCGAATTTCGTGATCTGCATG
>NZ_JBEXYF010000082.1:0-5287 GCF_040630775.1 Nocardia sp. NPDC005745
GGGGGTTGGTGGGCGACACCCGTGCGGGGTGTCGAAAAAAGGGGTATCTGTGTGTTGTTTCAGATACCGCACAGTGGACGCGTAGCAACCTTTGTTGGTAAGTCCTCGGCCGATTAGTACCGGTCACCTCCACACGTTACCGTGCTTCCAGTTCCGGCCTATCAACCCCATGGTCTGTAGGGGGCCTTAACCACTCGAAGGTGGTGAGAAACCTCATCTTGGAACAGGCTTCCCGCTTAGATGCTTTCAGCGGTTATCCCTTCCGAACGTAGCCAACCAGCAGTGCCCTTGGCAGGACAACTGGCACACCAGAGGTTCGTCCGTCCCGGTCCTCTCGTACTAGGGACAGCCTTCCTCAAGTTTCTGACGCGCGCGGCGGATAGAGACCGAACTGTCTCACGACGTTCTAAACCCAGCTCGCGTGCCGCTTTAATGGGCGAACAGCCCAACCCTTGGGACCTACTCCAGCCCCAGGATGCGACGAGCCGACATCGAGGTGCCAAACCATCCCGTCGATATGGACTCTTGGGGAAGATCAGCCTGTTATCCCCGGGGTACCTTTTATCCGTTGAGCGACACCGCTTCCACATGCCGGTGCCGGATCACTAGTCCCGACTTTCGTCCCTGCTCGACCTGTCAGTCTCACAGTCAAGCTCCCTTGTGCACTTGCACTCGACACCTGATTGCCAACCAGGCTGAGGGAACCTTTGGGCGCCTCCGTTACATTTTGGGAGGCAACCGCCCCAGTTAAACTACCCACCAGGCACTGTCCCTGAACCCGATCAGGGTCCGAGGTTAGAAGTCCAATACGACCAGAGTGGTATTTCAACGACGACTCCACGAACACTGGCGTGCCCGCTTCACAGTCTCCCACCTATCCTACACAAACCGTACCGAACACCAATACCAAGCTATAGTGAAGGTCCCGGGGTCTTTTCGTCCTGCCGCGCGTAACGAGCATCTTTACTCGTAATGCAATTTCGCCGAGTCTGTGGTTGAGACAGCAGAGAAGTCGTTACGCCATTCGTGCAGGTCGGAACTTACCCGACAAGGAATTTCGCTACCTTAGGATGGTTATAGTTACCACCGCCGTTTACCGGGGCTTAAATTCTCAGCTTCGCACCCGAAGGCGCTAACCGGTCCTCTTAACCTTCCGGCACCGGGCAGGCGTCAGTCCGTATACATCGTCTTACGACTTCGCACGGACCTGTGTTTTTAGTAAACAGTCGCTTCTCTCTGGTCTCTGCGACCACACCCAGCTCACAGCGTAAAGCCGGTCACCAGACGTGGTCCCCCTTCTCCCGAAGTTACGGGGGCATTTTGCCGAGTTCCTTAACCACAGTTCTCTCGATCGCCTCGGTATTCTCTACCTGACCACCTGTGTCGGTTTGGGGTACGGGCCGTGTACCAACTCACTAGAGGCTTTTCTCGGCAGCATAGGATCACTGAATTCGCCTCAATCGGCTACGCATCACGTCTCAGGCTACATGTCGTGCGGATTTGCCTACACAACGCCCTACACGCTTACACCAGGTAATCCATCACCTGGCCCAGCTACCTTCCTGCGTCACCCCATCGCTTGACTACTACACCCAGGGTCTCGTGCATCCCCTTCCAGCTTCCCGAAGGAAGTCCATCCGGTTCAGGACGATTAGCACAGATGATTCACCATTTGGCGCGGATACACGGGTACGGGAATATCAACCCGTTGTCCATCGACTACGCCTGTCGGCCTCGCCTTAGGTCCCGACTCACCCTGGGCGGATTAACCTGGCCCAGGAACCCTTGGTCATTCGGCGGACGAGTTTCTCACTCGTCTTTCGCTACTCATGCCTGCATTCTCACTCGCATGGCCTCCACGGCTAGGTCACCCTGCCGCTTCCATGGCCATACGACGCTCCCCTACCCACCCCGACCGCTACACCACCCCCCGCAGGGAATGATGGACGTATTGTCGGAGTGCCGCGGCTTCGGCGGTGTACTTGAGCCCCGCTACATTGTCGGCGCAGGATCACTTGACCAGTGAGCTATTACGCACTCTTTCAAGGGTGGCTGCTTCTAAGCCAACCTCCTGGTTGTCTTCGCGACCCCACATCCTTTTCCACTTAGTACACGCTTAGGGGCCTTAGCCGGCGATCTGGGCTGTTTCCCTCTCGACTACGAAGCTTATCCCCCGCAGTCTCACTGCCACGCTCTCACACACCGGCATTCGGAGTTTGGCTGATTTCGGTAAGCTTGTAGGCCCCCTAGACCATCCAGTAGCTCTACCTCCGGTGTGAAACACGCGACGCTGCACCTAAATGCATTTCGGGGAGAACCAGCTATCACGGAGTTTGATTGGCCTTTCACCCCTACCCACAGCTCATCCCCTCAGTTTTCAACCTAAGTGGGTTCGGGCCTCCACGACGTCTTACCGTCGCTTCACCCTGGCCATGGGTAGATCACTCCGCTTCGGGTCCATGACATGCGACTAAAAACGCCCTATTCGGACTCGCTTTCGCTACGGCTACCCCACACGGGTTAACCTCGCCACACACCGATGACTCGCAGGCTCATTCTTCAAAAGGCACGCCATCACCCACCATCCACCAAAGGATGCACAAGCTCTGACGGATTGTAAGCGCACGGTTTCAGGTACTATTTCACTCCCCTCCCGGGGTACTTTTCACCTTTCCCTCACGGTACTAGTCCGCTATCGGTCACCAGGGAGTATTCAGGCTTACCGGGTGGTCCCGGCAGATTCACAGCAGATTTCACGGGCCCGCTGCTACTCGGGAGACATCCACGAGAGCCCAAGAGTTTTCGCTTACCGGGCTATCACCGTCTATGGCAGGCCGTTCCAGACCACTTCAACTAACACCTGGGTTTCTGACTCTCGCCCTACTCGGCAGAATAGAGAAGAATGTTCCCACTACCCCAACCAGACAACCCCTGCCGGGTATCACATCTGGATGGTTTAGCCTCATCCGCTTTCGCTCGCCACTACTCACGGAATCACTGTTGTTTTCTCTTCCTGTGGGTACTGAGATGTTTCACTTCCCCACGTTCCCTCCACACACCCTATATATTCAGATGCGGGTAACACGACATCACTCGTGCTGGGTTTCCCCATTCGGAAATCCTCGGATCTCAGCTCGGTTGACAGCTCCCCGAGGCTTATCGCAGCCTCCTACGTCCTTCATCGGCTCCTGGTGCCAAGGCATCCACCGTACGCTCTTAAACACTTACTAACAAAGATGCTCGCGTCCACTGTGCAGTTCTCAAACAACACACCCACACCGGATCGAACTCCAAGACCATCGAAATCAAAAACCCCGAGGTATCCAGGAAATCCGGGCAGATCGTATTTTTTGCCTGGAAAGAACGTCTGTTCTTTCAGGACCCAACAGTGTGTCGATATATCAACCACCAGCCGGTCACCAAGGACCCACCGATACGCGGAAGAAGTTGTCAGCGTTCCACCCATGAGCTTCCACCGGACTACATTCGAGTCCGACATGGTCTCTGCCACAACCACATTCACCTACGTGAAGGATCGTGGAGAAGTGCTCCTTAGAAAGGAGGTGATCCAGCCGCACCTTCCGGTACGGCTACCTTGTTACGACTTCGTCCCAATCGCCGATCCCACCTTCGACGGCTCCCTCCCACAAGGGGTTAGGCCACCGGCTTCGGGTGTTACCGACTTTCATGACGTGACGGGCGGTGTGTACAAGGCCCGGGAACGTATTCACCGCAGCGTTGCTGATCTGCGATTACTAGCGACTCCAACTTCACGGGGTCGAGTTGCAGACCCCGATCCGAACTGAGACCGGCTTTAAGGGATTCGCTCCACCTCACGGTATCGCAGCCCTCTGTACCGGCCATTGTAGCATGTGTGAAGCCCTGGACATAAGGGGCATGATGACTTGACGTCGTCCCCACCTTCCTCCGAGTTGACCCCGGCAGTCTCTCACGAGTCCCCGCCATTACGCGCTGGCAACATAAGATAAGGGTTGCGCTCGTTGCGGGACTTAACCCAACATCTCACGACACGAGCTGACGACAGCCATGCACCACCTGTACACCGACCACAAGGGGGCCTACATCTCTGCAGGTTTCCGGTGTATGTCAAACCCAGGTAAGGTTCTTCGCGTTGCATCGAATTAATCCACATGCTCCGCCGCTTGTGCGGGCCCCCGTCAATTCCTTTGAGTTTTAGCCTTGCGGCCGTACTCCCCAGGCGGGGTACTTAATGCGTTAGCTACGGCACGGATCCCGTGGAAGGAAACCCACACCTAGTACCCACCGTTTACGGCGTGGACTACCAGGGTATCTAATCCTGTTCGCTACCCACGCTTTCGCTTCTCAGCGTCAGTTACTTCCCAGAGACCCGCCTTCGCCACCGGTGTTCCTCCTGATATCTGCGCATTTCACCGCTACACCAGGAATTCCAGTCTCCCCTGAAGTACTCAAGTCTGCCCGTATCGCCTGCAAGCTCACAGTTGAGCTGTGAGTTTTCACAGACGACGCGACAAACCGCCTACAAGCTCTTTACGCCCAGTAATTCCGGACAACGCTCGCACCCTACGTATTACCGCGGCTGCTGGCACGTAGTTGGCCGGTGCTTCTTCTACAGGTACCGTCACTTGCGCTTCGTCCCTGTCGAAAGAGGTTTACAACCCGAAGGCCGTCATCCCTCACGCGGCGTCGCTGCATCAGGCTTTCGCCCATTGTGCAATATTCCCCACTGCTGCCTCCCGTAGGAGTCTGGGCCGTGTCTCAGTCCCAGTGTGGCCGGTCACCCTCTCAGGTCGGCTACCCGTCGTCGCCTTGGTAGGCCATTACCCCACCAACAAGCTGATAGGCCGCGGGCCCATCTCGCACCGATAAATCTTTCCACCCACCGCCATGCGACAGCAGGTCATATCCGGTATTAGACCCAGTTTCCCAGGCTTATCCCGAAGTGCGAGGCAGATCACCCACGTGTTACTCACCCGTTCGCCGCTCGTGTACCCCGAAGGGCCTTACCGCTCGACTTGCATGTGTTAAGCACGCCGCCAGCGTTCGTCCTGAGCCAGGATCAAACTCTCCGTTGAAGACTCACAACCACACCCCCAAAAGGGTGCAATCAGATCAAAAACTAGAGTCCGAAAACCTAGCAAAACAATCGCCAGCAAAAAGCTGACAAAAAATGTCCGACCCTCCACACGGGGGGTGAAAGAGCCGGAACCAAATAAAACATTTGGCACTGACATTCATCGACACACTATTGAGTTCTCAAAGAACACACGCACACACATCCAACCCG
>NZ_JBEXYF010000083.1:0-4350 GCF_040630775.1 Nocardia sp. NPDC005745
ACGTTGTTCTCGGTACGGCCCGGACCGGGGAACTGGGTGTGCTTCTGGTACCACACCAGCGCCACGTGCGCGGCGATCAACGCCAGGATGATGCCGGGGAACAGCAGCACGTGCGCGATGTAGAGCCGCGGGATGATGATCTCGCCGGGGAAGTCGCCACCGAAGATCAGCCAGTGCATCCAGGTGCCGATGATCGGGATGCTCATCGTGATGCCGCCGAACGCGGCCCGCAGGCCGGTGCCCGACAGCAGGTCGTCGGGCAGCGAGTAGCCGAAGAAGCCCTCGAACATCGCCAGGATCAGCAGCAGCGAACCGATCACCCAGTTCGCCTCACGCGGCTTGCGGAACGCGCCGGTGAAGAAGATCCGGAACAAGTGCACGATGATCGAGGCCGCGAACAGCAGTGCCGCCCAGTGGTGGACCTGCCGCACGAATAGACCGCCGCGGACCTCGAAGGTGATGTTCAGTGCGGTCTCGTACGCCCGCGACATCGTCACACCGCGAAGCGGCTGGTAAGCGCCGTTGTAGACGACCTCGCTCATCGACGGGTCGAAGAACAGGGTCAGGTACACGCCCGACAGCAGCAGGATGATGAAGCTGTAGAGCGCGATCTCGCCGAGCAGGAACGACCAATGGGTCGGGAAGACCTTGTTGATCGACCGCTTCATGAACGCGGCGGCGCGGTACCGCTCGTCCGCCTCGCTGGCTTGGGCTGCGACTGAAGGACTCATGAACGGCGCTCCCAGTAGGCCGGGCCGAGCGGCTCGATGAAGTCGCCGTTGGCGACCAGGAAGCCCTCAGCGTTGACGGTGATCGGCAGCTGCGGCAGCGCGCGAGCGGCGGGACCGAAGACCGGCTTGCCCCACTCGGTCGCGGAGAACTGCGACTGGTGGCAGGGGCACAGGATCCGGTTGGTCTGCTGCTCGAACAGCGAGGTGGGGCAGCCGAGGTGGGTGCAGATCTTCGAATAGGCGAAGTAGTCGCCGTAGTTGAAGCTCTCCTGACCCTTGCGCTTGATCGCCTTCTGCGCGTCTTCGGTGCGCAGACGGATCAGCATGACGGCGTTGCGGATGCCGCGCAGCGACTGCAACGTCGCGTGCTCGTCACCGCGCCACTTCTCCTTCCACGGGAACACCGTCTCCATGGCGCCTGCGTCCAGGTCCTCCGGGCGCACCAGCACCACGTCCTCCGGGCGACCGGTGTCGCGGCGGATGTAGATGGTCTCGCCCGGGTAGTCCGGAGTCCAGCCGGAGACCCACAGCGGCGACTTGTCGCCCTTGGCCCACGGGTTCTTGATCATGCCGCCGACGAACACCAGCAGCGCGCCGATGCCGAGTACGCCGACACCAGCGCCCGCGGTGCGGGTAATCATCTTGCGGCGGCCCAGGGTGGAGGTGTCCAGCGCGTCCTGCAGCTCGGCGACCAGGGTGCGGCGCTCGACCTCCGGCGACGGACCGTCGTGCCGCTGCTGGATGGACAGTTCGGCGGGGATGAACAGCTTGCGGATCAGCACCACCGCGACACCGATCACCAGCACCGAGATGCCGAAGGTCAGGCCGACCAGCGGGGTGAACAGCGAGTAGAGCCCGTGGCCCTCCTCCTCCTTGCCCTTGAACTCCCACGGCCAGAACAGGAACACGCCGACCAGCGCCGCGGCCGCGATGCCGGAAACGGCGAACCAGAAGGTGACCGCGCGCTCGGCGCGCTTCTCCGCCCGGGTGCCCGGGATCGGGAAGCGCTCGCGGCGGTAGGCGACGTCGACGCCGTCGCGCTCGGTGCCGAGCTTGACCAGTTCGTCGCGCGACAGCTTGTCGAGCTCCGCCTCGGTGGGGTCCGCCGGAGTGGCGTTCACCGCGTGCTCGTTCGACGGCTGCGCGTCGTGGCCCTCATCCGGGCGACCCATGTCGTCTCGCTCCTTACTGCTCATGACCTGTGTCCTTTCGGCATGGCCGGGCGCCATCCGTGGCCACGCTAGCTACCGCCTCCAGGCGCTGACCGGTCATGACCGGGATCCGATCCACATCGCGGCACCGACCACGAGCGTGATACCGACCACCCAGATGGCCAGGGCCTCGGTCGCGGGACCGAAGCCGCCGAGGTCCCAGCCGCCGGGGCTGTGCTCCTCGGTCGCGTTCTTGACGTAGGCGACGATGTCGCGCTTCTCCTCCGGACTCAACTGGCGGTCGGAGAACTTCGGCATGTTCTGCGGGCCGGTGAGCATCGCAGCGTAGATCTGCTGCTCGCTGGCCGGTTCCAGCGGCGGCGCGAACTTACCGGAGGACAGCGCGCCGCCGCGTCCGGTGAAGTTGTGGCAGGACGCGCAGTTCATCCGGAACAGCTCCGAACCGCGGGCGATGTCGTCACCGCGCAACGACTCCTGGGCGATCTCGCCGTCGGCGTCGCGCATCACGGTCGGACCGCCGCCGTTGGCGGCCACGTAGGCGCTCAGCGCGTCGGTCTGATGGGCGTCGAACTTCGGGGGCTTGCGCTGCGCCTGCGCCTCGTTACGCGCCATCGGCATGCGCCCGGAGGACACCTGGAAGTAGACCGCGGCCTCGCCGACGCCGATCAGGCTGGGACCGCGATCGGCGACACCCTGCAGGTTCGCGCCGTGGCAGGTGATGCAGGACGTGTCGTAGAGCTGCTGGCCCTCGCGGATGAGCGCGGACTGGTCCTCGTGCGCGGTCGCGCGCTGCGGGTCCGGCGTGAGGGCCGATGCCAGGAAGCCTGCTCCGACGAGGCCCACCAGCAGCGCAAGCCCGCCCGCGATGCGACGGCGAACGCGGCGCTGCCTGCGCGTCTTGCTGGCCTGGCCGTTCCCGGGGCTGGCGGGCTCTGGCGCGGACGGGGGAGATGAACTCATCTGTGTCCCTTTGGAGTAGACGGAACCGACTTCTGCGAAAGATCGTGGGTCGCACCGCGCGCGTTCGGCAGCGCGGCGGCCACGATCAGCGGACGAAGTAGATCGTGGCGAACAGCCCGATCCACACGATGTCGACGAAGTGCCAGTAGTAGGAGACGACGATCGCCGCGGTGGCCTGCGCCGGGGTGAACTTGCTGACCTTGGTGCGCATCAGCAGGAACACGAACGCGATCAGACCGCCGATCACGTGCAGACCGTGGAAGCCGGTGGTGATGTAGAACACCGAGCCGTAGGAGCTGCTGGAGATCGAGGTGCCCTCGTGCACCAGGTTCGTGTACTCGTAGCCCTGGCCGCCGACGAAGAACGCGCCCATGATCAGCGTGATGACGTACCAGCGGCGCAGGCCGAACACGTCGCCCTTCTCCGCGGCGAACACGCCCATCTGGCAGGTGAACGACGACGCGACCAGCACGGCCGTGACCGGCACCGCGAGCTTCAGGTTCAGCTCGGTCGGCTCCGGCGGCCAGTTACCGTGCGCCTGGGCGCGCGCGACGAAGTACATCGCGAACAGGCCTGCGAAGAACATCAGCTCGCTGGACAGCCAGATGATGGTACCGACGCTGACCATGTTGGGCCGGTTCAGCGAATGCACACGCTGGGTAATGGCCGATCCTGGGGTCCCTACTGCGGTCGTCACGGGGGTAAGTATGACTCGTCGTAGTACGACAGCCGAACCCGGGTACGAAACTCGTTTCTCCGTGTCCGAAAACGCAGGAAGGGACAGGCTCTCGACCAGGCGGGGCAGGGGGCGAGCGGGGTCGGCGACCCCCGGAACGGGTCACGTAGCGCGGACGAACGCCCGGCCAGCATGACAGGTGAGGGTAAGGAGAAGCTGAGATGAAGACGAATATGGGACCGAGGCTGTGGCGGCGGCTGTTCCGGCGGGACCGGCCCACCGCACTGGACCCGGCGCGAGCGGATCTGGTCGTGGTCGCGGCCTGCTTCGACGACACGGAGGCGTGCTCGGCCGTGCTGGCGCGCGCGACCGGTCTGACGCCGGACGCGCCTGCGGTGCTACGGCACCACCTGCGCATCCCGCCGCGGCACGTGCCCACCGTCTGCGCGATCGCCGCACGAGACGGCTACTCCCCCGCGCCGCAGGTCGGCGGCCCGGGTAGCGACGAACTCGAGACGGTGATCCTCCAGCGGGTCCAACTGCTGGACGCCTTGCACTGCTCCCAGGAACGCTCGCGCATGGCCGGCCTCGCCCAGCGCCACGACGGCACCGCCGACGGCTGGGACGCCCTGCAACCGAGCCCACACCCGTAACGGCCCAGCGACCGGCCTCGCTGGACGACACCGACTGGCGACATCAGCTCGACACCCGGTTCCGAGCGAAGCGAGACCGAGCATCCGCCGTTCGCGGCCCGGCTCGCGTCCGAGTGGCCGCCGCGTACGCGACGAAGGAGCAAGCGGCGGTCACTCGG
>NZ_JBEXYF010000084.1:0-3667 GCF_040630775.1 Nocardia sp. NPDC005745
GCCGAGCAGGTTCCGGCGTCGGGTGTGGTGTCGGGTGTGGCATATCCGCAGGGGAAGACCGTGCTGGTGTTCCCGGGCCAGGGTGCGCAGTGGCTTGGTATGGGCCGGCAATTGTTGGCCTCGGCACCGGTGTTCGCCGAGAAGATGGCCGAGTGCGACGCAGCGTTCGCTGCGTTGGTGGATTGGTCGCTGCTCGATGTTCTCGCCGGTGAGGATTCGGCGTGGCTAACGCAGATCGATGTGGTCCAGCCGGTGTTGTTCGCGGTGATGGTGTCGCTGGCGGAGTTGTGGCGTTCCTTCGGTGTCGAGCCCGATGCGGTGATCGGTCATTCCCAGGGCGAGATCGCTGCGGCGTATGTGGCGGGGGCGTTGTCGCTCGAGGATGCGGCTCGGATCGTGATCCTGCGTTCGGCGGCTTTGACTGAGCTCGAGGGTCTGGGCGGCATGATGTCGATCGGGTTGCCGCTGCGGCAGGTCGAGCAGCTGCTCGAGGGTTACGACGGGTTGTCGGTGGCTGCGGCTAACGGTCCACGGACCACGGTGGTTTCCGGTGAAACCAAGCAGCTCGATGCTCTGCAGGCGGTATGCGACGCCCGCGACATCCGTGCCCGGCGGGTCTCGGTGGATTACGCCTCGCATTCGGCGCAGGTCGAGCAGGTGCGTGAGCCGCTGGAAACGGCGTTGGCTGGAGTTCGGGCCCGCTCGTCGCAGGTGGCGTTCTACTCGACGGTGACCGGCACGGTGCTCGACACCAGCGAGCTGGATGCACCGTATTGGTATGCCAACCTGCGGGAACCCGTTCGTTTCGAGCACACCATCCAACAGCTGTACAGCGATGGGTACACGGTGTTCGTCGAGGCCAGCCCGCATCCGTTGCTGGTGGTTGATATCGAGCAGATCGGTGAGGCCCTGGCCGAGGGAAAGCCCTCCGCGGTGGTGGTCGTGGGCTCGTTGCGTCGTGGTGAGGACGGCATGGCGAGGTTTGCGCAGTCGGCTGCCCAGTTGGGTGTGTCGGGTGTGGGTGTGGAGTGGGAGTCGGTGTTGCGGGGGCGTGGGCGGTGGGTCGAGTTGCCTGCGTATGCGTTCCAGCGACGCCGGTACTGGCTCGAGAAGACCTCTTCATCGACTTCCTCTAACGCGATCGACGTCGAGTTCTGGCGTGCGGTCGATCAGGGAGACCTGGGTGCGTTGGGGATCGAGTCCGGTCGATCCGTGGATGAAGCATTGCCGCTGTTGTCGTCGTGGCGACAGAACCTGCAGGAACAGTCCATGATCAGTTCGTGGTCTTATCGGATCGATTGGAAGCTTCTTACCGATGAACCCGTACGTGCGACAGGAACTTGGCTTGTTGTGGGGTCCGACGGCGTTGGCACGACGAAGTACCTGGTCGAAGCGTTGCAGAAATCGGGCGCGAGTGTCTCCTACGTCGAGATCGACGCCGAGAGAATGTCACGTCTGGATGTCGTAGATCTGCTGCGAGACCGCATCGATGTGAGAGGCGTAGTGTCGTTGGCTGCTCTCGATGACCGGCCGTACTCGCAGAGCTCGTCGGTGACACAAGGTTTGCTGGGCAACCTGCTCCTGCTCCAAGCACTCAGCGATCTCGGCGCTCACCAGCCATTGTGGTGTGTGACGAACGGTGCTGTGAACGCGGTTTCTCAGGATCGAATCACCAGCCCGATGCAGGTCCAAATGTGGGGTCTTGGTCAGGTGGCCGGCCTGGAGTTCCCACAGTGGTGGGGCGGTTTGATCGATCTTCCCGACGAGTGGGACCAGATGATTGTGGAGCATCTACTGGCCGCGATGTCCCGCACCGATGGCGAAGATCAGCTGGCGATCCGTGCAACGGGGGTCTACGGCCGTCGAATGGTGCGGGCAACGCTGCCAGGGTCCTACGTCACCAATGGTTGGAAGCCGCGGGGAACAGTCCTGATCACCGGTGGAACCGGAGGAATCGGCAGAAATCTGGCGCGGTGGGTTGCCGAGAACGGCGCCGAGCACGTCGTGCTAGCCAGCCGCCGGGGCCACCTGGCACCCTGCGCCGACGACCTGGCACGAGAATTGCACGCTCTAGGCAGCCGTGTCACGCTCGCGAGCTGCGATGTGACACGTCGTAAGGACATGGCCGCGGTGTTGTCGGCGATAGATGACGACACCGTTCCTCTGACCGCAGTCATCCATGCGGCTGGGATCGGATCTCTGACGTCGCTCACCGAGCTCGACCCATCGTCGTTGATCGCCGTTGTCGGCCCCAAGGTCGCTGGCGCGCAGCATCTCGACGATCTGCTCGGTGATCGGCCATTGGATGCATTCGTGATGTTCTCTTCCGGTGCAGTGACATGGGGTAGCGCGGGAAGCGCGGACTATGCCGCCGGGAACGCCTACTTGAACGGTCTGGCGGAGACCCGCAGATCGCGGGGCCTGGTAGCTACCGCACTGGCATGGGGAGGATGGGCCGGTGGGGGCATGGTAGACACCGACGGAAGCGCCGGACGCCTAGTTCACGGAAATTCTGTCGCCGACTTCCTGGCTCGCAGCGGTGTGAGGTTGATGGACCCGAGCCTCGCCGTGCGGGCATTGAGCCATGCGGCGGGCTGCGATGTAGCGACCATGACGATCGCAGATATCGAGTGGAGACGGTTCGCTCCGGTTTACACAGCGTCGCGGCGTCGTCCGCTCTTGCAAGAACTGCCAGAGGCCCAGGCAGCGCTTCAATCAGAACAGGCCGAAGCCGAAGCGGAGATGCTCACGGGTCTGCGAGGGCGGGTGGCCGGACTGCCCGAATCCGACCGGCACGCACTGGTGCTCGAGGTGGTTGGTAGCCAGATTGCGGCGGTGCTGGGTCATTCAGGCGCCGAGGCGATCGACGCCAACCGAAAATTCCGAGATCTGGGATTCGATTCACTGACCGCGGTGGAAGCCCGCAATCGTCTCAACGCCGTCACCGGGCTCCGGCTGCCGGCCACGCTGGTCTTCGACTACCCCACACCGGGCGCGGTCACTACCTTCATCCTCTCCCAGCTTTCCGACAGCGATATTTCCGAATCGCTTACGCGCCTGGAGAAAGAGGTAGCGGAAATGATCGACGGCGACAGGCTCTCCGACGAATTCTATTCTCGGTTGCTGCATGTCACTCGATTGGCGAGCCGGGCGAAGGGCGATGAAACGGTCTCGGCGACCGATTCCGAAGATCTTATGTCCATGAGCGACGATGCGTTCATGGAAGTTTTGGGTGATGAGTTCGGCATCTCATAGACACCGTCATTGCCTGATAAAGCAGAAAATATTCTTTGAAGGAATCAAGAGTGACTGACCCGGAGAAAATCAACTACCTTCTGAGGAAGGTTACGGCCGAGCTACGAGAAAGCCGGGCACGAGAATCAGCCCTGAAGAGCCGGATATCCGAGCCGGTGGCAATTGTGGGTGTGGGTTGCCGGTTTCCTGGCGGGGTGTCTACCCCACAGGAGCTCTGGCAGTTGGTCGTAGATGGTCGTGACGCGGTCGGCGGGTTCCCGACCGATCGGGGCTGGGACGGGATCTTCGATCCCGAACCCGGTACGTCGGGTAAGTCGTATGTGCGTGAGGGTGGGTTCGTCTACGACGCAGGCGAGTTCGACAACGAATTCTTCGGGATCAGCCCGCGGGAAGCGGTCGCGATGGATCCTCA
>NZ_JBEXYF010000085.1:0-3586 GCF_040630775.1 Nocardia sp. NPDC005745
TGTGGGTGTGGAGTGGGAGTCGGTGTTGCGGGGGCGTGGGCGGTGGGTCGAGTTGCCTGCGTATGCGTTCCAGCGACGCCGGTACTGGCTCGAGACCAGTAGGTCCGGGGACGCTGCATCGCTGGGGTTGAGCACGGCCGGGCATCCCCTGTTGGGTGCTGTGGTGGTGTCTCCGGATTCCGGTGCGGTGGTGATGACTGGCAGGTTGTCGGTGGCTGCCCAGCCGTGGCTGGCCGATCACGCCGTCAATGGTGTGGTGTTGTTGCCGGGTACCGGGTTCGTGGAGTTGGCGTTGCGTGCCGGTGAGCAGGTGAGTCGTGCCAGGCTGCAGGAGCTCACATTGCTGGCGCCGTTGGTGTTGCCGGCCGATGCGGGGGTCCAGATCCAGGTGGTGGTCGACGACGCTGATGACCAGGGGGCGTGTGGGGTAAGGGTGTACTCGCGTCCCGGCACCTGCGATGACGCGGATCCGGATGCCGCTGGTGCGGTGTGGGTGTTGCATGCGCAGGGTGTGCTGACCGATGAGGTGGAGCAGGCCCCGGTGGTTGCTGAGTTGGCAGTGTGGCCGCCGCGCGGCGCGGTAGCGGTGCCTGTGGAGGGTTGGTATGACCTGTTGGCCGACCGGGGCTATGAGTACGGGCCCGCTTTCCAGGGCCTGCAGTCGGTGTGGCGACGTGGTGAGGATGTGTTCGTGCAGGCGGTACTGCCCGACACCGTCACCGACACTCAACAGTTCGGTCTGCATCCGGCGTTGTTGGATTCGTTGTTGCACGGCATGGCCGCTGACGCGGCCAACGCCGAGTCGGGGACGGGTGTGTCGTTGCCGTTCGAGTGGCGGGACGTGTCGTTGCACGCGGCCGGTGCGTCGGAGTTGCGTGGTTGGATGTCTCCGGCCGCTTGCGGTGGTGACGCGGTGGCAATCCGGGTAGCCGACTCCACTGGTGCGCCCGTGCTGAGCGCGGGTTCGCTGACGGTGCGACCGATCGCCCCCGGACAGCTCGGCACAGCAGGCCGCGCCGAGCGGCTGTGCGCACTGGGTTGGGTGCCGTTGACAACGCTGACAGCCGAAACGAACGAGGTGAGTACACCTGAGATGCGTGTGTTCACCACCGAGGCTGATTTCCTGACCTGGGCGAGCGGGCAGGATCACGCTGTGCCGCCGGTGGTGGTGCTGGATCGGCGCACCGGTGCCGGTATCGATGTGCCGGAGCGGGTGCACACTGCCACGACGCAGATGTTGACGGTGCTGCAGGCATGGTTGGGGGAGTCTCGGTTCGCGGCGAGCACGCTTCTGGTACTGACCCGGGGTGCGGTCGGACACGATGGCGACGAGATCAGCGACCTGGCCGGGGCTGCGGTCTGGGGGTTGGTACGTTCCGCGCAATCGGAAGACCCTGGCAGGGTCGTCATCGTCGATGCCGACACCAGATCCGACGGTGGATCCGGGCTGGGTGTGCCGATCGAGGCTGTGTTGGCTTGCGGTGAGCCCCAGCTGATGATCCGTACTGGTGTGTTGCACATGGCCCGCATGACCCGCGTGTCGGAGCAGCAGGGTCTGGCGGTTCCGGGGTCGGTATCGTGGCAGTTGGAGGCAGGCGATCGCACCTTGGACGGGCTCGTCCTGCGATCGAACCGAGCTGATGTTGAGCCGCTGGGTGCCGGACAGGTGCGAATGTCGGTACGGGCCGGAGGTCTGAACTTCAAGGATGTCCTCATCTGCCTGGGCATGGTGGCCGCGGAAGACTTCCGGATGGGGCGTGAAGCTGCGGGAGTGATCACCGAGGTCGGGCCCGGTGTCGAGGGGTTCGAACCCGGTGACCGGGTGATGGGATTGATCGTCAGTGGTCTGGGCCCGGTTGCCGTGACCGACCACAGGATGATCACTCACATGCCCGAGGGCTGGTCGTTCACCGACGCGGCGGCGGTATCGGTGGTGTTCCTCACCGCTTATTACGGTCTGCACGATCTGGCGCGTGTCCAGCCGGGTGAGCGGTTGTTGGTCCACGCCGCGGCAGGTGGTGTGGGGATGGCCGCCACTCAATTGGCTCGTCATTGGGGTTTGGAGGTGTATGGGACTGCAAGCAAGGACAAGCAGGATGCCTTGCGGTCCATGGGATTCGACGATCACCACATTGGTGATTCCCGCTCGCTCGATTTCGAGGACACGTTCCGGGCAGCCACCGACGGCCGCGGTGTGGATGTGGTTCTGAACTCGTTGGCCGGCGAATTCGTCGACTCCTCTTTGCGGCTTCTTCCGCGTGGTGGGCGCTTCCTCGAGATGGGTAAGACCGACCACCGTGACCGTGGCGATATCGCGGTGCACCATCCCGGAGTGGCGTATCAGGCATTCGATTTGATCGAAGCTGGTGCAGACCGGATCCAGCAGATGTTGAAAGAGCTCAAAGCGATGTTCGACAGCGGGGTGTTGGATCCGCTGCCGGTCAAGGTGTGGGATATCCGTCAGGCGCCGGATGCGTTCCGCTACATCAGTCGTGCGCGTCATATCGGCAAGGTCGTCTTGTCGGTTCCTTCAGATACGGCCGGCGCCGGTGTGACGGTGTCGGCAGGCACGGTGGTGATCACCGGTGGTACCGGGGGTTTGGGGGCGATGCTGGCCCAGCATCTGGTGACCGTGCACGGGGTGCGGTCGTTGGTGCTGGCCAGCCGTCGCGGACCGCAAGCCGAGGGTGCCGCGGAACTGGTGGCGCAGTTGAGCGAACTCGGTGCTCAAGTGCAGCTGAGGGCCTGTGATGTTTCGGATCGGGAATCAGTGGCCCAGTTGCTGGCCGCGGTGCCCGCGCAGGCACCGTTGACCGGTGTGGTGCATACCGCGGGTGTGCTCGACGACGGGCTGATCATGTCGTTGACCGCAGATCGAGTGACACCAGTGCTGCAGACCAAGGTCGATGCCGCCTGGCACCTGCACGAGTTGACCCAGGGGATGGACCTGGCGATGTTCGTGTTGTATTCCTCGGCGTCGGGTGTGGTGGGTAGCCCGGGACAGGGCAATTACGCCGCAGCCAACACTTTCCTCGACGCGCTGGCCGAGTACCGGCGTGCTCGGGGACAGGCTGCGACCTCGATTGCGTGGGGTCTGTGGACCTCCCGCACGGGTATGACCGGACATCTCGATGACACCGACACCGGGCGCAGTGGCGTAGTGGGTCTGTCGTCGCAGCAGGGGTTGGCCTTGTTCGACGCGGCGGTGCGTCAGTACCGCGCCGGGGTGATCGCTGTCCGGTGGGACACCGCAACTCTGGCCGCACAGGAACGCGCGGGCACACTGCTGCCGCTGTTGCGGGGACTGGTGACAACCAGTACTCGACGTGCTGCGGCCGGCGGCGGTGCCGGGTTGCGGGAGCGGCTGGTGGGATTGTCCGCATCCGACCGGTACGCGGCGGTGCTCGAGGTGGTCGGTAGTCAGGTTGCGGTGGTGCTGGGTCATTCCGGTGCCGAGGCAATCGGTGCCGACCGCAACTTCCGGGATCTGGGTTTCGATTCGCTGACCGCGGTGGAAGTCCGCAATCGCCTCAACACTGTTACCGGGCTGCGACTACCGGCCACCCTGGTCTTCGACTACCCGACG
>NZ_JBEXYF010000086.1:0-3054 GCF_040630775.1 Nocardia sp. NPDC005745
ATCCAGCCCAGCCACCCACGCAGCCAGATCCTCATCGATCAACACAACGAAACAGACTACCGCCCAACATAACGAAGTGCGGCTGGAGTACTAGGCCGCCTTCTCCACCGGGTGACGTCCGAGTGAAGCGATCGGCGCACCGATCAGCGGCCGCCCGGTTGCGACCGCCAGCGCGGTACCGACAACCCCGATCAGTCCGCGCCGACTCGGTGCCGAAATGCTCGATGACAGCACGGTTCGCGTGCTCGGTGGCGCCAAGGGCTCGGCAGCGATGCGGCCGGACAACCAGCCCAGACTCAATGGGGTCGACAGCGGAAGCAACGTGAAGTGGTCACTCAAGCGGTCGCGCACGTAAGTGACGTGTGTGCCCGCGCCCCGGTACCGTTCGACTTGCTCGTCCACACTGCCGCAATGGATCACCTGATCATTGACCGGCTGCATCACCAGCAACGGGCACGCCGGGGCAGACAACCCCAACCGCAGATCATCGAGCACCGCACGAACCTTCGGCTCGGCGAGAATCTCGTCGAGCGGGCGTCGTAGATGGTCGTCAAAACTCTGCCTCGACATCCGCAGTAGCGCGACGATCGGCGGTAGCTTCTCGACGGCTGCCAGCAACGCCTGCCCCTCGGGCAAGATATCAGCATCGAGGGCAGCGTCGAGGTCCGGATAGAGCCGACGCAGTGCCGCCACGACCATCAGCGGAAAACCGGAGAATCGGCTTCCGTGCAGACGAAGGAACACCTCACCGGGATCGCCTACCGGTGCGCCAAGCACCGCACCGACCAGGTTCAACTCGGGCGCGTAACTCGGAGCCATCTCGGCGGCCCACGCGCTGGCCATGCCACCACCCGAGTACCCCCACAACGCGATCGCCGTTCGCGGATGCAGACCGAGCGGCGTGAACGACAGCGTTGCCCTTGCCCCATCCAAGCTGCGATAGCCCGGCTCCCGCGGCGCGCCGAAACTTCCCTTCATGCCACCGTGATCGGCGATACTGACCGCCCAACCACGACGGAGCGCATGCGCGATCAGGGGCCATTCGAGCCGGGTGATCGAACCCGGCGCCCGCGTATGGTGGCGCAACACGTAGGACGGCGCGCAACGCTCGGTCACCGAGTCGATCGCGGACTGGAACAACAACAGCGGGCGGTCCTGGTCCGGGACAGCCCCAGCGGGGAGCACGACGGTTGTTATCGCGATCTCCGGCCGGCCGAACAGGTCATTGCTGCGGTAGGCCAATTGCCAGGCTTGGACCTGCTGCCGGACCGATCCGAACAGTGACAGTTCGACTCGCCTGCTCCGGATCAGCGAGCCCGGTGCGTAGGAGGCGATATCGGTGGGACAGCGCATGAAGGGGTCGAGAGAGGGGAGCTGCGGGACACCCCGGTGCGGTCCTGTAGTTCTCGGCCCTTGCGAATGATCAGTTTCTGACACGATTTCACGGGTCTTTCCGGGTTCGATAAACGAGCTGTGCGATATCGGAGCCCAGGTCCACAGACCTCATCTCACAAACGGCCGAAGGCGACCTTGCCCACTAAGAAGTCTAGGCAGCTCTCACTCACTTCGCGTGCCGCAGGACATCAATTGTGTTAGCTCACAACATGTTAGCGACGCGATTGTATCGCGACGCAGGTTCATCCACACGGCGGTCTCGCGTGTCCCTTCCTCACAACACGCGGACTTTCAAGGGAACGCCGTCGCCGACCGTACCGGACATACGGCCTAGGTACTGCAACGGCAGTCAGTCCGGTAGCTTGCTGACGTGGTCGTGGATGTTGTTGCAACGGAGCTTGATTTGTTGCACGTGAGGATCGGTGGCCGTTTCACGCGGTCGGAGCCGCGGGGCCGGGCGCGGGAGTGACGGGGTTGGTGGCGCGCCTCGAGCGGAAGAAGGGTGGACGTTGGCCGAGCAAGCTGGTGAGGTGAGCCCGGACGGGATGCAGCGGTTGCTACGGTGGGCGGATTGGGACATCGACGGCGTCCGTGACGACGTGCGCTCGTATGTGGCAGAGCGGATCGGTGAGAAGGATGCGGTGCTGATCGCTGATGACACGGGGTTCCTGAAGAAGGGCCTGCGGTCGGCGGGAGTGCAGCGCCAGTACTCCGGCACGGCCGGGCGCACGGAGAACTGCCAGATCGGAGTGTTCCTGGCGTATGCCTCCCGCCACGGTCACGCTCTGGTGGATAGGGAGTTGTATCTACCGGAGTCCTGGACCGGCGACCGCGACCGCTGCCGCGCCGCCGGGATTCCCGACGAGGTCGGGTCCGCGACCAAGCCGCGGCTGGTGATGGCCATGCTGGAGCGTGCGGTGTCGGCGAAGGTGCCGTTCGGGTGGTTCGCCGCGGATGAAGCCTACGGTCAGGTCAAATACCTGCGGGTATGGCTCGAGCAACACGACATCGCGCATGTGCTGGCCACTCGCCGCAACGACACCCTGGTCACGGGCATGTTCACCGAGTCCCGCGCCGACGAGCTGGTCGCCGCGCTGCCGGCACGAGCCTGGCAGCGAATCTCGGCCGGTGCCGGTGCCGGTGCCGGTGCGCACGGGCCACGCGACTACGACTGGGTGCGGGTCCCGATCCGTATCGGCTGGGAACCCGGCCGCGGGCACTGGCTGTTGGCCCGTCGCAGCATCACTGATCCCGCCCAGATCGCCTACTACGTTTGCTGCGGGCCGCGCCGGTCCCCGATCGCTGATCTAGCGTGGATCGCGGGGTCGCGGTGGCGGATCGAGGAGTGTTTCCAACAGGCTCATGCGAGACCTCGCGCGCGGAAACTCCCCACCACTGTTCGCGACGATGGAGGCCGCGCGAGCTGTCAAGCACCCTATACGCAAGTTCGGATGCGGATTTTGGGAGGGCGTCGGGGCGTGAATTGCCTCTGACCTGCACATTCAAATGCCTCAAGGGGAGCTGCGGCGTCGTATCTCATTGATGCGCCTTTCCGTGGTTGTCCTGGCTCGAGCAGGGGCGGCAAATAAATGTCAGTGTCCAAGTTTTGAATGCTGTGGCGCGGACGTTGTCGTTGGATGCGGCGGAGAAGGCGCATTT
>NZ_JBEXYF010000087.1:0-2719 GCF_040630775.1 Nocardia sp. NPDC005745
TGTATGTGTGTTTTGAGGTAGGTGGCCACCGCGGTAGGGGTCGGGTGGTCGAAGACCAAGGTCGCGGGCAAGGTCAGTCCGGTCGCCTTGGACAGACGGTTTCTCAGATCCACCGCGCCGAGGGAGTCGAAACCGAGTTCTTTGAAGGCACGATCGGATCCGATGTCATGAGCCGAATCGTGACCGAGCACGGCCGCGACATGAGTACGGACCTCGGCCAGCAGCAGGGTGTCCCATTCGGTTTCGGCGACCCCCGCCAAACGCCGCGCCAGCGACCCCGAACGCTGGTCCCGCACCACGGCAGGGACCAGGTTCCGTGCGGCGGCAGGCACCACACCCGTGCGTGCCTGTGCCTGCCACGCCGCGGTGTCCACCAGCATCGGCACCAGCAACGAATCCTGGTGGCGGCGAGCCAGATCGAGAAGTTCCATACCGTGCTGCGCCGGGATCGGAACCAACCCCAGACGAGCACGGATCTGACGCTCGACCCGCACACGATCGGCGCCGGTGAGCTGCTCGTGCATGCCACCACCGCCGGTGGCAGCCCACAAACCCCACGCCAGCGACATCGCGGGCGACCCGCCGGCCACTCGATAGGCAGCGAGCGCATCCAGGAAAGCGTTGGCCACCGCGTAGTTGCCCTGTCCGGGACCACCCAGCAACGGCGCCGCCGAGGAGAACACGGTGAACTCGACCAACCCCGACGACGCGGTCAGCTCGTGCAGATGCCAGGCCGCGTCGAGCTTGGGACGCAGCACCTTCTCGACCTGATCACGCTCGAGCGACTCGATCGGCCCGTCCTCGATGACACCGGCCAGATGGAACACCGCAGCCAGCGGATGCTCGACCGGGATCGAGTCCAGCACCTCGGCCACACTGTCTCGATCAGCGATATCGCACGCGACCAGCTCTGCCCGGCAACCCGACTCGGCCAGCTCCGCCTGAAGCTCTCGGGCTCCTTCGGCATCGGGGCCACGACGACTGACCAACAACAGATGCCGACTGCCATGTTCGGCGACCAGATGCCGGGCCAGCACCGCGCCCAATCCCCCGGTACCACCAGTGATCAACACAGTGGACTCGGGATCGATGCGCTGTCGACTCTGTCGTGTTCCTTCGAAGCCGGCTGCCTGCGCCCGTGTCAAACGCGGCACCAACACCGACCCCCCACGCACCGCGAGTTCGGGTTCGTCGCTGATCCGCAACACCTCCGCCAGCACCTGGCGTGAACTGTCGGCACCATCGAGATCGACCATCGCGAACCGGCCCGGATGCTCCGCGGCTGCACTGCGCACCAAACCCGCCACCGGCGCCACCGCCAGATCCGGAACCTCACCCGCACCCGCGGTCAACGCCCCCTCGGTCAACACCACCAACCGGGCACTCTCGAAACGAGGCTCGGCAAGCCATGCCTGCAACAAACCCAACACCCGATACGTGTTGGCCTTCACCACCGACACCAACCCACCACCGACGGACGCGCCGGTCACAGGCGCCACCACCACGTCGGGTACCGGCGCGCCCTGCTCGAGAGCGTCGAGGAGCGCAGCAAGATCAGCGTGACGGTCAGCGGAGATCTCGACCTGATCGGTATCCCCGATGACGGCAATCCGCAACTCGTCGGCGTCGGTTTCGGTCCGGAGCTGTTGCCAGTCGAGTCGATACAAACTCTCGTGGGCGCCGCGGGCGGCCTCGAGCTCGGCGACATCGACCGCGCGCGCGGTCAAGGTGTCGACCGAGACCACCGGCTCACCCGACTCGTCCCAGGCGGTGAGCCGATAGGCATCCGGGCCCGCCGCGACCACACGCACCCGCAGCCGCGAGGCCCCGGGAGCCCACACACCCACCCCCGACCACGAGAACGGCAACGGCACCCGCCCCGGTTCGCCCTCGACACCCAACACATCCAGTGCCGCGTGGAACGCCGCATCGAGCAGGGCCGGATGCACACCGAAACGACGACTCTGCTCGGTCCGTTCCTCGTCCATCTCGACCTCGGCGAAGACCTCCTCACCATGGCGCCAGGCCGCGCGTAGTCCCTGGAACGCCGGACCGTACACGACTCCGGTCCCCGCCAGACGCTCATACAGCGACCCGATCTCCACCGGCTCGGCTCCCGCCGGCGGCCACACCGACCCCAACGACTCCGAATATTGTTGTCCGCCGGTATCAGTGGAGATCAGGGCACCACTGGCGTGGTGTGTCCACTGTTGCTGTCCGGCTTCCGTGCCGGAAGGACGCTCCGGTCGGGAGTAGATGTCGAATGTGCGGCGTCCTTGGGTATCGGCTTCGCCGACGGTCAGTTGCATCTGCACGCCACCGTGTCCGGCCAGCACCAACGGTGCCAGCACGGTCAGTTCCTCGACGACCTCGGCACCGACCCGGACCCCCACAGCGAAGGCCCACTCGATGAACCCGGTCCCGGGGAACAACACCGTCCCAGCGACCGCGTGATCGACCAACCACCCGTGCTCGTCCAACGACAACCGGCCGGTGAACACCCAACCCCGGCCATCGCCGAGGTCCACACCCGCACCCACGAAGGGATGCTCCACCCGCGACAAACCGACAGACTCCACATCGGCTCCACCCGAGCGGGAATCACGCCAGAACCGGCGATGCTGGAACGCATAACTGGGAAGCTCCACCCGCGCAGGACGAACAGAACCGAACCATCGACCCCAATCAACCCCCACACCACACACAAACGCCTCAGCCA
>NZ_JBEXYF010000088.1:0-2440 GCF_040630775.1 Nocardia sp. NPDC005745
CCGGCGGCGCCGACAACATTCCCGGGGGCTCGAACGCCAATCCGGCGGACGTCTATCGCTACCTCATATCGAAACATGGACTCACGCCTGCGCAGGCTGCGGGGATCGTGGGCAATATCCAGGTCGAGTCGGGTTTCAAGACCAGCGCGTACAACTCGGGCGAAGGCGCTATCGGTCTGTGTCAGTGGCGGGGTGGGCGACGGCAGGCCCTGGAGCGGTTCGCGGCAGCTCGCGGGAAGCCGGTCACCGACTGGAAGGTCCAGGTCGATTTCATGATGGCCGAATTGCGCAGCAATGAATCCACCGCGTATGGATATCTCCGGGCCGCACAGACGCCCGCTTACGCGGCGGCGGTCTTCGACCAGTATTACGAAAGAAGCTCCGGTGAGGCGAGAGGGCAGCGCATCGCCTACGCCAATAGCATTGCCTCGGCGATGCGCAACGTCGCCGTTTGACGTCGCCCGGCCTTCGCCGGTCGCTCGGTGCGCTCTACCGCCGAGGCGCCTCGCGGTCGCGTGCCGAAACCGGGGCACTGGTATTCCCGCAAGCGGGAACAGGCGGGGCCGTGCTCGAGAGATATCTCTATTAAGCTGCGGATACGTTTCGGAACGAGTGCCGGGGAAGAGGCATTCCGAGTCGGGTGAGCCGACAGCCGGGCAAGGCGGCATGAGTTCACCGCGTCGGCGTGGATTGCTACGTCGGCCCTGAATTCTTCCGGCTCCAGCACGCGCTGATCGTGTCCGGCGATCGGTAGCGCGTACCGGGGCGTCCGGCGGAAGGTGAATCGTGGCTGCCTCTGTGATCACCGTTCGTAGTGTCCGCGCGCATCGGGGGAACTGATGGCTCCGACGGATCGCACTCCGCCCGAGCGGGATTCCGATGATGCCGGCGATCCTCGCGACATGCGTGCGAGCACCACCACCACCACCGCGCCGCGCCGCCCCGCCAAGTCCGCGACGCGCGGTGCCCCCACCCCGATCCCGCGGGCGCAGGCAGGTGCGCCGATCGCCGCGCCGGCCGGCGCGACGGCTCAGGGACGCACCCAGAATTCACCGTCGGCATCCGAGACAACTGCTGCCTCGGGCTCCGCTTCCCTTCCGCGCTCGGACGCGCTCGGCATGGCCGGTTCGTCGATGCCGATGGCAGCCGCGGCGATGGGCGCGTTGGCCGCCATCGCGGCCCAGTACGGTGACGGCTCCCCGGCCGCCGTGACGGGAAAGCCCTACGCGCCACCCGATGTCGACGCCGCCCGGCCGAGCGGCCCCGTGGTGTGGGACGGTGCACTCGGCTCGCAGTACACCGCGAGCAGCCAGAATCGCGCTCGCCATGGCAATGCGACGCAGTCGATGAACGCCGAACTCGAGCGCATTCTCAGCGGCGCGGTCGACAGCACCACACAGGGGCGCGCCGCGATCGGAGCGATAATCGCCGAGGTGAACACCGCCCTGACCGCCCTCGGCAATGTCCAGGACGCCAACGCGAGCAGGCAACTGGTGATCTCCACTCTCGAAAACGCCTTGCAGCGCGCGGGAACAGTGCTGGGGCAGGGGCAGGCCGCGACGGTGCTCACCGCCGATCGGGTGGCGGCGCTGGCCGACAGCTACCTGCGCGAATCGCGGCCGGCCCAGCCGCACAGACCTCGCCGCACGTCGCACTCCGGCATGCGGGCACCCAGTGGCGGGCCGCCGCGCACACGGCCGTCCGGCCAGCAGGGTCAATGGATCAACGAAGCGTTACAGGTGTTGCGACAGCACGGCTACGACACGCGCCAGATCGATCCGGCCGATATCGCGGCGATCATCCAGCACGAATCCGGTGGCAACCCGAACGCCATCAATCTCTGGGACAGCAATGCCGCGGCGGGAATCCCCTCGAAAGGGTTGATGCAGACCATCGATCCGACGTTCAACGCGTATTCCGTTCCGGGGCACCGTGATATCTGGAATCCGGTGGACAACATCGTCGCGGGCGTGCGCTATGCCATCGAGCGATACGGATCGGTCGGCAATGTGCCCGGGATCGTGCAGATGCGGGGTGGCGGCTCGTATGTGGGGTATTGAGCCGGACGGTCATGCCCAGCGGGCGGCCGCGTAACTGCTGGGCAGTTTCCGGTATTGAACGTGGCCACCGGTATGCGGAGCCTCGACGCACATGCCGTTGCCGATATACATGATCACATGGCCGGGATTGTTCGCCCCTTTGAACGATTCGGACGGGAATATGAGGTCACCGGGCTTGATGTCCCGTGGATTCACCTTGGGCAGTGTCCGGTATTGATCCGCCGCGACTCGTGGAATTCGCACACCGGCGGCGGCCGCCGCGTATTGCATCAGGCCCGAGCAGTCGAAAGCGTTCGGCCCCTCCGCACCGAAGACATACGGGTCACCGAGCTGGGCGAGGGCCACCTGGATCGCCTTCGCGGCTGCTCCGGTCGCACCGC
>NZ_JBEXYF010000089.1:0-2310 GCF_040630775.1 Nocardia sp. NPDC005745
GGTGGCGAGGATCCGGTCGACCAGTTGGTCGAGGTAGTCGGGGGTGAGCCCTCCCATGCCGAAGAGAATCCGGATGTAGAGGGGGGCGAGGATGTGGTCGAGCACGTCGAGCGCTTCGGGTGGATTCTCGCCGCGGCTTCGGGCGCGGTCGAGCATTTCCGCCAGTTGCCTGGCGCGTTCGGCGAGGAACCGGTCGCGCGCTTCGGTTCCGGCCGTGCCGCCTCCGGACAGGGAGATGACCAGTCGTAGCACCGCGAGCCCTTGGGGTCCGGTCACGTCGCGTGCGACGCCCGCGGCGTAGCTGCGCAGGTCGCTGTCGAGACTGCCGGTGTCGGGTATCGGTGAGTTGGTGGTCAGCCAGGTGATGGCCACATCCGTGGTCAGCGCTTCGAGGGTGCCCCATCGCCGGTAGATGCTCGAATCGGCCACCCCGGCGTGCGTCGCCACGTCCCCGACGGTGAAGTTGCCGTATCCGCGCTGCACCACCAGATCGGTGACCGCCTGATGCACCGCGGCCCGCACTCGGGCGCTGCGCCCACCCGGACGACGGGCCGTGTCCTTGTCCGTCATGCTCCCACCTTAACGCAGTCGCGGCTTGCTTTTATAGCGCCGCAGGCTTACATTCATTAACGCAGTCAAAAATTGCGTTAGGAGCGACAGAATGCAGCCGCTGTTCTTTCCCGAGGACTCCCAGTTCTGGTACGAGACGTTGCGCACCTTCGGCCATATCGCCTATGGCGGAGCGGATTTCGGGGAGGTGGTGACCACGAGTGAACGGATCGTCCCGGGCGACTACGACAGCTGGCACGACCGGTGGCTGGCCACCGCCGACCGCGTCGCCGCCCAGGCGCATGCCTCGCTGCGCGCCGGGCACGGGGTGAGCGCGCGCGACGGATTCCTGCGCGCGTCCAATTACTACCGGATGGCCGAGTTCTTCCTGCACGGCGACGGCGACGATCCGCGCATCCTGCACGCCTACGATCTACAGGTCGACTGCTTCCATCGGGCCGCGGCGCTGTTCACCCCGGCGATCGAACCGGTGCGTATCCCCTACGAGGACACCACGCTTCCCGGCTACTTCTATCGCGTCGACACCTCCGGTGCGCCACGGCCGACGATGCTGATGTTCAACGGGTTCGACGGCTCGGCCGAGGAGATGCACTTCGCCGGCGCCGCGGCCGCGGTCGAGCGCGGGTACAACGTGCTGGTCTTCGACGGACCGGGGCAACCCGGTACCCGTCACCACCAAGGGTTGACCTTCCGGCCGGACTGGGAACACGTCATCACTCCCGTGGTCGACTACGCGCTCACCCGCCCCGAGATCGATCCGGCGAAGTTGGTACTGCTGGGCCAGAGCATGAGCGGTCTGCTCGCTCCCCGCGCGGCCGCCTACGAGCACCGTCTCGCGGCGGTCATCGCCTTGGACGGCGTCTACGATCTCGGCGACATCAGCACCGCCGCATTGCCGTTCGACCGTGCCGAAGCCGAACGCAGGCTGCGCGCGGACACCGATCCCGAACTCGACGCGATGTTCGCCGAGCTCATGGCCGCGAACCCGATGCTGCGCTGGTCGATCAACCACGGCATGTACGTGATGGGCTCCGCCACGCCGCGCGCCTTCGGCGCCGCCTACCTCGACTACACCCTCACCGACGGCACCGCGGCCCTGATCACCTGCCCCGTGCTGATCTGCGCAGGCGCCGACGACGGATTCTTCGCCGGTCAACCCGAGAAGCTCTACCAGAACCTGACCGGGCCGAAAACGCTGCTGGAATTCACCGCCGAAGACGGCGCCGATGCCCACTGCCAGTCCGGCGCGCAGCGCCTGGCCTACGCCCGCGTCTACGACTGGCTCGACGAAACCCTCACCCCCACCGCTTGACCCACCCGAAAGATCATCGCCATGAACCCCACCCCCACCGTCATCGACCACATCGGCGCCGCACTCGACATGACCGGCGGCATCGTCGCAGGCATCACCGACACCGACCTCGACCGCCCGTCCCTCTGCGACGGCTGGGACCTGCGCACCGAACTGAACCATCTCGTCGGCGGCATGCGAATCTTCGCCGCCGAACTCACCAGCATCACCCTCGGCCGTGACCATCACGACGACTGGCTCGGCGCCGATCATCACGCGGCCTTCGCGGCCGCGGCCGACCTCGATCGCGCCGCGTGGCATCGCCCCGACGCCCTCGACACCACGATCCGGCTCGGCTTCGGCCCGGTCCCCGGCCCGATGGCAGCCCTGATCCACCTCGGCGAACTAGTCGTCCACGGCGTGGATCTCGCCGTGAGCACAACCCAACA
>NZ_JBEXYF010000090.1:0-2190 GCF_040630775.1 Nocardia sp. NPDC005745
ACATCCTCGCCCCCCTCTACATCCGGATTCTCTTCGGCATGGGAGGGCTCACCCCCGACTACCTCGACCAACTGGTCGACCGGATCCTCGCCACCACACGCCGCGTCACGTGAACGAGGAGTTCCGGGGCACAGCAACCAGCGGCCGCGCCCGGTTGCACCGGCAATCCCACCCGGACCCTCGGCTGCCAGCCCGGGAAACCTGTCATCGATATCTGCCGATCGCGTGGTCAGATCAGTTGGCCGCCCGCGTACACCTGTCACCGGTGGCAAGCCGCGCTCGTCGCCCCGGCTGTCACCGGATGCCAACGCAAGGCCTCGCTCAGCTGATCACGGGGATCTTGCATCAGGCTGCGGAGG
Source organism: Nocardia sp. NPDC005745 (assembly GCF_040630775.1). NCBI lineage: Bacteria > Bacillati > Actinomycetota > Actinomycetes > Mycobacteriales > Nocardiaceae > Nocardia > Nocardia sp. NPDC005745. The sequence goes on from NZ_JBEXYF010000090.1 coordinate 360, forward strand.
GCTTGCTGGGCGGGGAAGCCCCGCTCTGCGGGGTGGATGACGAGGCGAGGTCGGGGTGGCCGGGCAGCCGGAGCGTTTCGTAGACCAATTCGAGCTCACCGACTAGCGGATGCCTGTATCGGCGTGCTGCCGTGCTCCGGGGGCTCTGCTGTGGTGCAGCGTCTCGTAGTCGGGCCGTGCGTCGTGACGCTTGACTCTCCAGTCGCTGGAAGGTGCAGGGTCGGTGTCGTGACCGACAATGCCGATCCGAGCACCGGCGCGCAGTTCGCGCGCCACGATGACCGACCCGTATCCGCGAGTGCCGCAACTCGGCTGCGGGCGCTGGACCGCAACCCGCTGGTTCTCGCGAATGCCTGGGATGCGGCCAGCGCCGTAGCCATCGCGCGTGCGGGGGCCACCGCCATCGCCACCACCAGCGCTGGGATCGCCTGGTCGCTCGGGCTGCCGGACGGGCACCACATCAGTCGCGCGGAGATGATCAGCGCCGCCCGCCGCATTATCGAAGCCGTGGATCTCCCCGTCACCGTCGATATCGAAAACGGATACGGCCCCGATGCGGACGACGTCGCCGAGACCGTCGAACAGATCGTCCGTGCCGGTGCCGCCGGAATCAACCTCGAAGACTCCCGCTCGGCCGACCAGCCTCTGCACACCCCCGCCGAACAGGCAACCCGTATCCGCGCGGCCCGCGCGGCGGCAGATAGAGTCGGCGCGCCAGACCTCCTCATCAACGCTCGCACCGATGTCTACTTCAACCGAGAACGTTTGAAGGCCGATCCTTTTGCCGAGGTACTCGAGCGCGCCGAAACCTACGCCGCAGCCGGCGCCGACTGTCTTTTCGTGCCTGGTCTGCTGGACCTGTCCACGCTGGAGCAGTTCACTGCCGCCGCGCCGCTGCCGATCAACGTGATGACCGGTCCCGCAGGCCCTTCCGTTGCCCAGCTCATCGAGGCCGGAGTCCACCGCATCAGTCTCGGTCCGGCCCTGCACCTCGCCGCCTACGCCGCGGTGCACCACGCCGCCACGGAGTTCTTGACCGCTGGCACCTACAACACCTTTACCGACGCCACCCCCATTGCCGCCGCCATCATGCGGAGCTGAAAGTGGTCCGACCCGGTGCGCGGCGGCCGCCGACTGATGATTTCTATGTCCGAGGGCTTGCTGTGATCAGCTGTCCGGTTTCTTCACCGGTACCGATATGTCCCGCCCGAAGTGCCGGCAGGTCGAATTCTCGGCCGCCTCCGCGTGCGGGGGCCTCTAACTCATATTTCTCGTGAAAGCATAGATGTGGATGGCGACTCTCTTCAACGATCCGAATAAAGGTCACGTAGTGTCGAAGATGGCAAATGAACAACTCAACTCGGGCTTCGGCCAGGTATTAGGTCTAAATTATAGCGAAATCAGCCAGGATCGCGTCGCGGCGGAATTCATGATCACCCCGGTGTTGCACCAGCCGGACGGCATCGTGCACGGCGGCGTCTATAGTGCGGTGGTCGAGGCCTTGGCAAGCGTCGGCGGGTCGGAGTGGTATGGCAGCAAAGGCAGGGTGGTGGGTGTCAACAACAACACCGATTTTCTCCGGCAAGTTAGCGCGGGCACCCTCTACGCCGAGGCAACTCCGATACACAGGGGCCGGAGTCAACAATTGTGGTCGGTGATGGTCATGGATTCCGAGGGCAGGCTCGTCGCGCACGGGCAGGTCCGCTTGGCCAATCTCGCTGAATCGATGAGAGCCGACTAGTACTCCAGCCGCACTTCGTTATGTTGGGCGGTAGTCTGTTTCGTTGTGTTGATCGATGAGGATCTGGCTGCGTGGGTGGCTGGGCTGGAT
>NZ_JBEXYF010000091.1:0-2183 GCF_040630775.1 Nocardia sp. NPDC005745
CCGTCGACTCCGATCGAGGAGATCGTGGCGTCGGTGTACGCCGAGGTGCTCGGTGTCGAGCGTGTCGGTGCGGATGACGATTTCTTCGCACTGGGTGGTAACTCTTTGCTGGCGACGCAGGTAGCGGCGCGTATCGGTGCGGCGTTGGATGCTCGTGTTCCGGTGCGGGTGATTTTCGAGGCGGCGACCGTGGCCGGACTCGCCACGAAGGTCGAGCAGCACGCGGGCTCCGGCGGGCGTAAAGCCTTGGTCGCCGGTCCGCGCCCTGACCGCATTCCGCTGTCGCTGGCGCAGCAGCGCATGTGGTTCCTCAACCAGTTCGATCCGGCGTCGTCGGTCTACAACATCCCGGCTGCCATCCGCCTCACCGGCGACTTGGACGTGGCCGCTCTGCGACAGGCCGTCGCGGACCTGGTGGCGCGTCACGAGATCCTGCGCACGATCTATCCGCAGACGCCGGACGGCCCGGTACAGCAGGTGCTCGCGGCGGACGAGGTGCCGATCGGTCTGGCGCCGGCCCGGGTCGACGCGGCCGATCTGTCCGCCGCGGTGACCGCCGTCGTCGCCGCGGGCTTCGACGTGACCTCCGAGGTCCCGTTCCGGGTCGAACTGTTCGAGGTCGCTTCCGCGAACGCGGACGACCCGACCGAGCACGTGCTCGCGTTCGTCGCACACCACATCAGCTCCGACGGTTGGTCGATGGGACCGCTCACTCGGGATCTGGTCCTGGCCTACGAGGCGCGCAGCAGAGGCGAAGCCCCGGCCATGGCCCCGCTGCCGGTCCAGTACGCGGACTACAGCCTGTGGCAGCGGGAGGTGCTCGGTTCCGAGAGCGACCCGAACAGCCTCATCTCGCAGCAGGCCGAGTACTGGCGCGGCACGCTCGCGGCCCTGCCGGACGAACTGCCGCTGCCGGTCGACCGGCCCAGGCCCGCCCAGGCGTCCTATCGCGGGGCCACCTTCGCCTTCGACATCGACGCCGACCTGCATGCGGGGCTGGAACAACTTGCCCAGCGGCATAATTCGACACTGTTCATGGTGGTGCACGCCGCGCTCGCGGTGCTGCTGGCCCGGCTGTCGGGCACCTCGGACATCGCCATCGGAACCCCGGTGGCCGGCCGCGGCGAGGCCGAACTCGACGATCTGATCGGCATGTTCGTCAACACCCTGGTGCTGCGCACCGAGGTCGAGCCGGGCACGCCGTTCGACGCGTTGCTCGCCGAGGTCCGCCGGACCGACGTCGCGGCGTTCGGGCACGCCGATCTGCCCTTCGAGCGCCTGGTCGAATTGCTCGATCCGGTTCGCTCGGCGGCGCGGCACCCGCTGTTCCAGGTGATGCTGGTATTGCAGAACATGGTGCAGGCGACGCTCGAGTTGCCCGGGCTCACGGTGTCCGGCATCGATCCGCAGGTGTCGGCGGCCAAGTTCGACTTGCAGATCACCCTGGCCGAACAGCCTGGAGCCCAAGGTCTTTCGGTGGTCATCGGCTACGCGACCGACCTGTTCGACGAATCGACCGTGCGGAATTTCGCGAGCCGATTCCGCCGTATCCTCACGTCGATCGTGGCCGATGCCACCGCTGTGGTGGGCGACATCGACGTGCTCGCGCCCGGCGAGCGCGATCAAGTGCTGAGCGCATGGAATGCGCCGGGCGCCTGGGTCCCCGGCGCGACCTTGCCGGATGTGATCGCCGAGCAGGCATGGTTGCGTCCGGATGCGGTCGCGATTCGTTTCGGCGACACCAGCCTGACCTTCGGGCAGTTGCAAAGCCGCGCCAACCGGGTCGCTCGGGCGTTGATCGCTCAGGGCGCTGGCCCGGAATCGGTGGTGGCGGTGGCGGTGTCGCGCACCGAGGAACTACCGGTCGCGTTGTTGGGTGTGTTGACCGCGGGTGCGGCGTATCTGCCGATCGACACGACTTATCCGGTGCAGCGGTTGGAGTTCATGCTTGGCGACGCCGCCCCGGTGTGTGTCCTCACCACAGCGGACGAGCGTGACGCGGTGCCGGCAGGTGAATTGCCGGTGGTGGTGTTGGCCGACGCGCAGGACTATTCGGACGCGCCGGTGGGTGATGCGGATCGGGTGGCGCCGTTGCGGCCGGACAACCTGGCGTATGTCATCTACACCTCCGGTTCGACCGGTGTGCCCAAGGGTGTGGGGGTCGCGCACCGCAACGTGATGGA
>NZ_JBEXYF010000092.1:0-1715 GCF_040630775.1 Nocardia sp. NPDC005745
CAGGGACCTCGCTGGGGGATCCGATCGAGGCGCAGGCATTGTTGGCGACCTACGGGCGCGAACACGACGCGGATCGTCCGTTGTGGTTGGGGTCGCTGAAATCCAATATCGGTCACACCCAGGCTGCGGCGGGTGTGGCGGGTGTGATCAAGATGGTGATGGCCATGCAGCACGGGGTGCTGCCTCAGACCCTGCATGCGGAAACCCCGACCACACACGTGGACTGGTCCACCGGTGCGATCCGGCTGCTGAGCAAACCCGCTGCGTGGAGCGAAGAAAGAACCCGAAGGGCCGCGGTTTCCTCGTTCGGTATCAGTGGCACGAACGCCCACGTCATTCTCGAGCAAGCACCAACAGCAGAACCCGCAACCGACGAAGCAGTCACCGATGAAGGCCCCGAAGCGACCTTCAGGGCGTTTCCGACGATGCCGTGGGTGATCTCAGCCAAATCGCCAGAGGCACTGGCAGAGCAGGCTTCTCGGTTGGTGAGGGCGCTGGCGGCACGCCCCGACACGACAGTGAACGACGTGGCCTGGTCGCTGATCAATGATCGGACTGCGTTTGAGTACCGGGCAGTCGTGCAGGGGATGGATCGGTCGGGTCTGCTCAAGGGACTGGATGCCCTCGCGAGGGGTGGGGCCGGGGCCGGTGTTGTGCAGGGTCGGGTTTACGGGGGGAGGACAGCGTTCGTGTTTCCCGGCCAGGGAGCACAGCGCGCCGGGATGGGAGCCGACCTCTACCGGGCTTTCCCTGTCTTCGCCGACACGCTCGATGAGGTCTGTGGAGAGCTTGATCGGTATCTGGGTCGATCGTTGAAGGAGCTCCTCTTCGCTGAGCCGGACTCAACGGAGTCCGCGTTACTAGACCAGACGGCCTTCACACAAGCGGCGCTGTTTGCGTTCGGAGTCGCGTTGTACCGGCTCGTCGTTTCATTGGGAGTAGAGCCGGATTACCTGATCGGTCATTCGATCGGCGAATTGGCTGCTGCTCATGTGGCTGGTGTGTTCTCCCTGCCAGATGCCTGTGCCGTGGTCGCGGCTCGTGGCCGCCTGATGGGCGATCTGCCCGCAGGCGGTGGCATGATCGCGGTGGATGCCTCTGAGGCGGAAGTACAGCACTCGTTACTGGGGTTCGAGGAGCACCTTTCTATAGCCGCAATAAACGGCCCGTCCTCGACGGTAGTTTCCGGTGATAACGAAGCGATCGAGCAATGGAGCCAACAATGGCGCGACGACGGTCGTAAGACCACTCGACTGCGAGTCAGCCACGCCTTCCATTCCGTTCAGATGGATCCGATACTCGAGCAGTTCGGCGAGGTGGTCGCAAGGGTTTCCATTGGGACCCCGACTATCCCGATCCTATCGAATCTGTCCGGTAACCTCGTTTCCGTCGAGGATTTGGGTTCAGTGCAGTACTGGGTGCAGCACGTGCGGCGCGCAGTTCGATTCATGGATGGGGTGCGTTTCCTCGAAGATGCCGGGGTAACACGCTTTTTGGAGCTCGGACCCGGTGCCGGGTCGAGCGCGATGATCGGCCGGTGCCTACGCAGCGAACAAGAAACGCTACAGATTCCGGCAGTGCGTCCAGGCCGTCCCGAAGTCGAGACGTTCACTGCATTCCTGGCTGAGGCGTTTGTGTGTGGTGTGGGGGTTGATTGGGGTCGATGGTTCGGTTCTGTTCGTCCTGCGCGGGTGGAGCTTCCCAGTTATGCGTTC
>NZ_JBEXYF010000093.1:0-1679 GCF_040630775.1 Nocardia sp. NPDC005745
TCGATCCGCGGGGCGGGCAGTGCGCGGCGGTCGAGTTTCCCGTTCGGGGTCAACGGCAACGCCTCGAGCACCACGATCGCGTCGGGCACCATGTATCCGGTCAAGAACTCCGCGACCTGCCTACGCAGCACCGACGCATCCGAACTCGTCCCGGCATCGGGCACCACATACCCGACCAAGCGGTCACCGGCGTGCTCGTCGGCACGCACCACCACCACCGCCTGGCTCACCCCCGGGCACCGCAACAACGCCGCTTCGATCTCCCCGAGTTCGATACGGAACCCGCGCAGTTGGACTTGCTGGTCCCCACGCCCGGCGTACTCGAGGGTGGCCAGGCCACCCAGACCCACCCACCGGCCGATATCACCGGAGCGGTACATCCGAGAACCCGGCGCACCGAAGGGATTGGCGACGAAGCGGGTAGCGGCCAGGCCGGGACGGCCGAGGTAGCCGCGGGAGAGCTGAGCGCCCGCGACGTAGATCTCTCCGGCGACGCCGACCGGCGCGGGGTTGAGCCGGTCGTCGAGCACGTACGCGTCCAAGCCCGGGATGGCGCGACCGATCACGCTGGCCGGGTTGTCGGCCATCTGCTCATCGAGCGCCAGGTAGGACACGTGCACCGTGGTCTCGGTGATGCCGTACATGTTCACCAGCCACGGCGCGTCCACCGGGTGGCGCTCGTACCAGCGCTGCAACTGGCGCAGATCCAGTGCCTCACCGCCGAACACGACGTAGCGCAGCGCGAGTTCGCCCTGCTCGTCCGGGTGCGCGGCGCGGTCGGCCTCGGCGAGCTGGTAGAAGGCCGAAGGGGTCTGGTTGAGAACGGTGACCTGTTCGCGGATCAACAGCTCGCGGAACTGTTCCGGCGAGCGGGAAGTCAGGTAGTCGACCACGACGACGGTGCCGCCGTTGGCCAGCGCACACCACAGTTCCCACACCGAGAAGTCGAACGCGAAGGAGTGGAACAGTGTCCACACATCGGTGTCGTCGAACTCGAACAGCGACTGGGTGTTGGCGAACAACTCGACCACGTTGCGGTGCGCGACCCCCACACCCTTGGGCACACCGGTCGAACCGGAGGTGTAGATGACATACGCCAGGTTGTCCGGACGCAGCGGCGCCACACGTTCGCGGTTGCGGACGCGTGCGTCGTCGTAGCCGGTGGTGTCCTCCAGCAGGAGGGCCGGAATATTGCCCGCGGGTAGCGATTCCCGCTCGGTGGCGGTGGTCAGGATGCAGACCGGGGCGGCGTCTTCGAGCATGAACTCCAACCGCTGCACCGGATAGGTGGTGTCGATCGGCAGATACGCCGCACCCGCGGTCAACACACCCAACAACGCGACCGGTAGTTCCTCGGTGCGCGACACCGCCACCGCCACCACCGATTCCGGGCCAGCGCCCTGCGCGATCAACGCCCGAGCGACCCGGTTGGCGCGGCTTTGCAACTGCCCGAAGGTCAGGCTGGTGTCGCCGTAGCGGATGGCGACGGCGTCGGGGCGGGTGCGGGCCTGGGTGGCGATGACCTCCACCAGCGTCACTTCCGGCACGATCGCCCCCGGGGTGGACCACTCGTGCAACACCAGTTCCCGCTCGCCCGGGGCCAGCACATCGATATCCCCCACCACCACCGACGCGTCCGCGGCCACCGCCGCCAGAATGCGAGTGAACCGGTCGGCGAA
>NZ_JBEXYF010000094.1:0-1532 GCF_040630775.1 Nocardia sp. NPDC005745
TGCCTCAGACCCTGCATGCGGAAACCCCGACCACACACGTGGACTGGTCCACCGGTGCGATCCGGCTGCTGAGCAAACCCGCTGCGTGGAGCGAAAACGGCCGAACCCGACGAGCAGCAGTCTCCTCGTTCGGCCTGTCGGGTACGAATGCGCATGTCGTTCTCGAGCAGGCACCACCAGTGGTGTCGGTTCTCGAAGGTGAGGGCGAGGGACAGCCCAAAGCGGCTGCTGCTGTGGTGGATGCGTCGGTGCCGTTGGTGATTTCGGCGAAGACCCGGGAGGGGCTGGAGGCGCAGGCACAGCGTTTGCTGTCGTTCCTGGAGGATGATCCGGAGCTGGATCTGGGTGCTGTGGCACACGCGTTGGTCAATGATCGGGCTGTTTTCGAGTATCGGGCTGCGGTACTGGGGGCGGATCGGTCGGATCTGCTGGCCGGGCTGGAGTCCCTCGCCGGTGGTGGGGAGGCGGCGGGTGTCGTTGCGGGACAGGCTCGTCGGGGGAAGGTGGCTTTCGTCTTTCCCGGTCAGGGAGCGCAATGGGCCGGTATGGGAGCCGAGTTGTTGGACTCGTCTCCTGTGTTCGCCGAGGAGCTGGGTGCGTGTGCAGCCGCGCTCGCCCGGTATGTGGACTGGTCGGTGGAAGATGTTCTGCGGCAGGTGCCGGGTGCAGTGTCGTTGGATCGTGTCGATGTGGTTCAGCCGGTCTCGTTTGCGGTGATGGTGTCGCTGGCCGCGTTGTGGCGGTCCTACGGTGTGGAACCGTCGATGGTGGTGGGGCACTCACAGGGTGAGATCGCGGCCGCGTATGTTGCGGGAGCGTTGGGTCTCGATGATGCGGCGCGGGTGGTGGCGCTGCGCAGCAAGGCTCTGCTCGAAGTGTCGGGTCAGGGCGGAATGGTCGCTGTTTCCCTGCCCGTGCAAGACCTCACCGCACGTATCGCCCGATGGGGCGAGGCTCTGTCGATAGCGGCGTTGAACGGGCCCGGTTCGGTGGTGGTGTCCGGTGAAGTGTCCGCACTCACCGAACTACTGGAATCCTTGGAAGCCGACGGAGTACACGCCCGCAAGATTCCGGTGGACTATGCCTCGCACTCGGCCCAGATGGAGTCGATCCGCGGCACGGTGCTCGAGGCCTTGGGGTCGATCCGACCACGCTCGAGCACGGTTCCCGTCTACTCCACCGTCACCGGTGATCTGCTCGATACGACAGCGTTGACTGCCGAGTACTGGTATCGCAGCCTGCGTCAGACCGTGTTGTTCGAGGACACGACGAATGTTCTGCTGGGGCAGGGATGCCGGGCGTTCATCGAGGTGAGTTCGCATCCGGTGTTGACGGCCGCGATACAGGCGACCGTCGAGGCCGGCGGTATCGGCGACTGTGCGGTTCTGGGTTCTCTGCGGCGTGGAGAAGGAACCTTTGCACGGTTCACCGCTTCGTTGGCTGAGGCGTTTGTGTGTGGTGTGGGGGTTGATTGGGGTCGATGGTTCGGTTCTGTTCGTCCTGCGCGGGTGGAGCTTCCCAGTTATGCGTTC
>NZ_JBEXYF010000095.1:0-1452 GCF_040630775.1 Nocardia sp. NPDC005745
GGACTCTCAATGACCGTGTCAAGCCACCAGCCCTGCGGGGGACGGCGTGGCGTTGGTGAATTCCCGACCGTCACGCAGCAGTGCCCACAGGACGTCGACCAGGCGCCGGGCCAGCGCTAGGAGGGCTTGGGTATGGATGAGCCGCTCGCCGCGTTTGCGGTCGTAGAACCGCCGCGACGGCCCGTGTGTGTGTTTCAGGCTGGACAAGGCCGCCATGTAGAACACCCGCCGCATCCGGCGGTTGTAGCGCTTGGGCCTGTGGAAGTTCCCGCTGACCCTGCCCGAATCACGGGGCACGGGAACCAGCCCGGCGTAGGACGCCAGTCGGCCCGCGGAAGCGAAGGTGGCCAGATCACCGCCGGTTTCGACGAGGAAGTCCGCGCCGAGGCCAGGTCCCATGCCGGGCATCGATTCGATGATCCTCGCCCACGGATGCTGCCGGAACCGGGCCGTGATCAGCTTGTCGGTGTCCTTGATCTCGCGATCGAGATCGAGCAGCTTGCGGGCTTGGCGCTTGACCAGCATCGCCGCGTCGGCCTCCCCGGGCAGCGACAGCGTTTGCGCTTGCGCGGCAGTGACCGCCGTCGCGGCGGCCTTGGTGATCATCGGCCCCCACGCCTTGTTCTCCGTCAAATACGCTGCGACACCGCCGATCCCGGCAGTACGGATCTCGGCGGGGGTGCACAGGCCGGCGACCAGGATCAGCGGTGTGCGTTTCGAGTAATCGAACGCGGCTTCCAGCGCCGGGAAGATCGACCCCAGCAGAGCACGCAACCGGTTGACCCCGGCGACCCAGTCGTCCATCAGGTCGGCGCGATAACTGGTCAGGGCTTTCAAGCCGGCTATCAGCTCGTCAGGCATTCGGACCTGCGTGAAATCGCCACGCATCCGGGCGGTTTCGGCGATCACCCGGGCGTCTTTGGCGTCGGTCTTGCCTTCGCCGCGGAACCCGTGGGTCATCATGTTCACGACCCGGCCGGGCACATAGGTGACATCCCCGTCGACGGTGAGCAGCACAGTGATCAGCAGCGACGCCATCGGGCTGGTCAGATCGATCGCCCACTTCACCCGCTCAGACAGACCGCGGACCCGAACCACCAGCTGCTCGATCGCGGCCTGATCGTTGGCCAGTTTCTGACTGAAAAGCCGCTTGCCGGTGTCGTCCACCGCGCACACATGATGCGCCTGCTTACCAACGTCGATACCGATCCAGACTTCCGGGCGTTCTGCCACCCACTCGCTCCCGCTGTCGCTGTCGCAGCCCGCGGACAGCCCCGCCGTCAGATCCCTAACCAGCGACGGTCCGCAACAGCTCTCAATCAGCGGCCGGAGCGTCCAGAACAGTGGGGCAGCCAGTCCTCTCGAGCCTCACCAGAGGCAACAAACCATCAGCTACACCCCACCGTCCCGGGCATCCGGGGCACCAACCCCAGACACCCACAACCTTAGGGA
>NZ_JBEXYF010000096.1:0-1433 GCF_040630775.1 Nocardia sp. NPDC005745
TCGACCACACCGGGCTTCTCGTTCACCACCACGTCGCCCGCGTCCACGGCCGCGCGCAGCTCCATGCCGGTGCCGACCAGCGGGGCCTCGGAACGGATCAGCGGCACCGCCTGCTTCTGCATGTTCGCACCCATGAGAGCGCGGTTGGCGTCGTCGTGCTCGAGGAACGGGATCATCGCCGTCGCGACCGACACCATCTGACGCGGCGACACGTCCATGTAGTCGACTTGCGCGGAATCGACGAGCTCGACCTCGGAATTCCTGCGACGCACCGCGATTCGCGGCTCGACGAAGCGCCCCTCCGCATCGAGTGGCTCGTTCGCCTGCGCCACGACATGCAGGTCTTCCTGGTCGGCGGTCAGGTAGTCGACCTCGTCGGTCACCCGGCCGTCGACGACCTTGCGGTACGGCGTCTCGATGAAGCCGAACGGATTCACCCGCGCGTACACCGACAGATAACCGATCAGGCCGATGTTCGGGCCTTCGGGTGTCTCGATCGGGCACATCCGGCCGTAATGGCTGTAGTGCACATCGCGGACCTCCAGGCCGGCGCGCTCACGGGTCAGGCCACCCGGGCCCAGCGCCGAGAGGCGGCGTTTCTGGGTCAGACTGGCCAGCGGGTTGCGCTCGTCGAGGAATACCGACATCTGCGAGGTTCCGAAGAACTCCCTGATCGCGGCTACGACCGGGCGGATGTTCATCAGTGTCTGCGGCGTGATCGCCTCCACGTCCTGAGTGGTCATCCGCTCGCGGACCACACGCTCCATACGGGACAGACCGATTCGCATCTGGTTCTGGATCAGCTCGCCGACGGTGCGCAGGCGACGGTTGCCGAAATGATCGATGTCATCGACCTCGACCCGAACCTCGATGCCACCGGGGGCGGTCATGGTCTTGTCACCCGCGTGCAGGCGCAGCAGGTATTCGATGATCGTGACGTTGTCTTCCTCGGCGAGCACCGGTGAGCCGATGACTTCGCCGGAGTGGATGCCGAGCTTCTTGTTGATCTTGTAGCGACCGACGCGCGCCAGGTCGTAGCGCTTCTCCTTGAAGAACAGGTTCTCCAGCAGGGTCTGCGCGGACTCCTTGGTCGGCGGCTCACCCGGACGCAGCTTGCGATGGATGTCCAGCAGCGCCTCATCGGTGCCCGGTGTGTTGTCCTTCTCCAGCGACGTCATCATGATCTCGGAGAAACCGAACCGCTCGCGAATCCGCTCATCCGTCCAGCCGAGCGCCTTCAGCAGGACCGTCACGGGTTGACGGCGTTTGCGGTCGATGCGCACGCCCACGGTGTCGCGCTTGTCCACGTCGAACTCCAGCCATGCACCGCGCGACGGGATCACCCGCACACTGTGCAGGTCCTTCTCCGTGCCCTTGTCGACACTGTGGTCGAAGTAGACACCCGGCGAACGCACCAGCTGCGACACCACGAC
>NZ_JBEXYF010000097.1:0-1433 GCF_040630775.1 Nocardia sp. NPDC005745
TCGACCACACCGGGCTTCTCGTTCACCACCACGTCGCCCGCGTCCACGGCCGCGCGCAGCTCCATGCCGGTGCCGACCAGCGGGGCCTCGGAACGAATCAGCGGAACAGCCTGACGCTGCATGTTCGCGCCCATCAGGGCGCGGTTGGCGTCGTCGTGCTCGAGGAACGGGATCATCGCCGTCGCGACCGACACCATCTGACGCGGCGACACGTCCATGTAGTCGACCTCGGTGGCGGCGACGAGCTCGTTCTCCTCGTTGCCACGCCGGCACAGCACGCGGTCCTCGAGGAAGCGGCCTTCGGCGTCGACCGGCGAGTTGGCCTGCGCGCGAACGTGCCGGTCCTCCTCGTCGGCGGTCAGGTAGCGAACCTCGTCGGTCACCCGGCCGTCGACGACCTTGCGGTACGGGGTCTCGATGAAGCCGAACGGGTTGACCCGCGCGTACACCGACAGCGAGCCGATCAGGCCGATGTTCGGGCCTTCCGGGGTCTCGATCGGGCACATGCGGCCGTAGTGCGACGGGTGGACGTCACGGACTTCCAGGCCGGCGCGCTCACGGGACAGACCACCCGGGCCCAGCGCCGAGAGGCGGCGCTTGTGGGTCAGGCCCGACAGCGGGTTGTTCTGGTCCATGAACTGCGACAGCTGGGAGGTTCCGAAGAACTCCTTGATCGCGGCGACGACCGGGCGGATGTTGATCAGGGTCTGCGGCGTGATCGCCTCGACGTCCTGAGTGGTCATCCGCTCGCGGACGACACGCTCCATGCGGGAGAGACCGACCCGGATCTGGTTCTGGATCAGCTCGCCGACGGTGCGCAGGCGACGGTTGCCGAAGTGGTCGATGTCGTCCACTTCCACCGGCACCTCGGCGCCGCCGGGGGCGGTCATGGTCTTGTCGCCCGAGTGCAGGCGGACCAGGTACTCGATGGTGTTGACGATGTCTTCCTTCGTCAGCACCGAACCGACGACCTGCTCGCCCACGTGGATGCCGAGCTTCTTGTTGATCTTGTAGCGACCGACGCGCGCCAGGTCGTAGCGCTTCTCCTTGAAGAACAGGTTCTCCAGCAGGGTCTGCGCGGACTCCTTGGTCGGCGGCTCACCCGGACGCAGCTTGCGGTAGATGTCCAGCAGCGCCTCGTCCTGACCGGCGGTGTTGTCCTTCTCCAGGGTCGACATCATGATCTCGGAGAAGCCGAAGCGCTCGACGATCTCCTCGGTGGTCCAGCCCAGCGCCTTCAGCAGCACGGTGACCGGCTGGCGACGCTTGCGGTCGATGCGCACACCCACGGTGTCGCGCTTGTCCACGTCGAACTCCAGCCACGCACCGCGCGACGGAATCACCCGCACACTGTGCAGGTCCTTCTCCGTGCCCTTGTCGACACTGTGGTCGAAGTAGACACCCGGCGAACGCACCAGCTGCGACACCACGAC
>NZ_JBEXYF010000098.1:0-1374 GCF_040630775.1 Nocardia sp. NPDC005745
CTAGTACTCCAGCCGCACTTCGTTATGTTGTGCCTGTCTTCGCTGGTAGTGGGCCTGTTTGGCGCGGTGTTGATGTCTTCGTCGCCAGGTCGACCAGCGGCGGACGGTGGTGAGGTTCGAGATCGGGGTGGTCAGGTGTGCCAGGAGACGCTTGATTTCACCGAGTGTGAGTGGAATGAGGCCGCTGCCAATGCTTTTGGGGAGATGGCGGCGGTGACGGCGAGGTAGGTGTGGGCGAGCATGGCCAGGGTGATGTGCCGGTACCAGGCGTCGTAGCGGCGGACCTGGTACTGGTCGAGCCCGACTTCGGTTTTCGCGGTTTGGAAGCAGTCCTCGACTGCCCAGCGGGCACCGGCGACCCTGATCAGGTCGGTGTCACTGGTACCGATCGGGCCGCCGCACATGTAGTAGGCGATCTCGAACTCGCCTTTGGTGTTGCGGGTCAGCGACCGCCTGGCCAGCAGCCAGCGCCGCCACCCGGCACCTGCCTCGCTGACGCCGGGCAGCGTCGCCACGGCCCAGTCGAACATTCGCGGGCCTTTCGCACCATCTCCACAGCTCAGACGCTTCCACGCATCCGGCGGTGCGTCCGCCACAAGACGGTCCGCGCGTGAATCACCCGACAGGAGCACGATTGGTGCGCTGCTGGGAACAGCGACCACATACCCGATCCGACGGCGCTCGAGCCACCTGCGGAACTTCGAATCACCGCCATAGGCTTCATCGGCGGTCACCCACCGCGCCGGCACACCGGCATCCAGGGCACGCCCCAGCATCTGCTGGGCCAGAACCTGCTTCGTGGCGAACTCGACATCCTCGGGCACCGCAGCCTGCCGGCATCGCTGCCGGTCGCTGATCCAGGACTTCGGCAGATACAGCTCCCGGTCGATCAACGTGCGCCCCTTCACGCTCACATACGCACAGAACACACCGAGCTGACAATTCTCGATCCGACCCGCCGTGCCGGAGTACTGTCGTTGCACCCCAGCGGATTTGACGCCCTTCTTCAGAAATCCCGTCTCATCGACCACCAACACACCATCCGGGTCCCCGAGGTGCTCGACCGCATACGCACGCACATCGTCACGCACCCCATCGACATCCCAAGCCGCCGCGTTCAGCAACCGCTGCATCCCATCCGGTGTCGAATCCCCGGCCACCTCGGCCAACGTCCACCCGTTCTTACCCGCCAACGGCGCCAGCAATCCCCGCACATACGCCCGAGCCCGACCCCGCGGCTCCGCCCGATAGAACCGGCCCGTCACCCGCCCGAACAGATCATCCAGCCCAGCCACCCACGCAGCCAGATCCTCATCGATCAACACAACGAAACAGACTACCGCCCAACATAACGAAGTGCGGCTGGAGTACTAG
>NZ_JBEXYF010000099.1:0-1328 GCF_040630775.1 Nocardia sp. NPDC005745
CTGTCCAAGGCGACCGGACTGACCTTGCCCGCGACCTTGGTCTTCGACCACCCGACCCCTACCGCGGTGGCCACCTACCTCAAAACACACATACAACCTGCTGCCGCAAGCGGGTCCTCTCGACGAGGCGCCGGTGAGAAGAGCCTTGTCGAAGGACTCGACAAGATCGAGTCCCTGATCACTGCTCTTGCAGCGAACAACCAGGTCGAGGGGCATGTCGAGCAGCGGTTGCGGTCTTTCGGCCTGAAGCTCAACGCGCTGCTGGCCGGCATCGAGGACTGGGATGACGACGAACAAGCCGAGGACCTGGCTTCGGCATCCGACGACGAACTTTTCGAAGCGTTGAGCAACGAGCTCGACAGTTCCAGCTCTGCGGGAACCGCATCATATGACGGGAGAGCCTGACCATGGCGAACGAAACAGAACTGCGTGAGCATCTGCGCAAGGCCATCGGCGATCTCCGCAAGTCCAACCAGCGGGTGCGTCAACTCGAACAGATGGCCCACGAGCCGATCGCGATCGTGGGTGTGGGCTGCCGGTATCCGGGCGGGGTGCGGTCCGCGGCCGATCTGTGGGACCTGGTGTCACAGGGACGAGACGTGATCTCCGGGCTCCCCGACGATCGTGGATGGGACGTCGAGAATCTCTACGATCCCGATCCTGATCGGCAGGGGACCTCGTATACACGCGAAGGCGGGTTCCTCGACGACGCCACCGGCTTCGACGCGGAATTCTTCGGCATCTCCCCCCGCGAAGCGTTGGCGATGGATCCCCAGCAACGAGTGCTGCTCGAAGTGGCATGGGAGACCTTCGAATCCGCGGGCATCGTCCCCTCCACCATGCGCGGATCACACACCGGCGTCTACATCGGAGGCATGTCGACCGACTACGGGCGGCCGATGAGCCAAGCACCGGCGGAACTCAGCGGGTACGTACTGACCGGCAATATCGACAGCGTCCTATCTGGTCGTATTTCGTATGTGTTCGGGTTGGAAGGGCCTGCGGTGACGATGGACACGGCGTGTTCGTCGTCGCTGGTGGCGTTGCATCAGGCATGCCAAGCCCTGCGCGCAGGGGAATGCTCGACGGCACTGGCCGGCGGTGTTGTGATTCTGGGCGATCCCCAAGGCTTCGTGGAGTTCTCCCGAATGCAAGCGTTGTCGGCAGATGGGCGGTGTAGGGCGTTCTCCGACGACGCCGACGGGACTGGGCTCGCCGAGGGCGCCGGTTTGGTGGTGTTGGAGCGGTTGTCGGATGCGCGTCGTCTGGGGCATCGGGTGTTGGCGGTGGTGCGTGGTAGTGCGGTGAACCAGGACGGCGCATCCAAC
>NZ_JBEXYF010000100.1:0-1260 GCF_040630775.1 Nocardia sp. NPDC005745
CGCCCGGGGGGTCGGTCGAACAACGAGGAGATTCTTTTGATGACTGATATCGCCGAACGGACAGACGCCGCATCCACCCGTGCAACCACTGCTCAAGACACGCTCATATACCAGAACGGTCTCGGCAACGAACTCGAGACCGAGGCACTGCCAGGCACGCTGCCCATCGGTCAGAACAGCCCGCAGAAAGTTGCTCACGGACTGGTGAGCGAACTGGTGTCCGGCACCACCTTCACCGCACCACGGGCACTGAACCGCCGTTCCTACGTTTTCCGGATCCGCCCGTCGGCGTCGCACCGACGATTCGAGCGGATCGACAACCGCAACCTGAGCACGCCTCCATTCGACCTGCCACCATCGCCCAATAACACCTGTTGGGGCCCGGTTGGGAACTTGGCCGCGACGGGAGACTTCGTCGACAGCCTTTCCACTCTGTGCGGCAACGGGTCGCCGAATTCGCAGTCGGGCATGGCCGTTCACGTCTACTCGGCGGTGAAGTCGATGCGTGACCGAGTATTCGCCGACGCCGACGGAGAGCTGATGATCGTCCCCCAGAATGGGCGTATCCGGGTATTCACCGAGATGGGCAAGCTCGATGTTGGCCTCGGCGAGATCGCGGTCATTCCCAGGGGTCTCAAGTTCCGGGTCGAGCTGCTCGACGACCGCGCGGATGGGTTCGTGTGCGAGAACTTCGGGTTGCCGTTGCGGCTGCCTGAGCTCGGGTTGATCGGCACGAACGCGCTGGCCAACGTCAACGACTTCGAGATCCCGGTGGCAGCCTTCGAGGACCAGGATCGCCCGGTGCAGATGATCCACAAGTTCGCTGGCAATCTTTGGTCGGCGGCGTTGACCCACTCACCGCTTGACGTGGTCGCCTGGAGGGGCAGCCTCTACCCCTACAAATACGACCTCGATCGCTTTATCGCGATGGGAACGCTCACCGTGGACCACCCGGATCCGTCGATCTTCGCGCTTCTGACTTCTCCCTCCGATCCGATCCTTGGACCCAACTTCGACGTGATGGCCCTGACCCCCCGATGGATGGTGGCCGAGAAAACCTTCCGGCCCCCGGGATACCACCGCAATTGCGTGGTCGAGTTCAGCATCTTCCTCGCCGGCGAGTTCGGGGGCAAGGAACTCGTACCGGGCAGCAGCGTGTTGAACAACAACTGGACTCCACACGGCCCAGGCACCCAGACCTTGGAAATGGGACGCGAAGCCGAGTTGTCTCCGAAAAAGATCGAAGATCAGAAGATCTTG
>NZ_JBEXYF010000101.1:0-1259 GCF_040630775.1 Nocardia sp. NPDC005745
GAGTTCGATCTCGTCACCGCCGACGAGTTCGCGGCCGCAACACCCGCGCTGTCGACGTCCTACCTCCCACCGCGCTGATCACCCGGCGAACCGGGGCCACTGAACGAACGCAACTAGAGGATTGCCCAGTTACCTGAGTCCATAGTCGCCGAGCCGCCCACCGGCGCGATCCGCCGAATCTCATCCGCACCGGCACGGCACCGGCCACACCCCCGCCGATCCCCCGGACTGTCGTGTCGCACCCCTTTCCGGTACTGGCCAGGGTCGCCCAAAAGCCGGGCTCGAGCTGCAACAGCCAGAGGTGATCCGCGAAGGATCCCACGCAATTTACCGGGCCGGTACTACCGTGGCGCGGATCGTGAGGCCCTGCAGCCTGAACGATGCCGAGCGGAAACTGCGGGTGTCGCGGTGGCTCAACGGTTCTGGTATCCCGACCGTGGAGGCGGTATCGGAGCTACCTCAGGCGGTCGTTGCCGATAAAGATCGCCGGTGGTAGCGGATCGACGGCGATAGTCCCGTGGCTTCTTCACGAAGCTACGCTTCGCTCGGTTGTCTGGTTGCGGCGTCGTGGGACAGCTCACTGTCCGAGGAACAACCGCTCGCATGGCATGCGAGGGAGTAGGCGCAGCCCCTCGGCCGTGTCGCGAAGGAATTCGATCGTGCACCAATGTCTTTTCTGCCAGTCGCGAACGACGCCGCGAGCGGCGGTCGAAGCCACCGCATAGTCGAAGACCAGGCCCGCCATCCATACTCGTACATGGATGTCGCCCTCGGAGAGGAGCCATTTGTCATCTAGCATGCTGCCCGTCTCCTTTCGCGTACGAGTACCGGGAGCCATGCGCTTTCACGTGCACCGCTGCAGCGTCTTTCACGACTATTGACCGCATTTCGTCTCCCGACCGCTGGGTGCTGAACTCCGGTAAGACGAGACTCGACCGCCGAGCTGTCGCGCCTGTCCGGTGCGGCACCGCGAGGTGGCTCGGCGCAAAGGAGAGGAGGCCGGCGACGTTGCCGAAGCGGTACCCTCTCCGATCCGGGTAGCAGCTCCGGATCGGAGACACGATAGTTCGAGCGGGCAAGCACGCCTCGGGCTTTGCTGAGCGGAAACATCAGGTGAGCGTGGTGATGTCCAGTTCGCCGTCGGCGTACTGGCTGCGCAGCCGTTTCTTGTCGAACTTGCCCACACTGGTCTTGGGGACCTCGGCGATGAACGCCCAGCGTTCCGGCAACTGCCACTTGGCGAACTTGTCGGCCAGGAA
>NZ_JBEXYF010000102.1:0-1129 GCF_040630775.1 Nocardia sp. NPDC005745
GAAGACATCAACACCGCGCCAAACAGGCCCACTACCAGCGAAGACAGGCACAACATAACGAAGTGCGGCTGGAGTACTAGGTTCTGTCTCCCAATGACCTGAGCCATTCCACGATCAGGGCCAGGACGACTCCGGCGCGGTAGGTGATGGCCAACTTGTCATACCGTGTGGCGACCGCGCGCCAGTGTTTGGCCTTGTTGAAGGCGCGTTCGATGACATTGCGCCGCTTGTAGGTCTCTCGGTCGAAGTCCGGCGCTCGGCCACCACGGTGACCTCTACGTTTACGGTTGGCGGTCTGGTCGGATCGTTCGGGGATGACGGTGCGGATACGTTTGCGCCGCAACAAGGCCCGGTTGGCGGCCGAGGAATACGCCTTGTCGGCGATCAGCACCTGCGGGTTGCGCCGCGGTGGGCCGCCGCCCTCGAGGCGAGGTACCGCGACCGCCTCCAACAGCGGCGCGAGCATCGGCGAGTCGCCCGCTTGTCCCGGCGTGAGCTGCACCGCCAAGCCCCGACCGCGGCCGTCGGTGACCAGATGCACCTTGGTCGTCAACCCACCACGTGAGCGCCCGATCGCATGATCGGCGGGTTCATAACCCAGACACCGAGTCGCGCCTGGCACCGCCGCCGTGCTGGTGCACCCGCACGACCGTGGAATCGATCGAGGCCACCCAGTCCAGGTCACCGGTGGTATCAGCCAGCGCGAGCAACGCGGTCAGCACCCGATCCCATGTGCCGTCAGCCGCGTAGCGGCGGTGCCGCTTCCATACCGTTTGCCAGGGACCGAACACCTCCGGCAGATCCCGCCACGGCGAACTCGTGCGCAACCGGTACAGCATCCCCTCCACCACCAGACGGTTGTTGGCGAAGTTACGACCCACCCGCCCTTCGGATTTCGGCAACAGCAGCTCCAGCAACTCCCACTGCCTGTCCGTCAACACCTGAAACCGATCACCCGCCGACCTCGCCACAGCGGACATGATGCACCACCGGCCCACCCCAAAGCTGACTAATCAGACGATTGGGAGACAGAACCTAGTACTCCAGCCGCACTTCGTTATGTTGGGCGGTAGTCTGTTTCGTTGTGTTGATCGATGAGGATCTGGCTGCGTGGGTGGCTGGGCTGGAT
>NZ_JBEXYF010000103.1:0-1085 GCF_040630775.1 Nocardia sp. NPDC005745
CGTCGCTGGAACGCATACGCAGGCAACTCGACCCACCGCCCACGCCCCCGCAACACCGACTCCCACTCCACACCCACACCCGACACACCCAACTGTGATAGTGCGTGCAGTGCCGTTTCCGTCTCGTCGCGGTCTTTACCCAGCACGGGCACCGCTACCAGCGGATCGGTCGTCGCGGAGTTGTTGTCGATGTTCTGGGTAATCAAGGAGGTCAGTCCCCCATCGGGACCGGCGATAACAAATCTGGTTGCGTCGGCTCGGCGTAGGGTCTGCAGCCCGTCGGCGAAGCGCACCGTCGCCCCTACATGCTCCACCCAGTACCGGGCCGTGGCCAGATCGGCAGTGGCAAAGCTGCCATCGATGTTCGAGACGATCGGGATCGTGGGCTCGTTGAACGACAGACCGGCGATCGCGGTACCGAATTCGTCGAGCATCGGTCGCATCATCGGAGAGTGAAACGCGTGCGAAACCGGCAACCAACGCACCCGCCGGTGATCGTCTTGTAGGCGTTGCACGACCGCAGCCACGTCCTCACGGGCTCCGGAGATCACTACCGAGTCCGGTCCATTTACTGCGGCGATGGCCACTTGCGAGGTGAGGAGAGGCCGTACCTCAGCTTCGGCTGCTTGGATCGCGACCATCGCCCCGCCCTCGGGCAGCGCCTGCATCAACCGTCCCCGGGCCGCAACCAGCGCCACCGCGTCTTCGAGCGACAGCACACCTGCTGTGTGGGCGGCGTTCACCTCGCCGATCGAGTGCCCGGCCACGAAGTCCACTTGCACGCCCCAGTCCCGCAGGAGCCCGGTCACGCCGACGCCTATGGCGAACAGAGCTGCCTGAGTGAACTGTGTCTGATCGAGTGCGTCGTGATCGTCGCCCCACAATACGTCTCGCAGCGAGCAACTCAGCGCAGAATCCAGCGCGGATACCGTCTCGTCGAATGCTCGCGCGAACGCTGGGAACGTTGCGTGTAGTTGCCGGCCCATGCCCAGCCACTGCGCACCCTGGCCCGGGAACACCAGCACGGTCTTCCCCTGCGGATATGCCACACCCGACACCACACCCGACGCCGGAACCTGCTCGGC